>NZ_JAWQLY010000001.1:0-514729 GCF_033446685.1 Halomonas sp. HP20-15 | reverse complement strand
ACAAGGACGAGGAGGCGCCGATCTTCCAGGTGGCCGACTATGGCCTGGTCGGCGACCTGTTCGAGATCCTGCCGCAGCTCGAGCAGGCGCTGTAAGTTCGAGTCGACGGCGGCCTGGTGCCGCCTTCCATGCCCGACCTCTCAAAGGCCGGCCCTCCCGGGTCGGCCTTTGTACTTGAGTCAATCGATATCGCCGTGTGCCTGCGTTGATAATGGTTATATTTTGTATTAGCGTGGCGATCATTTCATCGGCATGCCGAGCCGATAGCCTACTCGGAGCAGTGTAGTGAATAAGCGGATCATGACGATGTGCGACGCACCCCGGCGTAGCGGCGGCGCGGTGCTGGTCTGTCTGGCGTTGCTGGGCAGCGCGCAGGCGCTGGCCCAGGACGCAGGGCGCGAAGCGCGGGCGGAAGGCGCGCTCGTGGGAGAAAGTGTCGAGGCGCAGCAGAGCCAGGCGCAGCTTCAGCAGAAGATCGATGCCGCCGACGACGCCACGCGTGAAGCGCTACGCGAACTGCGGCGTGTCGAGCGCGAGGCGCGACGGCTCGAAGCCTATAACGAAGAGCTGGCGCGCCAGGTCGACGAGCAGGACGAGACTATCGAGCATCGCCAGCGGGCCGTCGAGCAGCTCGCCAATGCCGAAGAGCGCCTGCCGGTACTCACCCGTCGGTTGGTGGCTCGCCTCGAGCGGCTGGTCTCGGCCGATATGCCGTTCCTGCACGACGAACGTCAGGCGCGCCTCGCGAGTCTCGACCGGATGCTCGACAGCGGTGAATTGTCGGCCGCCGACAAGCTGGACCGGGTACTGGCCGCTTGGCGCACCGAGCTGGACTACGGCCGTGAGGTGGATGCCTGGCATGGCTCGCTGAGTACAGGCGACGAGGATCTTGAGGTCGACTATCTGCGCCTGGGGCGGCTGGGCTGGTACTGCCTGACCCCCGATGGTCAGCAGGGCGGCGTCTGGCGCAGCGGCGAGCAAGGCTGGCGCTCGCTCGACGCTGACGCCTTGCGTGAGGTGCGCAAGGGCCTGCGTATCGCTCACGAGGAGCGCGCGCCGGCGATGCTCGACCTGCCGCTGTCGGTAACCCCCGAGCAAGGCCAGGAGCAGCCATCGCAGCAGGGTCAGGAGGACGCATCATGAGGCGATTGCTAGCGATGAGCGCATTGCTCGCTACGGTGCTGTCACCCGTGGCCCTGGCACAGCAAACCTCGGAACAGGCCGGTGGCGAGGCGACACCGTCGTTGTCCCGGGTGCTCGAGGATTTTCGCGCCGACAGTCAGGCGGCCACCGGCCGCGACAGGCAGCGCCTGGCGGCATTGCTCGATGACCGCGAAGCGCTCGAGGCCGCGCTGGGCGAAGCCCGGGCGCGGCTGACAGCGGCCCAGGGGCGGCGTGAGGCGCTGGAAAGCCAGCGCAACGAACAGCGCCGGCGCTTGAATCAGTTGCGCGAGCAGGCCGGCAATCAGACCGGCGATCTCGGCGGCGTTCAGGATGTCATCAGCCAGCGGATCGGCGCCCTGCGCGACGAGATCGGCGATAGCTGGCTCACGGTAGGCAGCGCCCTCAGCCTGCCCGAGCGGCCGGCCGACGATGCCTTGCTCAACCTCGAGGACCTGGCGACGCTCGGCGATAGCCTGGCGCAACTGACCGCGGAAAGTGGCCGCGTGGTGCGCTTCGAGGCGCCGGTGGCCGGGCGTAGCGGTGAAGTGACCCGGCGCGAGGTCATGCGTCCCGGGGCGTTCGCCGCCTTTAGCGAGGGTCAGTTGCTGCGCCAGCCGGGCGACGGCGATGCGCTGGCGGTGATCGAGCGTACACCCGACGAGGTGAGCGAGGCCCTGCGGGCCTATCAGCAGGGTCAGCGCGAGGCGCTGCCTCTCGATCCGAGCCAGGGTCAGGTGCTCAAGGCGCTGTCGCAGCGTCCCGACGTGTGGCAGCGCTTTCAGCATGGTGGCTACGTCGGTTATGTCATCGTCGCGCTGGGCGTGCTGGGGCTGTTGGTGGCGGTATTCCAGTACGCTTACCTGTTGCGTGTGTCGCAGCGCCTGCGCCGACAGCTGCGCGATACGACGACGCTCCACGACGACAACCCGCTGGGACGGATCCTCAAGCGCTTCAAGGCGCTGGGCGAAGGGCACGCTCCCGAGGCCCTCGAGGCGCGTCTCGACGAGGCGTTGCTCGCCGAGCAGCCGCGCCTCGAACGCGGCCAGCCGCTGGTCAAGCTGCTCGCCGCGGTAGCGCCGCTGCTCGGCCTGCTGGGTACGGTGACCGGGATGATCGTCACCTTCCAGTCGATCACCGTGTTCGGCACCGGCGACCCGCAACTGATGGCTGGCGGGATCAGCCAGGCACTGGTCACCACCGTGCTGGGGTTGATCACGGCGGTACCGTTACTGTTCGCGCAGACGGCACTGGCCAGCCGCAGCCGCAGCCTGGTCGGCCAGCTCGAGGGGCGCGCCAGCGCGGTACTGGCCGATCATCTCGAGGGGCGCCAGAGCCATCCGGAGAGTCGTCATGCCCATCCTGCTTGAGCCCTTGGCGCGGCTGGTTGAAACCGGCGGCATCGTGCTGGTGGTGATCGCCGTGGTGGCCATGGCGCTGTTCTCGCTGGCGCTGGAGCGTGGCCTCTACTGGCGTTTTACCCATCGCCGCGCGCGCCGCGAGCTGATCGCTCGCTGGACCTCGCGGTCCGAGCATATCAGCTGGAGTGCGCTGACCCTGCGCGAGGTCTGGACCCGCGAGCTGATCGCCCGCTTGCGCCGCCCGCTGCCGTGGCTAAAGTTGCTGGTCGCGCTGTGCCCGTTGCTGGGGCTGCTGGGCACCGTGACCGGCATGATCCAGGTCTTCGACAGCCTGGCGCTGACCGAGGTCGGCCAGGCCCGGGCGATGGCCGACGGCGTCGCCCGGGCGACGTTGCCGACGCTCACCGGCATGGCGATCGCGGTGGTCGGGCTGCTGTTCACTACCCGTCTCGAGCAGGTCATCCGTCGCGAGGACCAGCGCCTTCACGACCGGATGGCGCGCGCCGTGGAGGCAAATCATGCGTAGACGTCGAATGAGCAACGGCGACGAGGGCGCTGAGGTCAACCTCACGCCGATGCTCGATGTGGTATTCATCATGCTGATCTTCTTCATCGTCACCACCAGCTTTACCAAGGAGAGCGGCGTCGAGATCGAGCGTCCCGAATCGTCGGCCGCCAGCGCGCGCCCCGACGCCCAGGTGATGGTCGCCATCACCCCGCAGGGCGCGGTCTGGGTCGACGGCGAGCCGGTCGACGTGCACCGCGTCGGTACCGTGGTTGCCGGACTGGTCAGCGAGCGCGGCGGAGTCGTCGTGCAGGCCGACCGCGAAGCCACCACCGGGCTGCTGATCGAGGTCATGGATCGCATCCGCGAGGCCGGCGTCGACAACCTGGCGGTGGCGGCGACGCGGGGCAGTCCCTGATGCGTCACCTGCTCGGTTCGCTGGGCGGCGTACTGCTGACGCTGGTGCTGTTGACGTTACTGGCGCTGCTGGTCACGCCCCCGGTCGACGATCGACCGAAGATCGAGGAGCCGCTTTCGATGTCGATGGTCGAGGCGCCCCGGCAGCAGTCTCCGAACAACGCACCGGCGCCGGCCCAGGCGGCGCCCACGCCACCCGCCGAGGCACCGCCGCCCCCTCCGCCCGCGCCATTGCCAGCGCCCAGTCCGAGCAGCCCGGTCGCCTTGCCGACGCCCGAGGTACCGGCGATGGAAGTTCCCGAGGTGCCGCTGGACGCGGAACTGCCCGAGCTGACGACTCAACAGCCGAAGCCCAAGGCTCAACCGAAGCCGAAGCCCAAGGCTCAACCGAAGCCGAAGCCGAAGCCCGAGCCGGCGCCCGAGCCCCAGGCCAGCCCCGAGCGGGTCGCCGAGGCCGACGCGACGCATGCCAGCGAGGACTCCAGCCAGCGGAGCGAGCGGGATAGCGCCCAGGGACCGGCCAGTGCCTCGGGGCCGGTGGGCTCGCCGCAGCCGACGCGCAAGGTGCCGCCCGAGTACCCGGCGCGTGCGCAGCGACGCGGTCTGGAGGGCTATGTCGAGGTGCGCTTCACGATCCTCCCCGACGGTAGCGTCGACAGTGATTCGCTGCGGGTGACCGATGCCGAGCCGCGCAACGTCTTCGAGCGAGCGGCGATGCGGGCGATCTCGCGCTGGCAGTTCCCCGAGTCCGCGTCGCCCCGTGAGGCTCGTCAACGTCTGGTGTTCCGACTCAAAGGGTAGTCATGATGCATGCGCGCTTGCCCAAGCCCGCCGTCGTACTGTTGGCCGGCTTGCTGTCGTTGACGCTGCCGGGCCTGGCCTGCGCCGCGCCGGCGTTGCGCCCGGACATGGTGCAGAGCCTCGAGCGCATGCAGTCGCGTCTCGACGGTGGAGATCCCGCGGCCCTGGCTGACGATGCCCGCGCGGCCGCGGCACGCCTGGAGGGTGGCAACGCGGCCGATCGCTGGGCGCGGGCGCTGTTCCTGCAGATCGCCGCGAATGCCGAGCGGCGTCGTGACAACCCCGTTGCCGCGGCCGAGCTGCTGGCCCAGGCGCGAAGCCTCGACGGTATCGAGCGTGAGTACCGCCGCCGATGGCTGCATCAGGAGGCGCGGCTGCGGCTAAGTGCCGATCAGACCGCACGCGGCGTCGAGTTGCTCGGGCAGTGGCTGGAGCAGGACGAGGCAGCGGCCGATGACGGCAATCGCTGGTTGATGGCGCAGGGGCTGGCCCAGCTCGAGCGCTGGGAGGCGGCCGCCGAGTGGGTCGATCGCGCGCGGCGGGGAGCGGGCGCTACTGCGGATGGTCGGCGCCTGGAACTCGCGGCGAGCATCTATCAGCGTGCGGGCCGCGAGCGCGAGGCCCTCACGAGCCTCGATGCCTTGCTCGGCGCCGCTGAGGTGACAGCCGATACCTGGCGACGTGCCGCGGGCCTGGCCCAGCGGCTCGATCATCCCGGTCGCGCCGCGGCGATCTGGGAAGCCGGCTGGCGGCGTGGCGCGCTGCAGGGCGAAGCCGCCCTGCATCAACTGATCCAGCTGCACAGGGCCGGCGGTACGCCGGCGCGCGCTGCCGAGCACCTCGAGCGGGCGCTGGCCAACGGCCAGTTGGAAGATAATCTGGCCAATCGTCGGCTGTTGGCGCAGGCCTGGAGCGCGGCGCGTGATCGTGACGCGGCGCTCGAGGCATGGCACGCGGTAAGCGAGCGTAGCCAGAAGGGTGAAGACTGGCGTCAATTGGGCGAGCTTGCCTATGCCTGGGGGCGCTGGGAATTGGCCATCGAGGCGTTGCGTCGAGCACGTCGGGCGGGCGAGGCGACACCGCGCGACTGGTTGCTGGAAGGCGTGTCGGCACTCGAGCAGGGTGATCGCGAGGTCGCCAGGGCGGCCTTCGAGGCGGCCCGCCAGGCGGGTGCCGAGCAGGCCGAGGCATGGCTGGATTCGCTGCAAAGCCGCGCCGCTGGTGTCGGCGCGGAAAGTGCGAAGAAGGCGCGGTCGGGCTAGCCGGGCGACGGAAATCCTTCCAGGTCCAGATCGAGCCATACCGGGGCATGGTCCGACGGTCGGGTCATGCTGCGCAACGGATAGTCGATGCCGGCGTCGCGGACCCGCTCGGCGAGCGGGCGCGTGACCAGGATGTAATCGATGCGCAGGCCGCGCTTGGGATCGCGCTCGAAGCCGCGCGAGCGGTAGTCGAACCAGCTGAAGGTATCGCAATCCTCGGGGTGGCAGAGCCGGTAGCCGTCGTCCAGGCCCCATGTCCTAAGACGCTGTAGCCATTCGCGCTCCTCCGGCTGGAAGCTGGTCTTGCCTTCCCGCAGCCAGCGCTTGCGGCTGGACTCGCCGATGCCGATATCGATGTCCTCGGGCGAAATATTGAAATCGCCCATCAGGGCGAGCCGCTGATCGGGGCGGAAGTCGCGCTCGAGATGCTCGCTGAGCTTGGCGTAGAACGCGCGCTTGTGCGGGTACTTGACCGGATGAGCGATGTTCTCGCCCTGCGGGAAGTAGCCGTTCCAGACGATCAATTCCTCGCCGTCGTCGCCGCACAAGCGGGCGCCGATCAAGCGCCGCTGGGCGTCCTCACCATCTTCGGGCAGACCGTAGAAGACTTCTTCGGGTTCGCGCCGGCACAGCAGGGCGACCCCGTAATGGCCTTTCTGACCGTGGTAATAGACGTGATAACCTAGGGCGCGAACGGCCTCGAGCGGAAACTCGTCATCGTGGACCTTGGTCTCCTGCAGGCCGATCACCGCGGGGCGATGGCTTTCTATCAGCGCTTCGAGCTGATGCAGGCGCGCACGTAGCCCGTTGATGTTGAAGGATACCAGGCGCATCATGCATCTCCCTTCGGCGCGTCGCCATCGCGCGAATCGCTGCCGTGAAGGTCGAGCTTGCCCGCCTGCTGCTGGCGGGCAAGCTTGCGTGCAGCCTGAAGCTTGCGCTGCTGGCGCTTCTTCTCGGTGAAGCGACGCGACGAGACGATCTCGTCGGGATTGTCGTGGCGCCAACGGCGATAATCCTTGCGCTTGCCGGTGCGGATGGTCACCTTGTCGGCCAGCGAGCGAGTCTTCTTCTTGCGCGTCATGTAGGGCGGTTTCCTGAATCGTGCATTTGCGCATTCTACCAGCTCCCGGCCGGCTACCGACAGGTTGTGACCCGCGATGCGCGTGACGGGCTCTTGTTGCCAAGGGCTGGTACAATGGCGCCTTCATTATTTCCCATCGAACCGGAACAGAACTGCAAGCCTATGAGTGAGTCGGAAAAGACAGCCGCACCGGCCCAGAACCGCAAGCCCAAGCGTCGTCGCCGCAAGCCGCGCAAATCGCAGTCCAACTGGGATCTGCGCCAGTTCCAGGTGCCGCCGGTCGCCGGCAAGTGGCGCTTCCACGACTTCGACCTGCCGCTGCCGCTGATGCGGGCGATCCATGCGCTGGGCTTCGAATACTGCACGCCGATCCAGGCCGAGGCGCTGAGCCAGACCCTGCTCGGCGGCGACGTGGTCGGCAAGGCGCAGACCGGGACCGGCAAGACCGCGGCCTTTCTGATCGCCGCGCTGACCTACTTCCTCGAGGAGCCGGCGCCGGATGGCCAGAAGCCGGGTGCGCCGCGCGCGCTGATCGTAGCGCCGACCCGTGAGCTGGCGCTGCAGATCGAGAAGGACGCTAAGGCGCTGGCCCGCTTCACCTCGCTGAATATCGCCAGCGTGGTCGGCGGCATGGATTACCAGAAGCAGCGCGAACAGCTGGCTAAGAAGGTCGACCTACTGGTCGCCACACCGGGTCGCCTGCTCGACTTTCACGAGAAGCGCGACGTCGATCTCAGCCAGACCGAGGTGCTGGTGCTCGACGAGGCGGATCGCATGCTGTCGATGGGCTTCATTCCCGACGTCAAGCGGATCATCCGCCATACGCCCAAGACCGAGGAGCGTCAGACCTTCCTGTTCTCGGCGACCTTTACCGAAGACATCCTCAACCTAGCCAGCCAGTGGACGCATCAGCCGGCGCACGTCGAGATCGAGGTCACCGTCGACAACGCCGCCGACATCGACCAGCGCGTCTATCTGGTCAGCGACGACGACAAGCAGCGGCTGCTGGTCAACCTGCTCAAACAGGAATCCTTCGAGCGGGTCATGGTGTTCGGCAACCGTCGCGATCTGGTGCGCAAGCTCGATGAACTGCTGCGCAAGGCCGACGTCAATGTCGCCATGCTGTCCGGCGACGTGCCGCAGAATCAGCGCATCAAGACCCTCGAGCGCTTCCGCGAAGGCGAGCTCACGGTGCTGGTGGCGACCGACGTCGCCGGGCGTGGCATCCATATCGATGACGTCAGTCATGTCATCAACTATACCTTGCCCGAAGACCCGGAAGACTACGTGCATCGCATCGGACGTACCGGACGCGCCGGCGCCAAGGGCGTGTCGATCAGCTTCGTCGGCGAGGAGGACGCCTTCTCGCTGCCCGAGATCGAGCGCTATATCAACGACAAGCTGCCCTGCGAGCATCCGCCCGAAGGGCTGCTGTAGGGCTGTCGTAGGGATTTTGAAAGGATCGATCGATGCTCGACGAGGCCCTGAAGAACGAGATCCAGGCCGCTTATCGCCGGGTCCTAGAGGGCCTCGAGTTGACCCCGCGTTATGGTCAGCGGCTGATGATCGCCGAGATCGCGCGGACGCTGGCCGGCATCGAGGCCGACGACAGCGGGCGGCGGCTCTCCAACGAACACGTCTGCGTGCTCGAGGCCGGCACCGGTACAGGCAAGACGCTGGCCTATCTGCTGTCGGCGTTGCCGGTCGCCCAGGCGCGCGGCAAGCGGCTGGTGATTTCGACCGCCACGGTGGCGCTGCAGGAGCAGGTCCTGCATCAGGATCTGCCGGCACTCAAGCAACATAGCGGTCTGCAGTTCGACTACGCCCTGGCCAAGGGGCGGGGCCGTTATCTATGCGTCGCCAAGCTCGATCAGGCGTTGGATGGCACCGAGGAGAACCCGACCTACTCGTTGTTCGAGCAGGCCCTGGAGTCGCGCGACGGCGACGATTTCCACGGCCTGGTGCAGGAGCTCGCCGAAGCCTACGGTACCGGCCGCTGGGAGGGCGATCGCGACAGCTGGCCGGTGGCCATCGAGGACACCAGTTGGCGCAAGCTGACCACCGATCACCGCCAGTGCACCAACCGACGCTGCGGCCACTTCAGCGCCTGTGCCTTTTTCCGGGCCCGCCGGCATCTCGATCAGGCCGACGTGATCGTCGCCAACCACGACCTGGTGCTGGCCGATCTGTCCCTGGGGGGCGGGGTGGTGCTGCCGCCTCCCAAGGACTGCATCTACATCTTCGACGAAGGCCATCACCTGCCCGACAAGGCCCTCGAGCACTTCTATCATCGCTTCGGCGTCAACGCCACGCTGCGCTGGCTGCGCACTCTCAAGAAATCGCTGACCGAGTTGAATACTGCCCTGGCGGTGCAGCCGACCCTGGCGCGGCTGCTTGCGGGCTTTCCCGAGTCGATCGCCGCACTTGAGCCTCGCCTCGGCGAAGCCTATGCGCTGGGCCACAGCCTGGCCGAACTGCCCGATGGCGCCGGCGACGACACTCGCCATCACCGCTTCGCCATGGGCCGTGCGCCACAGGCTCTGCGCGAGTTGGCGGCGGCGCTGGTCACGCCGTTCGCCGAGTTGTCGCGCAATCTCGAGACGATGGCCGATATCCTGCGCGAGAGCCTCGATCCCGAGAAAGCCACCGGGCTCGAGCGCGAGCAGGCCGAGCCCTGGTTGCCACTGGTGGCGTTGCTGCACGGCCGCGCCCTCGAGGCGCATGCGCTGTGGCAGGCGATGGCCGCCGACGACAGCGAAGGCGAACCGCCGCAGGCGCGCTGGCTGACCTTCGACCAGCAGGGCGGCGAGAGCGAACTGACCTTCTCGGCGAGCCCGGTATCGGCGGCGGAGACGTTGGCGCGTTATCTCTGGGGCAGTTGCTACGGGGCGGTGGTGACCTCGGCGACGCTGACCGCGCTGGGGCGCTTCGAGCGCCTGCAGGAGCGGGCCGGACTGGCCAATCGCTACCGCTACCAGCGACTGCCGAGCCCGTTCGACTATTCCCGTGCGGTGCTCAGCGTGCCCCGCGAGGCGGTCGACCCGAGCAATCGCGATGCCCACGAGCGGGCGATCGGCGAGTTCATCGCCGAGCTCGGCGAACGCGAGGCGGTGCTGATGCTGTTCTCATCGCGGGCGCAACTACGTGCCGTCGAGAAGGCCTTGCCCGAGGCGCTGAGCAAGCGCGTGCTTGCTCAGGATCGTCTGCCCAAGCGCGAACTGATCGACCGCCATCGCAAGCGCGTCGATGCCGGCGAGGGCAGCATCATCTTCGGCCTGGCGAGCTTCGCCGAGGGCATCGACCTGCCGGGGCAATACCTGACCCATGTCGTCATTACCCGGCTGCCGTTCGCGGTGCCCGATGATCCGGTCGGCGCGACCCTGGCGGAATGGATCGAAAGCCGCGGTGGCAACCCCTTCATGCGCATCTCGGTACCCGATGCCTCGATCAAGCTGGTCCAGGCATGCGGGCGACTGATTCGCAAGGAAGCCGACGAGGGACGTATCACGTTGCTCGACCGGCGCGTGCTGACCCGCCGCTATGGGCAGGCGCTGCTCGATTCGCTGCCGCCGTTTCGCCGCGAGATCGATGGCCAGCCGAGCGCCTGATTGTTGATAAGAAACCGACAAGAACCACCGGGGCCTGCTCAATGCAGGCCCCGGTGGTTTGGCTCAGGCGAGTTCGACGGGTTGCCGCTTGTCGCTCAGGTACGCTTGCCGCGACGCTCGGCGAGTACCGGCTTGAGCTTGCCGGCCATGCGCTTGAAGGTGTCCTCGGTGGTCGGCCAGTCGATGCAGGCATCGGTGATCGACACCCCATATTCGAGCTGGGTCACGTCGTCGGGAATCGTCTGACTGCCCCAGCCGATGTGCGACTCGATCATCAGACCGATGATCGAGCGGTTGCCCTCGAGGATCTGATTGGTGACGTTTTCCATGACCAGCGACTGCAGTGCCGGGTCCTTGTTGGAGTTGGCATGGGAGCAGTCGATCATGATGTTGGCGGTAACGCCGGCCTTGCTCAGTTCCTGCTCGGCCAGGGCGACGCTGACGCTGTCGTAGTTGGGCTTGCCGTTGCCGCCGCGCAGCACGACATGCCCGTAGGCGTTGCCGCGGGTACGGATCACCGCGACCTGACCGGCCTGGTCGATGCCCAGGAAGTTGTGCGGATGAGCGACCGACTTCAAGGCGTTGACCGCGACGTCTAGGCTGCCGTCGGTGCCGTTCTTGAAGCCTACCGGGCTCGACAGCCCCGAGGCCATCTCGCGATGCGTCTGCGATTCGGTGGTGCGGGCGCCGACCGCGGACCAGCTGATGCAGTCCTGAAGATACTGCGGCGAGATCGGGTCGAGCGCCTCGGTGGCCAGCGGCAGCCCCATTTCGGTCAGCTCGACGAGCAGGCGGCGGGCGATATGCAGGCCCTCTTCGATCTCGAACGAGCCGTTGAGATGCGGATCGTTGATCAGCCCCTTCCAGCCGACCGTGGTGCGCGGCTTCTCGAAATAGACGCGCATCACGATATACAGACTGTCGCTGACCTCGTCGGCGAGCTTGCGCAGGCGGCGAGCGTAATCGCGAGCGGCCTCGATGTCATGAATCGAGCAGGGGCCGACCACCACTATCAAGCGTGGATCGTCGCCGTCGAGAATCCGCTGGATGGTCTGGCGTCCCTCGATGATGGTCTTTTCGGCGGTCGGAGAGAGGGGAATCTCCTGCTTGAGGGCATCGGGCGTGATCAGGACGTCTTGGGAGAGGACGTTGAGGTTGTTAACCTGCTGCTGGGACATTCAGCTACCTGCGATTCAGTCGGCAAAGGGAAAGCGTCTACTATCGCCCGGCTGCCGCGCTGAAATCAACGCCGGGGGCGATCGTCGAGACATGTGGCAGGCTGTCAATAGTGCAAAAAAATCGCTGTGCCTTGATGCGGGTCCCATAAACAGGAACACTTAGGCGCTAAATCGCTATCCAGCCCCAGGTCGAATCAATGAATCGTAATCGCGCCATGGCATTGCCGCGCTGCTTGCCGTCAGATCCGCTCATCGACGATGCGCGCCTGGAGAGGCATTGAATGGCCAACCGGGAAACCGACCAGCAGCTCGTCGAGCGCGCTCAGCGAGGCGATAACCGGGCTTTCGACCTGCTGGTCAAGAAATACCAGCACAAGATCATCGGCCTGATCGGCCGCTACGTGCACGATCATGCCGAAGTGCACGATGTGGCGCAGGAAGCCTTCATCAAGGCCTACCGGGCGTTGGCCAACTTTCGTTCGGAGAGTGCCTTTTATACCTGGATGTACCGGATCGCCATCAATACCGCCAAGAACCATCTGGTCTCCAAGGGGCGTCGCCCACCGGGCAGCGACCTGGACATCGGCGATGCCGAGATCGTCGACCACAGCGGCCGGCTGTCCGACATCGAAACGCCCGAGGCGTCGATCGCCCGCGACCAGCTCGAGGCGGCGGTGTTCGAGGCGATCGAGCAGTTGCCCGAGGACCTGCGCACGGCGATTACGCTACGCGAGCTCGATGGCCTGTCCTACGAAGACATCGCCAATATCATGCAGTGTCCGGTAGGTACGGTGCGCTCGCGGATATTCCGGGCGCGTGAGGCGGTGGATCGGCATATCCAGCCGCTGCTCGAGAACCCGCGCAATCAGGACCTGGTCCAGCAGTGAGCGTTGACAAATTTTTGCCGCCCGCGGCTGAACTGTCTGCGACCAATGGCGTCTCAGTGGGTATTCGCACGCAGGGGTGCGATATAAAAGATGAAAAAGGCGCGGTGGGATCGGCGGCGTCTCGGCATGTGGTCGGATGCTTCCGCCAGTTCGGGACATACAAGCGGGTCAGTTATCGGCCTCAAGCCTTGGCGACTGTGAGGGTGTGAGATGAATGACAAACTGCGGGAATCGTTGTCTGCGTTGATGGACAACGAAGGCGATGAGCTCGAGCTGCGGCGTGCGCTCAAGTCGCTCGACGATTCTCCCGAAACAGCCGACGTCTGGCGTCGCTATCATCTGGCACGCAGCCTCATGCAGCGCGACCGTGACATCGAGACTCAGGCCGACCTGTCGGCCGGAATAATGGCGCGGATCGCCGACGAGCCGGTCCCCGCGCCTGGCGAGTTCGTCGCGGTCAGGCGTAAGGGCGGCTTGTCATTTGCGGGTAGCGCCGCGGTGGCGGCCACGGTGTCGGTACTGGTGATTTCCGGCGTCCAAGTCTATAACGGCTTCGATCCGGCCACGCCGGACGACCTCGCTAGCCAGGCCCCGTCCGGCAGTGGCGCTGCAACCAATAGGAGCGGCGTCTCCTTGGCCAGTTCGACGCTGGACGCCGATACGCCGACCAGCCTGCCGCCGTTGTACCCCGCGTTCGGCGGAGGCGACGGTGGTGTGATGACCGTGGGCGCCGATCTGGGGATGCCGATGCTCATGGCGCCGAACCAGCGTCAATCGCTGCGTAGTGACGTCGAGCAGGCACGGCTGCTGCAGACATATCTCGAACGCCATGCGCAAGGCGCGGCCTATCGCTCCGGCGAGCCCTGGATGCCGCTACTGCGCGCCTCTGCCCTGGAACCGATGAGCCCGCGGTGATGTGCACGTCGAAGAGAGCAACACGCATGCCGGCGGCCTTGATGGCCGCCGTTTGTCTATTGTCGAGCGGTCTCGCTGCGGCCGACGAGACGCCATCGAGCGGTTTCGACTGCCAGCAACTGGCGCAGCGGGAGACCCCCGAGACGGCGATCGGCTGGCTGGAGCGAAGCCTCTGGGCCAGTCACTGCTACCTTTTTCAGGCCCGCGCCGTGCGTATCAGCGGCGAGGGGGTGCGTACCCTGGCGCTTTCCCACGAGATCCGCGATGGCGTCGAGCGCGAAGCGGCCAGTTATCTCGACGGCCCGGCCGTGGTCTACGAGCGCCATGGCCGCATCGCTCGAGACAGCCTGCCGGCGCTGGCTGTCCGCGGTGCTTCGCCACAGGCGAGCCTGCCGACCATCGAGGATCATTATCGCGTGTCGCTGGGCGGCGAGTCGCGCATTGCCGGGCGGCATAGCGTTCGTCTGGATATCGAGCCGCTCGATAGCCTGCGCTACGGCCATCGACTATGGCTCGACCGGTCGACGGGGCTGCCGCTCAAGCAGGTGTTGATCGACGTCGGCGGACAGATCATCGAGACCTTTCAGATGACCGAACTCGGCCAGCCGACGCTCTACACTGGTAAGGTCGAATTCGACGTCCTACCCGAAGCGCCGCCGCAACCCTGGCAACTTGGCTGGTTGCCGCCCGGTTATCATTCCCTGGCACTGCCTCAGGCATCGAGTATCGATTCGCTGCCGCTGGGCCATCGTCTCTATAGCGATGGTCTGGCGAGCTTCAGTGTCTTCGTCGAACCGCTGACAACGCCCGAGCGGGCACTCTACCCGGGGCTGCACCGTCTTGGCGTGTCGCACGCCGCCGTACGCCATCTGCGCGTCGCCGAGCGCATCTACCAGGTGGTGGTGATGGGCGAGGTCCCGCCGGAGATGCTGAGGCGCGTGGCCGTGCAGATCGACTACCGTCCCATAGCCGCATCCCAGGCGCGATCGGCTACGCCATGAACGCTGTCACGGCGGCCGGTATCAGCTAGGTCTGACGACGAGTCGGCTAATGATTTCATCGATCCCACTGAACTCTTGACCTGAGCCGCTATCAAACGGCTCGGGTGCATGCATGTCACTCTCGGTACTTGCCCCCGACGAACGGAGCGATCGCTCCAGAAACATGACGCAGGAGTTCCCGATGCAACGCATTACACGACAGCTCTCCATGTGGCTGATGGTGGTGCTGACCGCCGTCACGCTACAGGCGCAGGCGGCGCAGTCCAAGGATCTGCCCGATTTCACCCAACTGGTCAAGCAGGCTGCCCCCGGGGTCGTCAACATTTCCACGACCCGTGAGGTACAACGTCGCAGCATGGGCCCCTGGAGCGGTGGCCAGGGGCAGCAGGAGATACCGGAAATCTTCCGGCACTTCTTCGGCGATCAGATTCCCTTCGGCCCCCCCGGCGGTAACGGCGGCTCAGAAGAACGCCATTCGCTGGGCTCCGGATTCGTCATCAGCGAGGATGGCTATATCCTGACCAATGCGCATGTGGTCGATGGCGCCGATGAGATCGTGGTGCGCCTCAATGATCGTCGGGAACTCAAGGCCGAGCTGGTCGGCGCCGACAAGAAGACCGACGTGGCATTGCTCAAGGTCGATGCCGACAATCTACCGACGCTCAATATCGGCAACTCCGAGCAGCTCCAGGTCGGTGAATGGGTCGCCGCCATCGGTTCACCGTTCGGCTTCGATCATTCGGTGACCGCGGGTATCGTCAGCGCCATCGATCGTACGCTGCCCACCGACGCCTATGTGCCGTTCATCCAGACCGACGTGGCGATCAACCCGGGCAACTCCGGCGGTCCGCTGTTCAATCTCGATGGTGAAGTGGTCGGCATCAACTCGCAGATCTTCACTCGCAGTGGCGGTTTCATGGGCTTGTCATTCGCGATTCCGATCAGCGTGGCGATGGATGTCGCCGATCAGCTGCGCGAAAGCGGTCATGTCAGCCGTGGTTGGTTGGGCGTGGTGATCCAGCCGGTTTCGCGTGATCTGGCCGAGTCGTTCGGTCTCGACGGCCCGCGTGGGGCATTGATCGCCGATGTCGCCGAGGACGCACCGGCAGCCAAGGCCGGCCTGCAGGCAGGTGACATCATCGTCGCCGTGGACGGTCAGAAGATCGACCAGTCGAGCACGCTGCCGCGCCTGATCGGCAAGGTGGCTCCGGGCGAGAAGATCGAACTCGAGTTGTTGCGCAACGGCAAGCAACTGACCAAGACGGTTACCGTCGGCGATTGGCCCGAAGAGCAGCAGGCCTTGGCCGGCAGCGCACAGGACGACGATCCGCAGAGCCGTCTGGGCGTCGCGGTCAGTGCGCTGGAGAGCAGCGAACTCGAGCGCCTGGGCATCGATAGCGGGGTACGCATCGTCGATATCGACCCATCCGGTGCGGCGGCGGCGGCCGGCTTCAAGCCCGGCGACGTGATCGTCTCGCTGGATCAGAAGCCCATCGAGTCACCGCAGCAGTTGGCCGATGTCGTTGGCCAGATCGCCAAGGATCGTGTGGTTCCGGTGCGTCTGATGCGTGATGGCCGCTCGCTATTCGTGGCGTTGCGGCTGAATGGTAAAGACGCGGAGTGACCGACGCACGCCGCTTCCAGGCGAATGGACGGGGCCCCACGGGGCCCCGTTGCGTGTCGGGCGTCTGTGGTTCGCTGTCCTTGCCGTAACCTTGTCGGTACAATGCCAGCCAGACATTTCGACATGCCCCGACTGCGACGGCCCCGTCGCGCACTCAGGTGTGTTCATGAAACCGGGTTGGGCTTAATGAGCAGCAACGTGAATCACAGAGAAATCAGCCACATAAGAAATTTCTCAATCATCGCGCATATTGATCATGGCAAGTCGACGCTGGCCGATCGCATCATTCAGCTATGCGGCGGATTGAGCGAGCGCGAGCTCAAGGAGCAGGTCCTCGATTCGATGGATCTGGAACGCGAGCGCGGCATCACCATCAAGGCACAGTCGGTGACGCTGGATTACACCGCCGAAAACGGCGAGACCTACCAGCTCAACTTCATCGATACTCCCGGCCACGTCGACTTCTCCTACGAAGTGTCGCGTTCGCTGTACGCCTGCGAAGGGGCGCTGCTGGTGGTCGATGCCGCCCAGGGCGTCGAGGCGCAATCGGTGGCCAACTGCTACACCGCGATCACCCAGGATCTCGAGGTGTTGCCGGTACTCAACAAGATCGATCTGCCCCAGGCCGACCCCGATCGGGTCGCCCAGGAGATCGAGGAGATCATCGGTCTGGACGCCGTCGATGCCTGCCAGGTTTCGGCCAAGACCGGGATCGGCATGGAGGCGCTGCTGGAGCGCCTGGTGCGCGACATACCGCCCCCCAAGGGCGACTCGCAAGGACCTTTGCAGGCACTGATCATCGACTCCTGGTTCGACAACTATCTGGGCGTGGTGTCATTGATCAGGCTGTTCGACGGTACCCTGAAGAAGGGCGACAAGATTCGCATGAAGTCCACCGGACGCGATTGGGAAGCCACCGAGGTGGGCATCTTCACCCCCAAGCGCAAGCAGACGGGCATCCTGCGTGCCGGCGAGGTGGGTTTCGTTGTAGCCGGAATCAAGGACATCCACGGCGCGCCGGTCGGCGATACCATCACCCATGCCAAGACGCCGGATACCCCGCGCCTGCCGGGTTTCCAGAAGGTCAAGCCGCAAGTCTATGCGGGCATGTTCCCGGTCAGTTCCGACGACTACGAGGAGTTTCGTGACGCGCTCGAAAAGCTCGCGCTCAACGATGCCTCGCTGGACTACGAGCCGGAGAACTCCGACGCGCTGGGCTTTGGTTTCCGGGTCGGCTTCCTGGGGACGTTGCACATGGAGATCATCCAGGAGCGACTCGAGCGCGAGTACAACCTGGATCTTCTGACCACCGCGCCGACGGTGGTCTACGAATTGGCGATGAACGACGGCGAGCTGCGCTACGTCGCCAACCCCTCGAAGCTGCCCGACATGGCCGCCGTCGACGAGATGCGCGAGCCGATCGTGCGCGCCAGCATCCTGGTGCCGCAGGAGTACGTCGGCAACGTGATCGCCGAGTGCGAGCTGCGCCGCGGTGTGCAGCTCGACATGCAATTCCTGGGCAATCAGATCCAGCTGACCTACGAGCTGCCGATGTCCGAGGTAGTGATGGACTTCTTCGATCGACTCAAGTCGATCTCCAAGGGCTACGCTTCCCTGGATTACAGTTTCGAGCGCTTCCAGGCCGCCAAGCTGGTGCGCCTCGACGTGCTGATCAACGGCGACAAGGTCGACGCGCTGGCGGCGATCATCCATCGCGATCACGCCCAGGGGCGTGGTCGCTCGCTGGTCGAGAAGATGAAGGAACTGATCCCCCGGCAGATGTTCGACGTGGCGATCCAGGCGACGATCGGCAGCCAGGTGGTGGCGCGCTCGACGGTCAAGGCGCTGCGCAAGAACGTGACCGCCAAGTGTTACGGCGGCGACGTGAGCCGCAAGAAAAAGCTGCTCGAGAAGCAGAAGGCCGGCAAGAAGCGCATGAAGCAGGTGGGTCGCGTGGAAATTCCCCAGGATGCCTTCCTTGCCGTACTCAAGGTCAATGACTAGGAACTGATCACGCATGGATTTTTCGCTACTGCTGGTGGTGGCCGTGGCCGTCACGGGACTGGTATGGCTGCTCGACGCCACCTGGTGGCGCCGTCGACGCCTGGCGCAGCTGGCGTCGGCCGAGTCGGCGAGCGGCGCGACACTGGATGACGGCACCCGACGCAAGCTCGCCCGCGAGCCCTGGCCGGTCGACTATGCCCGGTCCTTCTTCCCGGTGCTGCTGGTCGTGTTGCTGCTGCGCAGTTTCCTGATCGAACCGTTCCAGATTCCCTCGGGCTCGATGCGTCCAACGCTGGAAATCGGCGATTTCATCCTGGTCAACAAGTTCACCTACGGCCTGCGCTTGCCGGTGGCCAACACCGAGGTCGTCGATCTGGGCGAGCCGCAGCGCGGAGACGTCATGGTGTTCCGCTTTCCCCAGGATCCCTCGGTCAATTTCATCAAGCGCGTGGTGGGTCTGCCGGGCGACCGCATTCGCTACGAAGGCAAGCAGCTCTACGTCAACGGCGAACCGGTGCCCAAGGAGTTGATCGACGAGAACCCCGAGCGCGCGCCGGGGGAGGTCGAGTTCAGGGAATGGCTGGGCGAGCACGAACACTCGCTGTACAACAACCCGCGCGACCCGGGCCCGCAGATGCGCGAGGTCACGGTGCCGCCGGGTCACTATTTCATGATGGGTGACAATCGCGACCACTCCAACGACAGCCGTTACTGGGGCTTCGTGCCGGAGGCCAATATCGTCGGCAAGGCCTTTGCCGTGTGGATGCATTGGGACGGTGGCCTGCCGAGCTTCAGCTCGGTCCGCCTGCTCCATTGAGCGCCCATGTCGCAACGTCTTCCAGTCCAATCGAGAGCAGTAGTTTCGTGAGCAACCCCCACAATGCCTTCAGCCGCCGCATCGGTTATTGTTTCCGTGATGCGAGCCTGCTGGAGCTGGCCCTGACCCATCGCAGCTACGGCGGGGACAACAACGAGCGCCTGGAATTCCTGGGCGATTCGATCGTCAACTTCGTCATCGGCGAGGCGCTGTTCCAGCGTTTTCCCCAGGCTCGCGAAGGTCAGCTTTCGCGGCTGCGTGCTCGGCTGGTCAAGGGCCAGACGTTGGCCGAGTTGGCCCGCGAATTCGAGGTTGGCGAACAGCTTCGGCTGGGGTCCGGCGAGATGAAGAGCGGCGGCTTTCGGCGCGATTCGATACTCGCCGACGCCATGGAGGCGGTGATCGGTGCGATCTACCTGGACGCCGGCATGGATGCGGTCAAGGCGCGTATCCTCGCCTGGTACGGCACCCGTCTGGAGTCGATCGATCTGCTCGATACCCAGAAGGACCCCAAGACGCGCTTGCAGGAATTCCTGCAGTCGCGCCAGGCGCCGCTGCCGCGCTATGACGTGATCTCCGTGGAGGGCGAGGCGCACGCTCAGACCTTCACCGTGGAGTGTCACATCGACATGCTCGACGACCACACCCAGGGTGTGGGCTCGAGCCGCCGTTATGCCGAGCAGGAAGCCGCGCAGAAAGCGCTGGTCCTGCTCGATCCGCGAGGAGGCCGACTATGAGCCAACAGACCTGTGGATTCGTCGCCATCGTCGGCCGTCCGAACGTCGGCAAGTCGACGCTGATGAACCGCATCCTCGGCCAGAAGATCTCGATCACCTCGCGGCGCCCGCAGACCACGCGCCACCAGGTCATGGGCATCAAGACCGAAAATGATGCGCAGTTCATCTACGTCGACACGCCCGGCATGCATATCCAGTCCAAGGATCGCAACAAGGCCATCAACCGCTTCATGAACCAGGCGGCGACCCAGGCGCTGCGTGATGTCGACTGCGTGGTCTTTCTGATCGATCGCACCCGCTGGACCCAGGAGGACGACGTGGTGCTGGACAAGCTCACCCACGTCAAGGCGCCGGTGATCCTGGCGGTCAACAAGACCGATCGCATGGACGACAAGAGTGATCTGTTGCCCTGGCTCGAGAAGCTGCAGGCCAAGCGCGAATTCGCCGCGATCCTGCCGCTATCGGCCAAACACGGCAGCAACGTTCCCGAGCTGGAGGGCGAGGTCGCCAAGTACCTGCCGGAAAGCATCCATTACTTCCCCGACGATCAGGTCACCGACCGTAGCCAGCGCTTCCTGGCCGCCGAGTTGGTGCGCGAGAAGGTCATGCGTCAGCTCGGCGACGAGTTGCCGTACCAGATGACCGTCGAAATCGAAGAGTTTCGCGACGAGCAGCGGATCATCCACATCAGCGCGCTGATGCTGGTCGAGCGCCCCGGTCAGAAGAAGATCCTGATCGGCGAGAACGGTGAGCGGATCAAGAACATCGGCCGCGAGGCGCGCCTGGAGATGGAGCGCGCCTTCGGCGCCAAGGTGATGCTCAATCTGTGGGTCAAGGTCAAGCGCGGCTGGTCGGATGACGATCGGGCGCTCAAGAGCCTGGGCTACAACCTGGATTGAGCGGCATGCAGCCCCAGCCGGCGTATCTGTTGCACAAGCGTCCCTATCGAGAGACCAGTGCGCTGGTCGATCTGCTCACCCTGGAGCACGGCCGGGTACGCGCGGTCGCCCAGGGCGTGCAGCGTGCCGGGAGCAAGAGTCGTTCGCGACTCCAGCCGTTCGCGCCGCTGCATGTCACCTGGAGCGGCAACAACGAGCTCAAGCGCTTGCGGCTGATGGAATCCGGCGGCTCGGCGAGCCTGCTGGCGGGAGAGGGGCTACTGTGCGGTCTGTATGCCAACGAGCTGTTGACCCGCCTGTTGCCGCCGCTGCTGCCGGTCGCCGAGGTGTTTGCCTTCTATTCGGCACTGCTCGGCGAGCTGCCGACCCCGGCGCGTCGCGCGTCGGCGTTGCGCCGGCTCGAAATCACCCTGCTCGAGGCGCTCGACGCCGAACCGGTTTTCCGCGATCTGGACGAGCGTGAACTGGACCCTCAGGCGCGCTATGTCTATCGCGCCTCGCAACGTCACTTCCAGCGCTCCGATGACGAATCGGGCATCGACGGTCGCACCCTGCGTCTGCTCGCCCAGGGCGACTGGGCGAGCCCGGGGCTGGCGGGCGTCGCCAAGTCGCTGACGCGAGCGGCGCTGGCGCCGCTGCTGGGGACGACGCCGCTGCGCTCACGCGAATTGATGCGACAGCTGGCTGCACGTCGGCGACACTGATTGAGCGCATTTCTTCCCGATCCAGCCCTACCAAGGAGACAAGCATGCAGCCCCCGCGGATCCTGCTCGGCGTCAACATCGACCATATCGCCACCCTGCGACAGGCGCGCGGCACGCGCTATCCTGACCCGGTCCAGGCCGCGTTGCTGGCCGAAGAAGCCGGCGCCGACGGAATTACCCTGCATCTTCGCGAGGATCGGCGGCATATTCAGGACGCCGATGTGGTGCGCCTGGCCGACATGCTCAACACGCACATGAATCTGGAAATGGCGGTCACCGAGGAGATGATCGCATTCGCCGAGCGCGTACGCCCGGCGCATGTCTGCCTGGTACCCGAAAAGCGTGAAGAGCTGACCACCGAGGGCGGGCTGGATGTGGTCGGTTCGCGTGCCGCGATCGCCGCGGCCTGCGAACGGCTGACCGCCGCCGGTTGCGAGGTGTCACTGTTCATCGACCCCGAGCCGGAACAGATTCGCGCCGCTTTCGAGACCGGCGCTCCGGTCGTCGAGTTGCATACCGGCGCCTATGCCGAAGCCCGTGGCGAGACCGCGCGCATCGAACATGGACGGGTCGCGGCGGCCGCCGAGCTGGCCCTCGAACTGGGGCTGGTGGTCAATGCCGGGCACGGTCTCAATTACCACAATGTCGAGGCGATCGCCGCCATACCCGGGCTCAACGAACTCAACATCGGCCATGCAATCATCTCCCGTGCATTGTTCGTGGGGCTCAAGGAAGCCGTCGCCGAGATGAAGCGCCTGGCCATCGCCGGCTACGAGGCCGGTTTCGTGGCGGCGCTGGACGACGGCCACGGACACGATCACGGCGAAGCCCACTAGCCGCGGCGCCAATGGCCGGCAGCTCGACCCGACGGGAGGCATGCCGCAGGCGTCGCGCTAGGCCTGCGTGGCCTGCCAGTCGCGCAAACGCTGCATCGCCTCCAGCAGGGTGACGAACACATCGTCGACCGCCTCGATGCCCTGAGCTCGCAGGCGCGATTCCAGGGTCTCGGCGACCAGCGCCAGTTGCGGCACGCCGCAGTAGCGGCAAGCGCCGTTGAGATGATGCACGGCATCGAGAAACGCCGTGGTGTCGTTGGCCGAGTAGCTGTCCCTAAGCTCGGCCTCGCTATCGTCGAGGCTCTCGAGCAAGCCTTCCAGCATGCGCTCGGCCAATTCCTGACGGCCACCGGCGAGGGTCACGCCCAGCTCTTCATCGATCACCGGCAATTCGTCGTCGACGCGGGGTGCGGTGGTGTCGGGCCGTGCCGGCGCCGACAGCGTCAGGCCCAGATAATTGGCGAGCAAGTCCTCGAGCGCATCGGTATCCAGCGGTTTGGTGAGCACCGCCTGCATCCCGGCATCGATCAATTCCTGCGAGTCGTCGGGCATGGCATGGGCGGTCAACGCGACGAACGGACAGTGGGCCCAGGCGCCGCCCAGGCGGCGTAGCGCCGTCATCGTCTCCAACCCACTCATGCCCGGCATGCGAATGTCCATCAACACCAGGTCGAAGTGCTGGCCGCTCGCCAGCGCCAGCGCTTCCTCGCCGCTTTCAGCCAGTACGCTGGCGACGCCGAGCTGGCTCAGCAGCTCGCCCACCAGCAGGCGGTTGGTCTCGATGTCGTCGACCGCCAGCACCCAGGGCTTGCCGGGTTCCTGATCGAGGGGGGCGGGTTCCTGATCGAGGGGCGCATGGGTCAAAAGGGCGGTAGGCGTATCGCTGAGCAGCGGCTTGAGCGCCTGGGCCAGCCGGGTCCGGGTCAGCGGTTTGTAGAACAACCGGGCGCCCTCGGGCAGGGCGAGCGCTTCGTCGGTGGTTTGCGGCTCGCCATTGACCAATAGCAGCAGGCGACAGGGCAGCGTGCCGAGCTGCTGGCGGAGCCGCGATACCTGAGCGCCAAGACCGCCCTGGCTGAGTGCCACGATGACCAGTTGAGTACCCGTGGCGAGCCCCTCGGCGGTGGGCGGCGCGGTCAGTATCTGAACCTCGGCGCCCCAGCCGCGCAGCAGGTGCGCGAGGGCCTGGCGTGTCAGGGTGTGCGGCTCATGGATCGCGATGCGCACGGCGTCGAGGTCGATGGCCGGCGGACGTTGCACGGCGCGCGGGGCGATACGCAAGGGCAGCGAGACGGTGAAGGTCGTGCCCTGTACCGGTTGCGTGTCGGCGACGATATCGCCCCCCATCTGCTCGACCAGTTGCTTGCAGATCATCAGCCCCAGGCCGGTACCGCTGACATGGCTGGAGCTGACCGTCGAACTCTGGGTGAACGGCTGGAACAGATGCTGACGCACGTCGTCGGCCAGCCCCGGGCCGGTGTCACTGATCCTGACGCTGAGCGTGGTTTTGCTGCCCAGCGATCCCTCGACCTGAACGCGCACGATCACTTCGCCACGCTCGGTGAACTTCACGGCGTTGTGTACCAGGTTGGTGAGCACCTGCTTGATGCGCAGCGGATCGCCGAGCAGGGCCCGGGGCACGTCGTCGTAGACCAGGCTCAGCAGCTGCAGGTCTTTCTGCTGGGCATCGGGAGCCTGCAGAACGAGCACCTCGTCGACCAGTTCGGCCATGTCCAGCTCGACCGAGGCGAGCCGCAGCTTGCCGGCTTCGATCTTCGAGAAGTCGAGGATATCGTTGATCAGCGACAGCAAGTTGGTCGAGGCCATTTCGATGTGCTTGAGCCATTCGCGCTGATGATCGTCCAGTTGACTGCGCCCCAACAGCCGGCAAAAGCCGATGATGCCGTTGAGCGGGGTGCGGATCTCATGGCTCATGTTGGCGAGGAACTGCGATTTGACGCGGTTGGCTTCCAGCGCCCGGCGGCGTGCCCCATCGAGCTCGATGTTCTGGATCTCGATGGTATCCATCGATTCGCGCAGATCGGCGGTGGCCTGTTCGACCTGCTGGCGCATGTCCTCCTGGGCGGCCTGAAGATGCTCGCCGAGTGCGTTGATCGCGGTGCTGGTGGTCGTCAGCTCACGGGCGCCGCCAGGCCGCAGGCGGAACTCGTAGTCGCCGGCATAAAGCCGTTGCAGGGCGTCGCGCTGATCGTCCAGGGTGGCGAACAGGCGCCGATAAAGCAGATAGCAGAGCCCGCCAAGCAACAATGCCGCCGCCAGCCAGGCGAGCATGAACCGGGTCAATTGCCGGTAATAGGCCAGATCGAACACGCCGTCGCGCAGCGTCAAGTCGAGCCACAACGGCGATTGAGGATCATTGCGAGTCGTCAGCGGTAGCTGAAGATGCCAGCGCTCGGCGTGTTGGATGAGGCCCGCTCGGGGAGGACCTGCCGACACGGGCCGTACCGTGCCGACATGATTGAGAAGCTGGCCGTCGTGCGATCGGAGGGTCGCCCCGCGTACTTCATCGAGGCTCAGCAGGCGTAATGCCAGCCTGTTGGCTTCGGCCCGCGGATCCTGTGCGGCTGGGTCGCGCAGCAGGGCCAGGCTATCGGTCAGCCGTGAAGTCAGCGCGGTGCGGCGAAGCTCTGCGTCCTGCTGCAATTGCCAAACGCCGAACAGCAACAGCAGCAGTAGCGGCGCGACCAGCAGAACGAGACACAGGCGAAGACGCAAAGACATTAGGCTTCTCGTTGACGACATGATGCGCAGAGTATGCCATAGCCGGGCAGTCTGCCTGTCCAGTGCCGGATGGCAAGGATATAATGCGAGTAATTTTTATCGCTGCGGTCCGGGTCGTACAGGGATGCGGTCGCTGGCGATGGGCTTAAAGGAAGCGTAGATGGAATTTCCCACTCTCGAAGACACGGTCGGTAACACGCCGCTGGTGCGTCTGCAGCGCATCACGGCCGGCCGCAACAACATCCTGCTGGCCAAGCTGGAAGGCGACAACCCCGCGGGCTCGGTCAAGGACCGTCCGGCTTTGTCGATGATCCGCCAGGCCGAGGCCCGCGGTGAGATCAAGCCCGGCGATACCCTGATCGAGGCGACCTCGGGCAACACCGGCATCGCCCTGGCGATGGCCGCGGCGATCAAGGGTTACCGAATGGTGCTGATCATGCCCGACAGCGCCACCGGGGAGCGCAAGCAGGCGATGGCCGCCTACGGCGCCGAGCTGATCACGGTGACCAAGCAGGAGGGCATGGAAGGCGCCCGCGACCTGGCCGACCGCATGGTCGCCGAGGGCGAGGGCAAGCCGCTCAACCAGTTCGCCAACCCCGACAATCCGTTGGCGCACTATCGCGGCACCGGCCCGGAGCTGTGGCGTCAGACCGAGGGCACGCTGACCCACTTCGTCAGCTCGATGGGCACCACCGGAACCATCATGGGTGTATCGCGCTATCTCAAGGAGGTCAGCCCCCAGGTGCAGATCGTTGGCCTGCAGCCGTCCGACGGCGCGAGTATCGCCGGCATTCGTCGCTGGCCCGAGGCCTACCTGCCGAGCATCTTCGATGCCTCGCTGGTCGACAGCGTACTCGATATCGGCCAGCACGAGGCCGAGGAGCACATGCGTCGCCTGGCTCGCGAGGAGGGAATCTTCGCCGGCGTCTCGTCGGGTGGCGCGTTGGCCGGAGCGCTGCGCATTGCCGAACGCCTCGAGAATGCCGTGATCGCGTTCATCGTCTGCGACCGGGGCGATCGCTACCTGTCGACGGGCCTGTTCGCGCCCGGCGTCTAAACATGGCCATGTTGGGAAAGAAACGGCCCGCGCGCCCGACGCGGCCGACCGCAGCGACTACCGCCCCTGCGCCCGACGATGCCGCCTTGCCCGAGCACGGCGTGCTTATCGAGCGACTCTCCCACGAAGGACGCGGCGTGGCGCGTGGCGCCGACGGCAAGACCCTGTTCGTCAGCGGCGCATTGCCCGGCGAGCATGTGGAGATCGCCGTGCATCGCCGCCGCAAGCGTTTCGACGAAGCCCATGTGCGTCGCTGGCTGCAGCGCTCGCCCGAGCGCGCCACGCCGCCGTGTCCGCATTATGCGCAGTGCGGCGGTTGCGACCTGCAGCACCTGGCGCTGGCGGCACAGCGGCGACATAAGCGTGAGGTGCTCATCGAGCAGTTGAGTCGCCAGGGAATCGAGCTGGCCGAGCCGCCCTCGCTGCTGGCGGGAGCCGGTCTCGGTTATCGCAGGCGGGCGCGGCTCGGCGTCAAGCTCGACAGCGACGGCGATGTGCATCTGGGCTTTCGCGCCCGGGCCAGCCATCATCTGGTGGATATCGACAGCTGTACGATCCTGGTACCGCAGCTCGAGGCGTTGATAGCGCCGCTGCGCGAGCAGCTCGCCAGTCTCGACGCGCCACGCCACGTCGGTCATCTCGAGCTGCTTGCCGGCGATCGCCTGCGCGTCGTGGTGGTGCGCCAATTGCGCGACAACCCCGCCGACGCGCATGCCTGGCAGGCCTGGGGAGAGGCCCACGACGTGCATGTCGCCTGGCTGGTGGGCCGCGAGTCGCCGACCTGGCGCTGGCTCGGCGAACCGGTCGAGCTCGATTATGGTTTGGCCTGCAATGGTTTGACCGGCCATGCCTTGACCTGCGACGAGCGCCGGCTAAGCCTGAGTTATGCGCCCGGCGACTTCCTGCAGATCAATGCCGAGGTCAACCAGTTGATGGTCGATACGGCGCTCGACTGGCTGGCATTGAGCGGCGAGGAACGCGTGCTCGATCTGTTTGCCGGAGTGGGCAATTTTTCGCTGCCGCTGGCCCTGCATGCCGCTGAAGTGACCGCCGTGGAGGGCAGCCCGGCGATGGTTGAGCGCCTGCGCGACAACGCTCGGCGCAACGCCCTGACGAATGTCGTGGCGTGCCAGGCCGACCTGGCCGCGCCGCCCGATCTCGAGCCGCGACCGGATCTGGTGGTACTCGACCCGCCTCGTGAAGGCGCCGAGGCGGTATGCCGAGCGTTGGCGGCCAGCGGCATCGCACGAGTACTCTATGTGGCCTGTGATCCGGCCACGCTGGCGCGCGATGCGGCACGTCTCGTGCGTGCCGGTTACCGCATCAGCCGCACGGCGGTCGCCGACATGTTCGTGCAGACGGCGCATCTCGAGTCGCTGGTACTCTTCGAGCGCGATGCTCGGCGCGACACGCATCGCTAACCGGCGACTCGGGCTCGGCGACGATGCGATGCAATAGAACAACGACGGGAGGAACCCGAGGCGATGGTCAAGGTTCGTGAAGACCAGCCGCTGACTGGCCAGGGGCGCGTGGACATCGCGCGTTGGCTGGAGCGACTGCAGGACGACGTGGCGCTGCGCGACGTCGACGGCATGAAAGTGGCCTGCGAGCTGGCCGACCGGCTCGCCCGCGAGGCCGAGAAGCCGCACAAGGCCTGGCTCGAGGACGGTTCGAGTTTCCGCACCGGGCTGGAGATGGCCGATATCCTCGGCGAGCTGCGCCTCGACCAGGAGGTACTCGAGGCGGCCGTGTTGTATCGCGCGGTGCGCGAGGGGCTGATCGCGCTCGAGGCGATCGAGAAGCGCTTCGGCGCGAACGTCGCCAAGCTGATCGACGGCGTGCTCAACATGGCCGCGATCAGTCAGCAGCAGACGCCCAGCCAGGGGCTCTCGCAGCACAACCAGCAGGAAAACCTGCGCAAGATGCTGGTGACCATGATCGACGACGTGCGCGTCGCGCTGATCAAGATCGCCGAGCGCACCTGCGCGCTGCGCCAGGTCAAGGATGCGCCGCGCGACAAGCAGCTGCGCGTGGCCCGCGAGGTGTTCGACATCTATGCGCCGTTGGCTCACCGGCTGGGCATCGGCCATCTCAAGTGGGAACTCGAGGACCTGTCGTTTCGCTACCTGCACGAAGTGGACTACAAGGCGATCGCCAAGCTGCTCGCCGAGAAGCGCGTCGATCGCGACCACTACATCCAGGACGTGGTCGGCACGCTCAAGTCGCTGCTCGACCAGCACGGCATCGCCCGCTACGACGTCACCGGCCGGGCCAAGCACATCTATTCGATCTGGCGCAAGATGCAGCGCAAGCACATCGATTTTTCGGAAGTCTACGACGTGCGCGCCGTGCGTATCCTGGTGCCCGAGGTCGCCGACTGCTATACCGCGCTGGGGATCGTCCACTCGCGCTGGCACCACGTGCCCAACGAGTTCGACGACTACATCGCCAATCCCAAGAAGAACGGCTACCAGTCGTTGCATACCGCAATGATCGGCCCGCAGAACAAGGTGCTGGAGATCCAGATCCGCACCTTCGCCATGCACGAAGAGGCCGAGCTAGGGGTCTGCGCGCATTGGCGCTACAAGGGCCACGATGTCGGCGGCAAGAGCCGCAGCTACGAAGAGAAGATCGCCTGGTTGCGTCAGGTGCTCGAGTGGCAGGACGAGGTCGGCGATATCGGCGATCTGCGCGAAGGACTGTCGAGCGACGTCGCGCCGGATCGCATCTACGTGTTTACCCCCGACGGGCATGTCATCGACCTGCCGCGGGTGGCCACACCGATCGACTTTGCCTATCGCGTGCATACCGAGATCGGCCACCGTTGCCGTGGTGCCAAGGTCAACGGGCGGATCGTGCCGTTGACCTACCGGCTCAAGACCGGTCAGCAGGTCGAGATCCTCAACGCCACCAAGGGCGGACCGAGTCGCGACTGGCTCAATCCCAGCCTGGGATTCGTCAAGACCTCGCGGGCGCGCGCCAAGATACAGTCGTGGTTCAAGCACCAGGCGCGGGATCAGAATCTCGACGAGGGGCGGGCGCTCTTCGAGAAGGAGTTCCGGCGCCTGGATCTCGAGGGGTTCGATCTCGCCACGCTGGCCAGCGCGGTCAACTACCAGAGCCCGGACGACATGTACGCCGCGATCGGCGCCGGCGACCTGCGCATCGGCCAGGTACTGCACCAGGCACAGCAACTGTTCGGCGATACCGACGACGAGGAGCAGCTCGATCGGCTGCTGGCCAAGCCCAAGCGCTCGGCCAAGACGCCGGGCGAGGGCATCACCGTGCTCGGCGTCGGCAACCTCAAGACCACCATGGCCAACTGCTGCCATCCGGTACCGGGCGAGCAGATCATCGGTTACATCACCCAGGGCCGCGGCGTGACCATCCATCGCCAGGACTGCCCCAACATCCTGCAACTGCGCAGCGAGGAGCCGGGGCGCATCGTCGACGTCGAATGGGGCGACCAGGCGCGTACCCAGTACCCGGTGGTCATGCAGATCGAGGCCTGGGATCGCTCCGGCCTGCTGCGCGACGTGACCAACGTGCTGAGCAACGACAAGGTCAATGTGATGGGCGTCAATACCGCCACCGACAAGGACGACAATGTCGCGCGCATGACCATCAATCTGGAAGTCGATGGCCTCGAGTCGCTGGGGCGGATCTTCGCGCGCATCCAGCAGTTGCCCAACGTCATCGACGTCAAGCGTCTGCGTAGCGGCGCTCAAGGAGCCAAGCGATGAGTTTGACCAATGCCCGGCCACGCTATTCGCTCGACGACCTGCTCGAGCTGATGGCGGTACTGCGCGACCCGCAGTATGGCTGCCCGTGGGACGTCAGGCAGCAGTGGGACACCATCGTCCCGCACACCATCGAGGAAGCCTACGAGGTCGCCGACGCCATCGAGCGGCGCGCCTTCGAGGAGCTGCCCGGCGAACTCGGCGATCTGTTGTTCCAGGTGGTCTATTACAGTCGCTTCGGCGTTGAAGAGGGGCGCTTCGATTTCCACGACGTGGTCGATACGCTGACCGCCAAGATGCTCGCCCGCCACCCGCACGTGTTTCCCGATGGTACCCTGGGTTCGCGGCGTACCGGGGTGAGTGCCGCCGAGGTGGAAACCGCCCAGATCCACTCGCACTGGGAGGCGCGCAAGGCCAGCGAACGCGAAAACCGAGCCGCCATCTCGGCGCTGGACGACGTCCCGCTCGCACTGCCGGCCCTGTCGCGCGCCAATAAGTTATCCAAGCGCGCGGCACGGGTCGGCTTCGACTGGCCGGATACCCGGGGTGCGATCGCCAAGATCCGCGAGGAACTCGCCGAGGTCGAGGCGGCGCTGGCCGCGAACGATGACGCCCATGCCCGCGAGGAGGTCGGCGATCTGCTGTTCGCCGCGGTCAATCTGGCTCGCCGGCTCAAGGCCGACCCCGAGCATTCGCTGCGTGCGACCAACAACAAATTCGAGCGGCGTTTCCGGCATGTCGAGCGACGGCTGGCCGAAGAGGGCCATGCCCCCGGCAGTGCCTCGCTGGAGGAAATGGACCGGCACTGGGAAGATGCCAAACGCCGCGAACGGAACCCGACCGAGGAGAGCCTCAATGAGTGACGACTTGCACGAATCGCTGCGCGACAACGTTCGCGTGCTGGGTGACTGCCTGGGGCATACCATCGCCGACGACCTGGGGCCTGGCTTCGTCGACAAGATCGAGGCCATCCGTAGTCTGGCCAAGGGCGGCCGTCAGGGCGAGGGCGGCTCACAGCGCGAGTTGATCGAATACCTGCGGGCGCTGCCCGAGCACGATCTGCTGCCGGTGACCCGCGCCTTCAATCAGTTCCTCAACCTGGCCAACATCGCCGAGCAGCACTATCGCGCGCGGTTTCGTCGTGTCGAAGATTACAAGCCGGGCTTTCAGCCGGTACTCGGAGAATTGCTCGACCGCGCCAACCGGGCCGGCTACAGCCCACGCCAGCTGGTCGAGACGCTGGCCGGCATGCGCGTCGAGCTGGTGCTGACCGCGCACCCCACCGAGGTCATCCGACGCACGCTGATTCAGAAATACGACGCCATCGACGAATGCCTGACCTCGATGGAGGGCGCCATCGATTACCCCGAGAAGGCCTCGCGGATCCAAAGCCGCCTGCAGGAGTTGATCAGCCAGGCCTGGCACACCGACGAGATACGCCACGAACGGCCCACGCCGGTGGACGAGGCCAAGTGGGGCTTCGCGGTGATCGAGAACTCGCTGTGGCAGGCGGTGCCCGATTTCCATCGTGATCTCGACAACTTGCTGCTCGAGTCCGCCGGCGAGCGCCTGCCGCTGGACGCCGCGCCGCTGCGCTTCGCCTCCTGGATGGGCGGCGATCGCGATGGCAACCCCAACGTCACCGCCAAGGTCACCCGCGAGGTGCTGCTGCTGGGGCGTTGGATGGCGGCCGACCTGTATCTGCGCGACCTCGAGCAGTTGAGGGCCGAGCTGTCGATGTGGAAGGCCAACAGCGCGCTCAAGGCCGAAGTCGGCGATGAGCCCGAGCCGTACCGGGCGCTGCTCAAGCGGCTCACCGCACGCCTCGAGGCGACCCGCGACTGGGCGCAGGCATGCCTCGACGGCGCCCCCTACGAGAGCGGTCCGATCATCGAGACCCGCGATCAGCTCTACGCGCCGTTGCTGACCTGCTACCGCTCGCTGTGCGACGTCGGCCTCGACACCATCGCCAACGGAGTGCTGCTGGATACCCTGCGCCGCGTCGCGGTATTCGGGGTCTCGTTGACCAAGCTCGATATCCGCCAAGAATCGACGCGCCACACCCAGGTCTTCGACGAACTGACCGACTATCTCGGCCTGGGTCGCTACCAAGAGTGGGACGAGAGCCAGCGCCAGGAATTCCTGCTCAAGGAGCTGACCTCGCCGCGCCCGCTGATTCCGCGACGCTGGGATTGCTCCACCGACGCCCGCGAGGTAATCGACACCTTCCGCGCGATCGCCAACGAGCACCGCGAGGCGCTGGGCACCTACATCATCTCTATGGCCGGCCAGCCTTCCGACGTGCTGACCGTGGCGCTGCTGATGAAGGAGGTCGGCGGCGACGTGCGTCTGCCGATCGCGCCGCTGTTCGAGACCCTCGACGACTTGAACCGTGCCGGCGAGGTCATCGACCAGCTGTTGTCGCTGCCCGGCTACCGCAAGCTCGCCGGCGACAGCCAGGAAGTCATGATCGGCTATTCGGATTCGGCCAAGGATGCCGGCCAGTTGGCCGCCGCCTGGGCCCAGTACCGCGCCCAGGAAACGCTGGTCAAGGTCTGTCAGCGCCATGGCGTCGACCTGACACTGTTCCACGGCCGCGGAGGCACCGTGGGACGCGGCGGCGGCCCGGCGCACGCGGCGATCCTGTCGCAGCCGCCCGGCTCGGTCAACGGCAGCCTGCGGGTCACCGAACAGGGCGAGATGATCCGTTTCAAATTCGGCCAGCCCGATATCGCGCTGCGCTCGATGGAGATCTACGCCTGTGCGGTGCTCGAGGCGACGCTGTTGCCGCCGCCTTCGCCGCAGCCACAATGGCGCGATGAGATGGACCGCCTGGCGGGTATCGCGCACGGCGCTTATGTCGGCGTGGTGCGCGAGGACCCCGATTTCGTGCCGTATTTCCGCGCGGTCACCCCCGAAGGCGCGCTGGGCAGGCTACCGCTGGGCTCGCGGCCGGCCAAGCGTCGTCAGGAAGGCGGTGTCGAATCGCTGCGGGCGATTCCGTGGATCTTCGCCTGGACCCAGACCCGGCTGATGCTGCCGGCCTGGCTGGGCAGCGGCGAAGCTTTCGCGACCCGGCTCGAAGAGCCCGATGGCCTGGCGCGCCTGCGCGAGATGCGCGAGAACTGGCCGTTCTTCGGTACCTATCTGGACATGCTCGAGATGCTGCTCGCCAAGGCCGACCTGAACATCGCCGAATACTACGAGCATCGGCTGGTCGACGAACCGGCTCTGCAGGCGCTGGGCGGAGCCTTGCGCGAACGGCTTCGGCGGCTGCATGGCGTATTGCTGTCGGTGCTCGACCAGGACGAGTTGCTCGAGGGCACGCCGCTGATCCGTCAGGCGATTGAGGTGCGCAATCCCTACATCGACCCGTTGCATGGCCTGCAGGCTGAGCTACTGCAGCGTAATCGCGACGCCGACGGGGCGATCAGCCCGGCGCTGTCGCGGGCGTTGATGGTGACTATGGCGGGGATTGCCGCCGGTCTGCGCAATACGGGCTAAGACGGGCTGCGCGTCGGCCATGCTGCGTTGGAAACGGCTTCGAAATGCTCATTTACTAAAGTAAACTCGGGTGCGAGCCCAGTCCGTTTCTCAGCCGTTTCCGCCTTGCCTGGCTCTAGCTCGCTCCGTCTTAATACTTCCCGTTCCCGCCCTGATTGCTTCGCTCGCTGGCGCATCGCGGGCTGCGCGTCGGTCGGTAGCGAGCAATAGGCTGCGAGCTTCGCGGTCAGTCCGGTGTGTCCCGATAAAGTCTCTGCAACACCGGCACGTCGAGCCCATGGCGTGTCGCGGCCTCGAGCAGCGGCGCGAGGATCGCCTCGCGCTCGGTGGGCCGCCCGGCGAGCACGTCCTGCAGCATCGAGGCGCGGTTGCCGGCGGTCGATTCGATCACCCGCCAGACCATCGCCGCCCAGCCCGACTCGGGGGGCGCGATGCCTTCCGCGTCCATGATCGTTGCCGATTCGGCGACGATCGCCTCGATCCGAGGACGAAAGGCCGGTTCGCGCAATCGACCGTTGGCGATTCGGTGGCGTGCCGCCAGCGGGTTGATCGCGGCATTGACGACGAGCTTGTGCCACAGGCGCCGGTGAATGTCAGTACACGCCTCGCTGGCCAGCCCGGTGCTGTCGAGCACGCTGGCAACCTGTGAAGCCAAGGCGCTGTGCTCACCGTCGAGATGGCCGATGAAGGTATGGCCGTGACCGGCGTGCACCACGCCATCCGCGCCGTCGACATACGCGCCTTCGCTGGTGGTGGCGCAGAGTACCGGTCCGGGCCAGCGCCGGGTCAGCGGCTGCTGAACCTGGTAGCCGTTCTGCCACAGCACCAGCGGCGTGTCGGGGGCGATATGCGGCATCAGTTCGCGCAGTGCCGGCTCGACGGCGTGGCTCTTGGTGGTGATGTGCACCATCGCCGGCGTCGGCGGCGCCTGGTCGATGCGCAGCCGTGCGATACCCAAGGCGCTCTGCACGCCCTCGGGATCGGTCAGCAGCAGCGGCTCCCGGCTCGCCTGGCGACCGAGCAGCGCCAGTTCGACGTGACTCGCCAGGCGACAGGCCAGCAGTCGGCCCAGCGAGCCGGCGCCCAGGATCAGCCAGGGACCGGCGGAAGGGGTTGTACTCATGACTGCTCCGTGCGGCGCTTGCCGCGTGTGCTCGGCTTGCGCGTGCCACGGCGTTTGCCGGTCGACTGACCGGTATCCGATTTCGAGCGCCTGCCCCCGGTGGCCCGACGGCGCTTCGGTGGCGCGCTGGCAAAGCCATCGGCGCTGCCCAGGGCCTGGCGCATGCGCTGGGCGTCGGCCGCCGTCAGCAGCTGACGCACGTCGCCGACCAGGGCGTCGAGAAACGGTGCCGGCTGATCGTCGCCCTCGGCGATCGCCCGCAGCCGCTGCTCCCATAGCGCGGTGCGCTCGGGGCGCGTGGCGGCGTCGGGCAGCGCGGCGATCAGCGCCTGGCCGGTGCGGGTGGCGCGCAGGGCGCCGGCCTGACGCACCAGGTAGCCGCGGGTCAGCAGTGTCTCGATGATGCCGGCGCGGGTCGCCTCGGTACCCAGGCCGTCGGTATCGCGCAAGGTGCGCTTGACCGCCGGATCGTCGACGTAGCGGGCGATGTTCATCATCGCCTTGATCAGGCTGGCGTCGGTGAACGGTTCGGGGGGGCGGGTCTCCTTGTCCTCGATGCCCGCCTCGCCGATCGTGGCCGGCTCGCCCTCGGTCAGCGGCGGCAGCGGCGGCGCCTCGTCGCGGGTGGTGAACAGCGGCTTCCAGCCGGCCACGCGGATCTCGCGGCCCTGGGCGCGAAAGCGTTCGTCGAGGACGCCAAAGGTCGCCTTGACCTCGCGGGTCTCGAGCGGCGGGTAGAACTGGGCCAGCACGTTGCGCGCGATCAGCCGGAAGACGTTCGCCTCGGCGTGCGACAGGCGCGCCAGGTCGGCCGGCTTGCCGGTGGGCGCCAAGGCGTGGTGGGCGCCGACCTGCTTGTCATTGAAGGCCTTGGAGCGGCGGCTGAAATCGGCGCCGGCCAGCCATTCGCGCAGCGTGTCGTCTTTCTGGCAGGCGCCGGTCAGGGTGCGCCTGGCCTCGCTCCAATGCGCCTCGGGCAGGTGGCGGCAATCGGAGCGCGGGTAGGTGATCAACTGATGGCGTTCGTAGAGCGCCTGGCAGGTATCCAGCACCTGCTTGGCGGATAGCCGGTGGCGCCGCGCGGCGTCGACCTGCAGCGCCGACAGCGAGTAGGGCAGCGGGGCCGCCTGGCGCTTGTCCTGGCTCTCCAGGCGCTCGAGCCGGCCCTGCGCCCCCGGCAACTTCGCCAGCAGCGCCTCGGCGGGCGCTCGCTCGAGCAGGCGGCCCTGATCATCGAGCGGATGATGCTCGGCGGGTTGCCACCAGCCGCGCACGCTGCCGGCGGCGACCCGGAAATCCGCCCACAGCACATGGAAGGGGCGCGGCTCGAAGGCGGCGATTTCAAGGTCGCGACGCGCCACCAGGCCGAGTACCGGGGTCTGCACCCGGCCCACCGAGAGTACGCCGTCATGGCCGGCCTGGCGCCCGGTCAGCGTCCAGGCGCGGGTCAGGTTGATGCCGTACAGCCAGTCGGCGCGGGAACGCGCCTCGGCGGCACGAAAAAGCGCCTGGTAGGCCCGATTGTCCTCGAGACCGGCCAGCGCGCGCTGTACCGCCGGGCGGTTGAGATCGCTGATCAGCAGGCGTTGTACGCGGCCACGCCAGCCGAGATGTTCGATCACTTCCTGGACCAGCAACTGGCCCTCGCGATCGGGATCGCCGGCATGGATCACCTCGCTGGCCTGCTTGAGCAGACCGCGCAAGACCTTCAACTGGCCGCGCGCCTTGGGACGCGGCGTCAGCCGCCACTGGTCGGGAACGATCGGCAGATGATCGAGGCGCCACTGCTTGAAGCGTGCTTCATAGGCGTCGGGGGCGGCCTGCTCGAGCAGGTGGCCGAAACACCAGCTGACGACGTCGTCGCCGACGCGCAGCGCGCCTTCCATGCGCTGCGGGGCGCCGGGCAGGGCATCGGCGATGGCGCGGGCCAGGCTGGGTTTCTCGGCGATGATCAGGCGCATGGCGAGCCTCCGACGAGGGATTTTCGATATGTATCTTTATACAGCCAGAGACATTATGCCCGAGCCGTGACGGCGAATCACGACTTGCTCGAGCCGAGTGCGCGCTTGGCCTGAACCAGCGCGCGATACCAGTCGCGGCGCGGCGGACTGACCGCCGGCGGGCGCTGGCTGAGGAAGCTGATATTGCGCGAATCGTTGCGCGAATGGCTGGCCTGGTAGTTGCTCAGCATGTTCAGCGTGGCCTCGCGGGCGCCGTACTGGTCGATCAGAAAGCGCTTGGCGGCGGGATCGAGATCGACCCGGTAATGGCGGACCAGGGCGAGCGCCAGCGATTCCGCGGTGCGCGACAGGTCGACGTCGATCTCCTTGACCATCGCCGCGCCCAGCGCCGCCTTGGCGGCGGCCGACAGGTTGGGTTCGAGCTGGCCGAAATCGGCGGCATTGGAGCCGTTGATGGCGCGCTGCACTTCGGGGCGCGACAACTGGATGTGCGGCTCCAGCGCCAGGGCGATCTCGATGGCCAGGCGCTTGGCGGCGTCGACACCCACCGCGATGCGCGAATCGCGCTCGAGATGCGCGCTGCGCGCACGCTGCGGCTCCTCGATGCCGGTGGCGCCGAGATGCCGGGCGAGATGCTTGCAGACTTCGGCCTTGGCGGCATCATCGAGGGCGATGATGTGCTCGCGCAGGCGCAGGCCGCGGCGTCCGGGGCCCAGCCGCAGGCGCGTCTGTTCGTCGCCCAGGTGGGCGCTGATCTGCTCCCAGCGCTCGGCGCGCTTGAGCAGCAGGGCGTGGCTGCGCCCGACCGCCTCGTAGGCGCTGAAGGCGGCCTTGTAGAGGCGCATGGCGTTGGTCAGCAGCTCGGCCTTGTGGCGCAACTGGCTGCGTCGTTCGGGCGGGCCGCCAGCGAGCGTCGGGGCCAGGTGCTGGGTCTGCTCGGCCAGCGCGTCCATTGCCTGGAGCGAGCGCTCGAGCAGGACGTCGGCGCGCAGGCCGGCGGCGGCATCCTCGATCAGCGTCCCCGATTGCTCGGCCAGGTAGGCGGTCAGCGCCTTGAGTCGCGACAGCCCGGTGGCCTGGGCGATGCGATAGCGGGCGCGGGCTTCCTCGAGCCCATCCAGGGCCTGGGCCAGACGCCAGCGGCCGCGGTACTCGAAGGTCAGCATGGGGATCTTGCGGCCGCTGATCAGCTCGAAGGCGAGGATCAGCATCTCCTCGACATCCTGCAGCGTCATCAGCAATTCGTCGTCGCCCTCGATGGCCGCCAGCACGCGCTCGATGAAGTTGGTGTCGCGCGGCACGCCGTCGCGCAGGTCCGGGGCGTGCCCTTCGAAGCGCTGGCGCAGCAGCGCCGTGGCGTCCGGGGCCAGCTCGGCGATCTCGGCAAACTGCGGTTCGAGCGTTTCGCCGTAGAGCGCGACCAGATCCTGAATGCGCGCATGCAGGCCGACCCGCCGGTAGATGTCGATCTGGGCGATCACCCGTGCGCTGTCGCGATCGTCGAGTAGCTCGATGGCCGCCAGCTCGACACCCTCCGGCGAGAGATCCTGCTTGCGCAACAGCATCGCCGCGGCTTCGCGGCGCCGGGCATCGCCCTCCAGGCTTTCGACGATCAGGTTGCGGGTGACCAGCAGCAGCTCGGGCAGGCTCTTGATGACCCGCTCGATCTTGTGGGCGGTGCGTTCGGCGCGGCGGCCACCGGTCAGATTGTGGGCCAGGTTGGCGATGATCCCCGCGGCGCCGGTGATCACCGTGTAGGAGATGAAGAAGATGTAGTTCTCGGCGGTCGGCGCCTTGCCGTAGCCGAGCAGGTAACCGCCCCAGGCGCCGAGCAGCGTGACCGGTCCCGCAGTCCACAGAATCTGCAGCAGGTTGACCGTCCAGGGAACCTTTTCCACCGCCGCGGTGATGCGGCGTATCTCGTCGCGACCCTCGCGTTCCAGGCGCACCTGTGGGGTCTCGACAACGGTTCGGGAGGCTCGACGAAACGGCAAGAGCAAGGTGTCGCTTCCTCATGGCTGGGCGGCGGCTGGGCGGCAGGCGCTAACCCTAGCACCGCACACCGGAGTGCGCTATAGACGCCGGCTGGCCGATGGGTCGCCGGTGCCGAGCCATGTTAGACTGAGGCCGATTTTCCAAGGAGAAAGCCATGCTGGCGATGTGGGTGGAACAGCTGCTGGGATATGCCGGGGGCGCGCTGGCTGCCATCCGTGATCATGAGCATTATCCGTCGCTGATGGTCTGGGCGCGCCAGGAAGGCGTGAAGTATGTGGGCGACGACATAGGGATGGCCCAGGCGCTGGCGCCCGAGCTATGGAACCAGACTCCGCTGGAACGTCAGGATTTCGCCTGTGAGCCGCTGGCGCGGCCGGGCCCCAGTGAGCCGTGCTGGTGCGATTCGGGACGCAAGACCAAGGATTGCTGTGGTGCGGTGACGCTGCCCGGAGCGATTCCCGCGCACCTGATGTGGATGCTCTCGCTGCGCGACTGGAAGGGCGAAACCCTCAAGGCGGCGCTCGACAGTGGCCGGGCGCCGGCCCAGGCGCTGCTCGAGGCCGGCCTGATCGCCGCCGAAGGCGGTCAACGCGGGCGTGCCCAGCAGGTGCTCGAGACCCTGTTCGATGCGGCCGACTGGGACCAACTGCCGGAGCAGACAGAGCCGGCCTTCGAACTGCTCATCGATATCTATCAGGAGCGCGGTTTCCATCGCAAGAAGACCGCGTTGCTCGACGAGATTCTCGAACGCGGCCCGCTGTTCCTGCGCGGCGTGGCGCTGGAGCGGTTGTGCCTGATGCATCTCGACAGCGACGACCTGGCCAGCGCCCGCGAGGCCTTCGTGCGCGCCCAGCAGACGCTACCCGACTCGCCGACGCTGGCCTACATCGAGGCCATGCTGCTGCTCCACGAAGGCCACCCGCGTGAGGCGCGCGAGCGGGCGCGGTTCTGGTTCCGCCGCCTGGCGCGCCAGGGCGACCTGGACCCCGACCAACTGCAGTTTCTCGCCGAGCTGGCCGACAACCCCGGCGCCACCCTGGCCGAGCAGATGGTCAATTCCGAAGAGGGGCTGGCCGAGCCGCTGACCAACCTGCAGGCGTTGCTCGAGGCGCTGCCCACCGCGCCGTTGCTGCATTTCGAGACCAACGCCGACGGCAATCTGGAATACCATTCGGCGGCTCGTGAGGACACCCTGCATGCCGCCTGGCAGTCCGAATTCAAGGTCCAGATCGACGAGGACGCGGCGCTGGGCTTCCAGGACGAGCCGTGGCCTCACGCCGGCGACTGGCTCAATGCGCTCTGCTCCCACCCCGAATGGCTGGATTCGCCGCGGGTGGTGCAAATGCTGAGCATGGCGCTGGCCAGCCGGTTCGGCAGCCTGCCGTGGATGGCCGAGAGCTTTTTCGCGCCGCTGGCGGCGCGCTTCGAGCGCTGGCTCGACCAGCTCGAGGCGGTGGGCGGGCGCTTCGCCTGGGACGATGCCGACAACGCCGTGCTGCTGCGCACCGGGCTGGCGCTGGTGGTGGGCATGGAGCGCGGCGATCGCGAGCGTTCGCGTCACCTTGCCGAGCGTCTGCTGGTGCTCGACGATCATGACAGCCTGGGCCTGCGCGAACTGGTGCTCGATCAGTTGCTGCGCGAGGGCCGCGACGAGGAGGCGGTGACGCTCAGCGATCAGCCGCCGGCTGACGAGGAATCGCCGCTGCTCGGTGTGTTGATGGGGCGCGTACTGGCGCTGTATCGTCTCGAGCGTTTCGACGAGGCCCGTGATTCGCTGGTCGCCGTGCAGGACACCAACAGCCATGTCATCGCCATGATGTGCGCCGAAAGACCCAAGCCGGTGCCACTGGCCGTCGAGATCCCCGAGCCCGGCACCCGCGCGGAAGCCTGGCAGTACCGGGCGTTGATGCGCGATCAGTGGCTGGCCACGCGCGGTGCGCTGAAGTGGCTGGACGAGCAGCGCCGCTGTGTCACGGGTTCCCACTCGAGTTGATCAGTCGCCCGTCGGCTGGCTCATCTGGCCGCTGTCGATCACCCCGGGTTGGCGGCCGAGCCGCCAGGCGAGCCAGATCGCCGGCAAGCCGAGCAGCGCCGCCCACAGGAAGAAGACACTGTAACCCTGGTCGGCGACGATCACCCCCGAGAAGCCGCCGATGAATTTGCCCGGCAGGGTCATCAGCGATGAGAACAGCGCATACTGGGTCGCCGTGTAGGCCCGTGAGGTCAAGCTCGACAGAAAGGCGATGAATACCGTGCTGGCCAGGCCGTTGGCGAGGTTGTCGCCGACGATCGTCACCACCAGCATGGGCAGTTGAGCGCCCGACAGCGCCAGGGCGACGAACAGCAGATTGGTCGTCGCGGCGAGTGCCGCGCCGATCACCAGCATCGTGGCGACTCCGTAGCGCACCACCAGCACCCCGCCGAGCACTCCGCCGACGATGCTCATGGCGATGCCGAAGACCTTGGTGACATTGGCGATCTGCGACAGCGAGAAGCCCAGGTCGATGTACAGCGGATTGGCCATCGCCGCCATCGACAGGTCGCTGATCCGGTAGATCCCCACCAGCAGCAGCAACCACAGTGCCTGACGACCGTAGCGGCCGAAGAAGTCGGTGAACGGACAGACGATGGCGCCGATCAACCAGGCGCCGCAGCGGCGCTGCCAGCGAGGCCGGTTTTGGGCCTGGCGCAGGAACACCCGCACGCGCGGTTCGTGGACGAGCTGTACGGACAGCGCGGCGCGCGGTGGCTCGGGGCGCAGCAGCACGGTCAGCATGCCGACTCCGACCAGTGCGGCCATGCTCAGGTAGGCGGCGTGCCAGGACGCCATATCGGCGATGTACAGCGCGCCGGCGCCGGCGGCGAGCAGCCCGCCGCGGTAGCCGATGATATAGGTCGAGGCCATCGCCGCCTGGACCGTCTCGCTGGCCGATTCGATGCGAAAGGCATCGATCACGATGTCCTGGGTTGCCGAGCCGAAGGCGACCAACAAGGCGAGCAGGGCGACCGCCGCCAGGCTGTTGCGCGGATCGACGCTGGCCAGACCCACCAGGCCGGTGGCAATGATCGCCTGGGCCAGCAGCATCCAGCCGCGGCGTTGGCCCAGCCAGCGGGTCATCAGCGGCAGCGGCAGGCGATCGACCACCGGTGCCCAGAACAGCTTGATCGAATAGAGGATGCCGATCCACGAGAAGAAGCCGATCGCCGCGACCTCCACGTCGACGTCGCGCAGCCAGGCGGTCAGGGTCGAGAACACCAGCAGAAACGGCAGGCCCGCGGAGAAGCCCAGAAACAGCATGGCGACGACCGGAGGCTGGCGATAGACGGCCAGCGCGTCGCGCCAGGAACGGCTTGGGGTGGTGCGGGGCATGCAAGGGCTCTCCTGCCGATGACGGGTGGTCGCACGACTGCATCGAGGGCATCAATGTGCGCGATCAACGATGCTAGACTGGCAACGGCCAGCGGGTAACTTACGGGGTTTCCGCAGGTTGGATCAATCGCCGATCGCTCTACGGCGACGGCACAGGAATAGTGGCACTGCGCGAGGATGCCCATGAGTGAATCGAATCACAACCAGGCCACGGCCAATCCCGACGCCATTCCGCGCTGGTATCTGATCCAGTGCAAGGGCGGCGAATCCTTTCGTGCTGCCGAGCATCTGGACAACCAGGGGTACGAAATCTTCCACCCGGTACTACAGGTCCAGAAGAAGCGCCGCGGCAAGCTGTGCTGGCTCGACGAGCCGCTGTTTCCCTACTATCTGTTCATCCGCCTGGATCGGCTGGACAGCAACTGGCGGCCGATACGCTCGACGCGGGGCGTGCTCAAGCTGGTGGGCTTCGGTGAAGAGCCGCTACCGGTCGATGATGCCCTGATCGCGACGCTGCAGGACAGCGCCGGCCAACAGCCCGAAGCGCGTACCGCCAACGTCTACTTTCGTGCCGGCGAAACGGTCGAGATCAGTGACGGGCCGTTCCGCGCCCTGCAGGCGGTGTTCGAAAGCCAGAAAGGCGAGGAGCGGGCGATCGTGTTGCTCAATCTGTTGCACGGCCAGCAGCGTCTGGAGATGCCGATCGGCCATCTGCGCCGTCAGTAAGTCGCCGAACTCGCGATCCTAGGAGAAACGATGCCCATTGCGTTGCAGCAGGTGGTCTCCCTGCACTACACCCTGTACGGTCCCGATGGCCGTTTGCTCGACGATTCGCGCCGGCGCGATGCACCGCTGCGCTACCTGCATGGTCACGACAACATCGTTGCCGGCCTCGAGCAGGCGCTGAGTGGTCATGCGCCGGGCGACCGGCTGACGGTCGAACTCTCACCCGGCCAGGCCTATGGCGAACGCGACGAGGCATTGATTCAGGATGTGGCACGCAGCGCCTTCGGCCAAGGCGGTGAGCTTGCGACGGGCATGCGCTTCCAGGCCCAGGGGCCGGACGGTCCGCGCGCGGTGACGATCGTCGCGGTCGGCGAGACTCAGGTCACCGTCGACGCCAACCATCCGCTGGCCGGGCAGGCGCTACGCTACGAGCTCGAAGTGCTGGACGTGCGTAGCGCCACCCGCGCGGAACTCGCCAAGGGCCATCCGCTGGAGGATGGTGTCGAACCTGCGCAGGTCGAGGATCGCAAGATGCCTTGAGTGGTGGATGGCCCTTTTTCGCGCTGCCGATCGCTGCTGGGCTCATGCTTCTTCGGCGAGACGCTTGAGACGGGCGAGGAATGCCTCCGGCGCTTCCGGACGGGCCAGGTAATAGCCTTGCAGTCGCGATACGCCGTGGCGACGGAGGAAGATCAACTGGCTTTCGGTCTCTATCCCCTCGGCAACCAGCCGCAGCTTCATGGTTTGTGCCAGGGCGATGATCGAGCGTGCCAGCGGCGCATCGTCACTGTGCTGCAACGGATCGATGAAAGTCTTGTCGAGCTTGATCTCGTTGAGCGGAAATTCCTGCAGGTAGCGCAACGAGGAGTAGCCGGTGCCGAAATCGTCGATTGCCAGCTGTACCCCCAACTGACGCAGCTGTTGCAGTGTGGCGGCAAGCTCGGGGGTCGCCAGCAGCGACTCGACGATTTCCAGTACCAGCCGCTGCGGCGCGAAGCCGTTGCTGGCCACCACACCCTCGATACGCGCGGCGAAGGCGCTGTCGGCGAGCTGTTGAATCGATACGTTAACCGATAGCGTCAGGTCGGTGTCGGCCAATGGACCGCTCAACAGCGACGCGGCCTGGTCGAGTACCCAGTCGCCGATCGGTCGCATCAGATTGCAGCGTTCGGCATCGCCGATGAAGTATCCCGGGGCGAGCAAACCGCGTTCGGGGTGTTGCCAGCGCAGCAGCAGTTCGGCGCCGTACAGCGTGCCCTGATCGGTGAATTGCGGCTGTAGGACGATGCGGAACTGCTGCTGAGCCAGGGCGGTACGCAGTTCCTGTTCGATGCGCAGACGCTGCGCCGCCCATTCACTGAGTTCCGGCATGTATTCGAGAAGTAGCCGCTGATCCTGCTGTCGCGTCTGCTTGAGCGCCAGTTCGGCGGCTTGCAGCACCTCGTCGAGACTATGACCATCGCGCGGATAGTGAGCGACCCCGGCAAGAAAATGCAGTTGGCAGGGGTGATCGGCGCTCAGCCAGGGTGTCTCGGTCAGCGCCGTCAGCGTTTCCTCCAGGCGCTGCAGCAGCCAGGCATCGGGGCTGTCGCCGGGTAGCAGTATCGCCAGATAGTTGCCCGGCAGGCGAGCCAGGCGCGGTGCGCGGCGCTGCGGCATCAAGCGTTTGCGCAGGGCGCTGGCGACCTCGCCGAGGGTCTGGTTGCCGGCTTCCTGACCGAACTGCTGATTGACCTGGCGCAGGCCGCCGATACGCACCACGACCAGGTGGTAGGCCGACAGCGCAGCGCCCTGGCGGTCGATGGCGCGAGTCAGGCCGCGTAGGTTGGGCAATCCGGTAATGGTGTCGAAGTGGATCTGCTGGTCGAGGTCATCCTCGATCTCGCGGCGGCGCAGCGATTCGGCGAATTGCGACAGCAGGCCCGATACGCCCATCACGGTGTTGATCTCGTCGGGCTGCCAGTCACGCGGCTGGCTGTCGCCGCAACACAACACGCCGCGCAACTCGCCGCCGACGAAGATGCCGACATCCAGCAGCGCGGCGATGCCATGCTTGTCCAGGTAGTCTTCGAGCCCGCCCAGCCGCGTGTCCTCGAAGGCATGATTGGCGGCTACGTAGGGCATGCGGTGGAGAGTGTCGAAGTAATGGTTCAGTTTCTGGCGTTCGAGGCGGTCATCGATGGGCGAGGCGGGCAGGCTGCAGCGACAGGTCAGCGTCTGGCCGGCATCGTCGAAGAACCAGATGCTGATGCGCGGCGTACCCAGCAGCGCCTTGAGCGACTCGAGCACGGCTGCGAGAAAGCGCGGCTCGGGCACATTCTGCTGGTGCAATTCGCGCAGGTGGCGCCACACCCGTTGCTGTTGATCCAGGCGTTGCTGTGCCGGCGAAGCATCGCCGTTGTCGGTCGAGGGGGGCGGATCGCTACGGACAATCCGCCGCAATGCCAGAAAAACGATGACTCCGAGCGGGATCATCGCAAGTGCGAGCGTGACCAGCGCGGTAGTCAGCAAGTCGTCCCTGAACGAGGCGCCATGGTATTGCGCGGCCCCGTATAGACTCGCAGCGGCCGCCGCCAGGCTCGCCACGAGCGACCACAGGAACAGCCTTTGGATCTTTCGGTAGCTGCATTTCGTCGCCAGCTGCAAGCGCTGCCGTTCGTTTATCATCAGCCTCAGCCTTGTCATTCAAGGAGTTGCAAAGGCCGGTGATCGACTTCGCCATGCTCGCGGCTAGTGGGCGCTGAGTCGATTCGATCACCCGGGTCGCCGTCTTGGCGGGGTCGGTTGGTCCAGCTCTGCGCGAGTCTGCCGGGTTACACCGTTGACGGTCAATTTCACGTTTGACGTCAGGAACCTGCGGCGCTGCGCCCGGCCGGCGCCGGATTGTCGTCGAGCCAGCCGAGCACGGCGTCTGCGTCCAGGGCCGCCGAAATCAGAAAACCCTGGGCCTGATCGCATCCCGCTTCGGCGAGCAGTGCCAGGTGTCGCTGGCTTTCGACCCCTTCGGCGATGACCTGCAGGCCGAAGCGGTGGGCCAGGACGATGGTCGCGTCGACGATGAGCGCATCATCGGGCTGGTTGGGCAATTCGAGAACGAAGGACTTGTCGATCTTGAGGACATCCAGCGGCAACCGGCGGAGCTGTGTCAGCGACGAATAGCCGGTACCGAAATCGTCGATGGCGATCTGGATGCCCATTTCGCGCAGCTCACCCAGCAGGTGTGCCGCCAGGGCCGGTTCGCGCATCATCGATTGCTCGGTGACTTCGAGCATCAGCAGCCGCGGATCGACGTTCCGTTCGGCCAGCCAGCCGGCAATTCGCTGACTCAACTGGGCATCCTCGAGATCGACCGCCGAGAGATTGGCGGCGATATGTTGCGGGCGCCCCTGAGCCGCCCACTCGGCCATCTGGGTGATTACCTGCTGAAGCATCCAGTCGCCGAGTAGCGCCATGTGGCCGGAAGCGACCGCCAGCGGCAGAAAGGTATCGGGCTGCAGCAGCCCGAGCTGCGGATGCTGCCACTGCAGCAGCGCCTCGAAGCCGGCAATGCGGCCGTCGGCGATATGGATCTTGGGCTGATAGACGACGCGCAACTGATCGTCCCGCACGGCCAATACCATGTCGCGTAATAGCTGCCGTTCAAGGTCGTAGCGGTGATCGAGCCCTTCCTGGTAGGCGCGGTAGCCGTCATGAGCCTGGCGAGCCAGCGACAGGGCGATGCCCGAGCGACGCAGCAGACGGCGTGCTTCCTGGCCATGCTCGGGATAGTTGAGTGCCGACAGCGAGAGCGAAGGAATCAGCGACGTGCCCTCGAGTTCGAGCGGCTGGCAGAGCACCTGGCGCAGGCGCTCGTGGAGCTGTGCCGGGTTGGCGGGGTGCGCGACCAGCATCAGGAATTCGTCGCCGCCGAGCCGATAGACCCGGCCTCGGTGAAACTGCAATTGCAGCAGTCGTTGCGCCAGCGCCACCAGCAACTGATCCCCGACGTCATTGCCGAGATGCTGGTTGATGGTCTTGAGGTTATTGACGCTCATGCGCAGCAGGACGAAGTTTTCGCTGTGCTCGATGAGCCGGTCGATTTCACCGAGCGCTGCCTGGCGAGTGCCGATGCCGGTCAGCGGATCGATGTCGGTGGCCTGCAGGCCCGCCTTGCGGGCCTGCAGCCAGGCTTGCAGCGTGCGCAGGTGCGCGGGGCGCTGAGCGCCCGGCACCGGGTAGCGGTCGGGATCGTCACTCCCCGCCAGCAACCGATCCGCAGCCTTGCCGGTGGCCAGCGCCAGCTTTAGCAACCCCAAGCCCAGATGCCGACGCAGACCGACGTTAAACGCACTAGCCACTCCGTGAACGAGGCGATGGGAGGGGCGGCGATGGGTGCGACTCATGGTGTATCTCGTCTTACCGGATGGGGCAGGTGCAAGTCACTCTAAGGTACCCGATGGCGGAAAAAGTTTCTCGATTCTCGGTGGTCGGCGCCCACGATCGTCTAGCGGCCAGTTTCGGCAGCGTGGCTTAGCCGGCCAACAGCGCGAGCAGTTCTCGCATCGTCGAAAAGGCTTGGGCGAACAGGAGTTCCAGAAAGCGCCCGTAATCCTGCATCAGTACCGCGATCAGCACCAGCCCGACGGTCAGTGTCATGGGAAAGCCGATGGAGAAGATCGTCAGCTGCGGTGCGGCGCGATTGAGGATTCCCAGTGACAGGTTGATGATCAGCAACGCTGCGACCACCGGCAGGGCGAGCAGCAGCCCGGAGGTGAAGATGGTGCTGGCATAGCGGGCGACGAATTCGAAGGCATCGGGATTGAGCGCCTGAATGCCGATCGGCAGGGTCCGAAAGGATTCGGCGAGAATTTCGATGACCACCAGGTGGGCATTGAACGCCAACAGCATGAGTAGCGCGATCATGTACAAAAACCGCGACAGGACCATGGTATTGGCGCCGGTATCCGGCGAGAAGAAGGTGGCGAAGGCCAGGCCCATCTGCAGGCCGATATATTCGCCGGCAGCCATGACCACGGCCAGGGCGATGCGCATGATCAGACCGATCGCCACGCCGATCAGGGTCTGCTCGACCATGATGCCCAGCCCTTCCCAGGAGATGATCGGCACCTCGGGGAGCGGTGGCAGTGTCGGCGCGATGACGTAGGCGAGTAGGGCAGCCAGAGCGATCTTGGACTGCCTGGGTATGCTGTTGTGCCCCCACAGCGGTGCCGCCATGATGAAGGCGGCTAGACGCGTGAAGGGCCAGAGGAAGGCGACGATCCAATCCTGCAACTGGCCGAAAGTGACCTCGAGCATGCTGCCCGGCCTACCCGAGCATGTGCGGAATGTTCTTGAACAGCTCGGTGGTGAACTGGGTGATCAGTTGGATCAGCCAGGGGCCGGCCAGTACCAGGGCGGCAAAGACTCCGAGAATCTTGGGGATGAACGACAGCGTCATCTCATTGATCTGGGTCGCGGCCTGGAACAGGCTGACCAGCAGGCCGATGGTCAGCGCCGTGAGCAGCAGCGGGGCGGCCAGAAAAAGGGTCACTTTCATACCCTGGTAGGCCATGCTCATCACCATTTCCGGTGTCATACAGAGGCCTCCTGAAGGCTTTGAGTGGCGGCTCGTGTCGTGTGGGAGAGCCGGGAAAACAGGATAGGCTGATTCAAATGTAGAAACTCTCGGCCAGCGAGCCGATCAGCAGTTGCCAACCATCGACCAGCACGAACAGCATCAGCTTGAACGGCAGCGAGATGGTTGCCGGCGGCACCATCATCATCCCCAGCGACATCAGCACGCTGGCGACCACCAGGTCGATGATCAGAAACGGAATGAAGATGGTGAAGCCGATCTGGAAGGCGGTTTTGAGTTCGCTGGTCACGAACGAAGGCAGCAGTACGCGCATCGGCACGTCCTCGGGCCCTTGAAAGGTACCGGCATCGGCCAGCCGCGCGAACAGGGCGATGTCCGGTTCGCGGGTCTGGGCCATCATGAACTCGCGGAACGGCTGGCTGGCCTGCTCGATGAACACGTCGAAGTTGATCTGCTGATCGGAGAACGGCTGCCAGGCCTGGTCGTAAACCTGCTGTAGCACCGGCGACATGATGAAGAACGTCAGGAACAGTGCGATGCCCAGCAGTACCTGATTGGGCGGCGCCGACTGCGTGCCCATGGCGGTGCGCAGCAGGCCGAGCACGATGATGATGCGGGTGAAGCTGGTCATCATCAGCAAGATCGCCGGCAGGAAGGCCATCGAGCTGAGCAGCAGCAGAGTCTGCAGGCTCAGTGACCACTGCTGACCGCCGCCCTCGAGCGGTCGGCTGGTCAGCCCGGGCACCGACTGGGCCAGTGCCTGCTGCGAGACGAGAGCCAGAATGGCCAACAGCAGCAGGGCGACGAACCGTCGACCGGCGGTGGCATTTCGCGCTCGCGCGGGGTTCTCGATCGAACATCGTTGGGCTGGGCGCAGGAAGTTCATTGTTCGCCCTCCCCAGAGCCGGAGCGGTTGTCGCGCCGTCCCAGCGAGCTGCGCGCATTGGCACGCAGCGCCGTGGCGAAACGCGCGGCGAAGCCCTGTGCTTCGACAGCGGCGCTTTCATCACGTTCGGGTTCGCTCGGCGCCGGCAGTTCGTGCAGCGTCGTGACCTGTCCACCGCCCACGCCCAACACCAGCCAGGTGCCCTCGACCTCGACGATGACCACTCGCTCGCGTTGGCCGATGGCGGTGCTGGTCACGACCTTGAGATGACGGTCACCCCGCCCGCGTCCGGCGTTGAGGCGTCGCAGCAGGTAGCTGCAGGCGAAGATCACGGCGATGACCAACCCCAGGGCGAGTGCCGTCTTGCCGAGCACGGCGAGGCCCATCAGGTCGCCTTGTGCGCTGCCGATGGTCTCGGCAGCGCTCTGGGTTGCGGAAGTTTGACTCATCGGTTGAGCTTTTGAACGCGCTCGGAGGGTGTGATGATTTCGGTGATGCGGATGCCGTACTTGTCGTCGACCACGACGACTTCGCCCTGGGCAATCAGATAGCCGTTGATCAGGATGTCCATGGGCTCACCGGCGAGGCCGTCGAGCTCGATGACCGAGCCTTGGGCAAGCTCCAGCAACTGCTTGATGGTCAGGCGGGTGCGGCCAAGTTCCACGGTCAGCTTGACCGGGATGTCCATGATCATCTCGAGATCGCGCATCGAGCCATTGACACCGGTCACACCGTCAAGCGGCTTGAAGACCGAGTCGCCGGCGGCCCGGGCATTGCTGGGTGCCGGTTGGGGCTCTTCGTCGACTTGATGTTCGGCTTCTTCCTGCTCGGCGAATGCCGCCGCCCAGGGGTCGTCGGCGGCAGCGTCGCCTTCCGAAGCCTGCTCGGCCATGGCGCTTGCCCAATCGTCGTCGGAGTTGGTCTGGTCGGGGTTCTTCGGGTCAGTCATTATCGGATTCCTTGGCTCCGGCGGTCAGGCCGGGGGCAAAAAACTTGGCATTGGATGCCGCATGGTCGATCAGACGGCGCACGCGTAGCGCTCGCTGGCCATGCTGGCTGCCGTATTCACACTGCATGACCGGGACGCCGTCGACTCGGGTGGCGACGATGTCCGGCAACTCGATGGGCAGCACGTCGCCTTCCTTGAGCGACATCACGCGGCCCAGGGTGGTCGTGACGTCGGCGAAGTCGGCGGTCAGTTCTACCTGGGACTCCTTGATCTCGCCGGCCATGCGCTGCCCCCAGTGACGATCCTCCTCGGCGTTGCTGTCGGTCAACGGCCCCGACAGCAGATCGCGGATCGGCTCGATCATCGAGTAGGGCATGCAGATCTGGAAATCGCTGGACAGGTTGCCGACTTCCAGGTGGAAGCTGCTATTGACCACGATTTCATTGGGCGAACTGGTGATGTTGGCGAAGCGCACCTGCATCTCGGAGCGGATGTAATCGATCTCCAGCGGATAGACCGATTTCCAGGCGTCGTGATAGGCGTCGATCGCCAGCCGAAGCAGACGCTGGATGATGCGCTGCTCGGTGTGCGTGAACTCGCGACCTTCCGACTTGGTCAGGAAGCGCCCGTCGCCGCCGAACAGGTTGTCGACCACCATGAACACCAGGTTGGGCGGAAAGACCACCATGGCGGTGCCGCGCAACGGTTTCATGCCGATCAGGTTGATATTGGTGGGTACCGGAATGTGCCGCGCGAAATCGCTGTAGCTCTGGTAGCGCACGCTATCGACGGTAATGTCGGCACTGCGCCGCAGCAGATTGAACAGGCTCATGCGGAACTGGCGGGCGAAGCGCTCGTTGATGATATCCAGCGCATGCAGACGCTCGCGAATGACCCGGTGCTGGGTGGCCGGGTCGTAAGGACGTACGCGCGAGCCAGCCACCGAATCCTGGGCTGTGGTCTCTTCCTCGCCGCTGACGCCCTTGAGCAGGGCGTCGATCTCATCCTGCGAGAGCAGATCGTCTTGAGCCATGATGTCCTATTGCACAATGAAGTCAGTATAGAGTACGTCATCGACGACCAGCGTCGGCGGCGGATCGCTAAAGGGCTTGTCGAACAGCGCCAGGATCTCCCGGGACAGCTTCTCCTTGCCCTGCGGCGTTATCAGGTCGTCGGCGTTCTGGCTGGACAGCAGCATCAGCAGCCGGCTCCTGACCTGCGGCATATACGTCTTGACCAGCTCACTGCTTTCTTCGTCACCGACCTTGAGGGAAAGGCCGATATACAGCAAGCGCTGCGAATAGTCGTCGCTCTGAATATTGACCGTGAACGGCTGTACCGGCACGAAGATCGGCGGTTCCGCTTCGGCAGGCGGCGCGGCTTCTGCTACTTCCTCGCTGGCTACTGAGCGGGAATCGAGCAGAAAGTACACCCCGGCCGAACAAGCCACGGATAACAGGATAATCAGCAATCCTAGCAGCCACCAGGGCTTGCTCTTCTTGCCTTCGGTCTTCGTCTTGGCCATTGCTTACGCCGTCGTTGATCGGTGATGGGAGGAGTATGCCGGCAGCGGGGCCCTCGGAGTGGCCGAAAAAGGCTGCCGATTTACGGCTATCTCGGAGTTTTGCGAAACGCTCCGTGACCCGGGGTGACGGCGGCTGATGCATTCAGGCATATCGGCCGCCGGCCAGGTTAGTGAAGTACTGGCATCGCCGGGTTCGCCCCCGGCACGCCAATCAGGCGTAGAGATCCACGCCGCTGATGGCGAGGCCGCCTGCATCGCCGAGCGCCCTGCCATCGAGGACATCGCCCGTGACGCTATTGGCTCCGCTACCCATGGCGGCGACACGACGCGCATCGGCGGTGCCGTCATGGCCCTGTTCCTGGCCTTGCTGCTGGTCGCCGACCATCGCTTCGCCCAGTTGGATGCCGGCTTCGCCGAGGGCCTCGCGCAGTTGCGGAATGGCCTGCTCCAATGCGGCACGTACGTGCGGGTTGGTCGACATGAACTGGGCCTGGGCCATCTGGTCGTCGACCTTGAGATGGATCGACAGCGGACCTAGCTCGGCCGGGTGCAGATGCAACTGGACGCGTTGATCGCCGCGCTGCTGCATATTGACGAGCTGCTGGCCGAGACTCTGCTGCCATTCGGCCGAGGCCAGCGGGGCGCTCAGGGTCGGCGTCTGGGCGACGCTGGCGCTGGCCGTGGCCGCGGATTGACCCGCACCGAGGCCCGCGCCGGCATGCAGGGGCATGACGCTCGAGGTTTCCGTCGTGCCCGTGCGAGCGGCAGTCAGGGTTTCGCTGACGCTCGTCAACCAATCGCCGCCTTCGGCCTGCTCCTGTGTCCCGGCAAACGAGGTGCCCTGAGTCTGCAATTGCTGCGACCAGTCCAGCGTGGCGCCGCCGACCGTGCCCGCGTTGGCCGAACTTGTATTGCCCGAAACGGAAACGCCTGACAGGGCTCCCGAGGAGTCTTTATTCCCGGTCAAGGTCGCGGTCACGCCTGAACCGGACAGCGCCGACTGGCCGCTCTTGAGATCGGTGGTGTCGAGAACCGCGGTCTTCTGGCCAATGCCGCCGGCCTGGCTCAGCAGGCTACGCTCGAGACCACCCTGCTGGCTCATTTGCGGTGCCAGGGCGATGGCCTGACCCAGCGGATTGAGCGGGGTGTTGTCGCGGAAACGGGCGAGGGCATCGAGGCGCTCCTGGATGCCCGCCAGCTCGTCGCCGGCGAAACCCGCGACCAGCCCGTTGCCGGTACCGCCGGCGTTAGCCTGCGCGGTCGCCGAGGCGAGCAGGTCCGCCTGGCTACCTGGCAGCGCGCTTTCCCCCGCAATTAGCGCGGCGTTGCCCTGGGCAGGCAGGCTCAGCAAAGCCTGTGCCTCGTCGTTGATTAGTGCCCCGGCATCATCGAAGTCGCCTTGCTCGTCGGTATGGGCTTCATCCGGGCGATTCGCTGCACTGCGCGAGTTGCCCTCGGCGCCGCCAGCCGTCTTGCCGGGCTGGTTGGCTTGCGCGAACAACTGGGCGAAACCGCCGGTAGCCTGGCCGTCCTGGGCGGGCCGGCTGCCCGAGGCCGGTTGACTGGAAGAGACTGCAGGCAGAGGTGACATGGCCATGTGACGGGCCTCCTTACTTTTTCAAGTAGAGCCTAGTGGCTCGACCCGTGTCGGGATTCGTTGTGTTGACGGCGCAACATCAGGCCGCTGGCCATTTCATCGTTGTGACGCTGCTCCTGACGCGAGGAGCGCTGTTGCTCGCGCTGCTGGCGCCGATCCACCAGGGTGTCGTAGGCGGAGAGCTTGCGCTGCTCGTCCTGCCAATGCTGCTGTCCCCGATTGAGCTGATTCTCGCGTTCGCTCAATGACTGGCGGGCGCGCTCGATGGCATTGTCCAGCGACGCCAGGAATTGCTGGTAATTCTGCCAGCTATCGGGGCCGATGCCTTGAGCCATGGCTCCCTGCAAGCGTTCGCGATATTCCTGGCGATAGCGAAAAAGCGTATCCAACTGGGCCTGGGCATCGTGACGCGCGCGTCGCAGCTCGGCCAGCTTAAGGCTGGCAGTGTCGCGCGAGTCGCGGGTCAGCGAAATCAACGTGTCCAGTGGTGTCGCTTGAGTCATGATGATTTACCTGGTGTGGTCAGCCTAGCTTTGCCCAGCATACCCATTCAGGCGTTGACCAATCCGTCCAATACCTGCCGTGTTTCGTCGATATTCGCGCGTTCGTCGATGCGCTGCTGCAAGAAGCGCTCGAGCGCCGGGAACATGGAGACCGCCTGGTCGAGCTGCGGGTCGTGCCCCGGGGTATAGGCGCCGACGCTGATCAGGTCGCGGTTGCGCTGATAGCGCGAGACCAGCTGCTTGAACTGCTGGGCCCGGCGGTGATGCTCGCCGCTGACGATGGCGGTCATTGCCCGGCTGATCGATGCCTCGATATCGATGGCCGGGTAGTGGCCGCCTTCGGCGAGCTGGCGCGAGAGCACGATGTGGCCGTCGAGAATCGCCCGCGCCGAATCGGCGATCGGATCCTGCTGGTCGTCGCCCTCGGTCAGCACGGTATAGAAAGCGGTGATCGAGCCGCCGCCTCTGGGGCCGTTACCGGCGCGCTCGACCAGGCTGGGCAGCTTGGCGAACACCGAGGGCGGATAACCCTTGGTCGCCGGCGGCTCGCCGATCGCCAGGGCGATCTCGCGCTGGGCCATGGCGTAGCGGGTCAGTGAGTCCATGATCAGCAGCACGTTGCGCCCGGCATCGCGGAAATCCTCGGCGAGCCGCGTGGCGTAGGACGCGCCCTGCAGGCGCTGCAGCGGCGAGGTATCGGCGGGCGCGGCGACGACCACCGCGCGGCGGCGCCCCTCTTCGCCGAGGATGTTCTCGATGAAGTCCTGGACTTCGCGTCCGCGCTCGCCGATCAGCCCGACCACGATCACGTCCGCCTGGGTGTAGCGGGCCATCATGCCCAGCAGCACCGACTTACCCACGCCGGAACCAGCGAACAGCCCCATGCGCTGTCCACGGCCGACGCTCAGCAGGCCATTGATGGCGCGAATGCCGACGTCGATCTGAGTATCGATCGGGGCCCGCGCCATGGGGTTGAAGGGCGGGGTGGCCAGTGGCGCGTGGCGCACGTCATGCAACGCGCCCTTGCCATCCAGTGGCCGGCCGTTGCCGTCGACGACGCGGCCCAGCAGCAGATCGCCGAGCGGAAAGCGCCGTGCGCTGCTGTTGGCCTCGTGGCCGTCACCCAGCGGCAGTACCCGCGAGCCGGGCAACAAGCCGCTGATCTCCTCGAGCGGCATCAGGAACAGCTTCTCGCCGGAGAAGCCGACCACTTCGGCCTCGGCGTAGCGCGCAGAGGGGCTGCCCGGGCTGCTCGATTGCGACGAGAGCTCGATGCGACAGGCGCTACCCAGGGGGATGCGCAGGCCGACCGCCTCGAGTACCAGGCCGGTGGCACGCACGATGCGTCCGCTGGCGCGATAGTTGGGCAGCGCACTGACACGTTGGTGGACGCCACCGAGCGCACTGCGCCAATGGCCCTGGTGGCGGTTGGCTTCGCCGGCGCTCATGACGGCTTCTCGTTGGTGTCGATGACGGAATTGCGACGACGAACCTGGTTGGCGATGGTTTCCCAGCGCGATTCCAGGGTGGCGTCGAGATCGCCGTTGGCGCTGGTCGCGCGGCAGCCGCCGCGGCTCACTAGATCGTCGGGCTGCAACTGCCAGCCGGCGGCCTCGAATTCGTGGCCGAGCTGAGCCTTGACCAGGGCCAGGTCGGCGGGATGCAGCCACAGTCGTGGCCGCCCGGAGAGCGACGGCTCGACGTGCAGCAGCTCGCGAACGATATCCAGAATCGCCTCGGGGCGTGCCTCGAGGGCCTCGCCGGCGAGCTGGCGACCGGTCGCCAGCGCGAGATCGACGAGGTGCTCGGCCATCTCCTCGTCGAGGGCGGCGAGTGCCTCGCCGAACTGCGCGGCTAGCGGCAACAACGGTTCCAGCGTTTCGCGGGTCTGGCGCTGCATCTCGACTTCGCCGGCTTCGCGGCCTTCCTTCAGACCGGCTTCGTAGCCCGCCTGCTGGCCCTGTTCGTAGCCTTCCTGATAGCCGGCCTGATAGGCCTCCTGACGGGCCTGCTTGCGCATCGCGTCGAGTTCGGCCTGACGCTGGGCGGCCTGCTGGCGCACCCGCTCGCGGCGTTCGCGCTGGCTGCGCAGCTGATCGGGGCTGCCCAGTTCATCCATCCGCCAGCGCCGCCAGGCGCCGTCGTCATGTTCGGGGCTGACCAGGTGATCAGACATAGCTGTCGTCGCCTCCGCCCAGGGCTATTTCGCCGCTGTCGGCGAGTCGGCGCACGATCTGCAGGATGGTCTTCTGTTCGGTCTCGACCTGGGACACACGGATCGGCCCGCGGGCCTCGAGGTCTTCCTGCAGCATCTGGGCGGCACGCTGCGACATGTTGGCCATGAATTTCTCGAGCAGCGCATCCGGCGCGCCCTTGAGTGCGACGACCAGCGAGTTGGTGTCGACTTCCTTGAGGATCAGCTGGATGCCGCGATCGTCGATGTCCATGATGTTCTCGAACAGGAACATCTCGTCGATGATCTTCTGGGCCAGGTCCTCGCTGTGGGCGCGCACGGTCTCGATGACGACCTCTTCCTGAGCGGAGTTCATCAGGTTGAGGATCTCGGCCGCGGTTCTCACGCCGCCCATCTTGCTGCGCTTGAGGTTCTGGCCATCGAGCATGCCGCCGAGCACTTCGGTGAGCTCCTGCAGGGCGGCCGGCTGGACGCCGCTGAACGTGGCGATACGCAGCACCACGTCGTTGCGCAGCTTGTCGTCGAACAGCTCGAGGATGCTCGCCGCCTGATGGCGCTCGAGGTGCACGAGGATCGTGGCGATGATCTGCGGATGCTCGTCGCGGATCATCTCGGCGACCATCGACGGCTCCATCAGATTCAGCGAATCGATGCCCGAGGCGCTGCTGGTGCTCTCGAGGATGTCCTCGATCAGGCTCGAAGCGCGATCGCTGCCCAATGCCTTGGTGAGCACTGTGCGGATGTGGTCGCTTGAGTGCAGGTTGACGGCGGTGAACTGTTCGGCCTCGTCGTGGAATTCGGCGAGCACCTGAGTCATTTCCTCGTGGGAGACCTGGTCGAGCTTGGCCATCTCCATGCTGATCTCCTGAACCTCCTTGGCACCGAGGAACTTGAAGATTTCGGCTGCGCTGTCTTCATCGAGGGAGAGCAGCAGGATTGCACCGCGGCGGGCGCCGGTCATTTCGATCATTTGTCGTTCATCCAGCTTCTGACGATCATGGCTACCAGCCGCGGATCTTCCTGGGCAATCTCGCGGGCATCCTTGAGGTTCTGCTCGTAGGCGTTGGCGCGGCGACGGCGGCGCGGTGGTGCCTCGGCGGCTTCGCTCAGTGCATCGCTGTCGTCATAGTCCTCGTTGCCGCCGACGGATACCGCGGTCGGGCTACGCAGGGCGGCCGACTGGTTCGCGGGCAGGGCTGCGCTCTGACGCTTGATCAGCGGACGCAGGACCATGAACCACAGGAACAGCGCGGCCAGAGCGACCAGCAGGTAACGGCCCAGGGTCATCGCCAGTTGCAGCACTCCCGGGGTCTGCCACCACGGCACTTCCACGATCGTCTCGTCGCTTTCGGTGAACGGGCTGTTGACCACTTCTATGGCATCGCCGCGCGCTTGCGAGAAGCCCATGGCCTGGCGCACCAGTCGCTCGATCTGCGCCAGCTGCTCGTCGCTGAGCGGCTGCTTGACGGTTTCGCCGGCCTCGTTGAGCCCCTCGCGATAATCGACCACGACCGCTACCGAGAGGCGCTCGACGCCGCCGCGCTCGAACTGGACGTGTTCGACGTGGTGATCGACCTCGTAGTTGACGGTGTCGTTGCGGTCCAGGCGGCTCGGTGGCGTGTTCGCCTTGTCGGTGGCCTGGGCATCGTTTTCACCGCCGTCTGCGGCGTCGGCATTGTCACCTTGTTTGGCTGCGCCATTGTCGATCGGCGAGGCCGCCGTCCCCGGCGGGGTATTGGAAAGCGCACCGGGGATGCCGCTGGGCGCCACATCGCCGCCGGTGTACGACTCACTTACCTGGCGGCTGCGAACAGCAGCCTCGTTCGGCGCCTGATTGGGAGAGTAGCGCTCGGCGGTCTGCTCGCGCTTGGAAAAGTCGACCTGCGCCGCGACTTGGGCGCGGACGTTGTCTGCGCCCAGGATCGGCGCGAGGATGCGCTCGATATTCTTCTGGTAGGTCTTTTCGATTTCCTGGACGTAACTCAGTTGTGTGCCGTCGAGGCCGCCCAGTTGGCTGCCGTTGCGCGACAGCAGCCGACCGTTCTGGTCGACCACGGTGACCGCCTCGGTGGCCAGTTGGGGAACGCTGCTGGAAACCATGTGCACGATGGCATTGACCTGGCCTTCGCCGAGCACCCGACCGGGTTCGAGAGTCAGCACCACCGAGGCCTTGGCGGGTTCGCTCTCGCGCACGAACACCGAGGGCTTGGCCATCGACAGATGCACGCGGGCCTGGGCGACCGGCCCGAGCGCCTTCATGGATTGCGCCAGTTCCCCTTCCAGCGAACGCTGAAAGTTGATCTGCTCGGCGAACTGGCTGATACCGAAGGCTTGGTTGTCCATCAGTTCGAAGCCCACGTCGCCGCCCTTGGGCAGGCCCTGTTCGGCGAGTTGCAGGCGCAGTGTGTGGACCTGGTCGGCGGGTACCAGCAGCGCACCGCCGCCCTCGCTGAATTGATAGGGAATGCCACGGGCGTCGAGTTCGTTGATGATGCTCCCGCCGTCGGCGTTGCTCAGATTGCTATACAGCACCCGGTATTCGGGGCTGCGCGCCCACAGCAGCAGCACGGCGATCAGGGCGATCGCCGCGGCAGCGGCAATGATCAACGGAATGCGTGGATTCGTACGCAATTGCGTGAGCAGACCTTGCGCGGAGGAACCTTGAGCCGAGGCATTGGCGGCCCGGCCATGGTTCTCTCGAGCATTGCTCTGCTGCGAAGAGGCGACGTCGCTCATGAGCGCCCTCCGGTAGGTAACGGGGGCGTCAGGACGGCGGTGTTAGCGTCGGCCCGTGCATATCGGGTCGGTGCAGATAGCATTTTAATATCCGGCTCCAGCATCCATCGATTCCAAGTCCCGGGTTGCGCTTGTCGTGGCGGTCGGTAGGCGATATGCCAGCCGGGCTGGGCGCGTTGTCAAGGGGACGGTCGTGTGATGGAGGCCATTATCCGCAGGTGCTGTCGCCCTAAAGGCAAGAAAAGCCCCATTTTTAAAGCTCATTTGCGGCCATGATCGGCCGCCGCCGATGCTAGGCTTGCCTTCATCCACCAATGGGGCAGGAGAACCGCCATGAGCGCACCCGCCATTCAAGCGGCCTTACAACAGATGCAGAGTCTGGCCAATCAGGCCAGCGCCACCCAGGCCGGCCGCGGCCAGCAGCTGGCGACGTCAGTGGGGCAGGGCGGCTTTGCCGATGCGCTACAGTCGTCGGTTCAGAAAATCAATCAGTTGCAGAAGAAATCCGACGCCAGCTTGAAGGCCTTCCAGGCCGGCGAGCCGGGTGTGGCGCTAAACGACGTGATGGTCGACATGCAGAAGGCCAGCATCGGCTTTCAGATGGGCGTACAAGTACGCAGCCGCCTGGTGACGGCCTACAAGGACATCATGAATATGCAGGTCTAAACGGCGCTGCCGTCGAGTCCATTGCATACTTCCTCCCGACGGATAGCCTGAACGGCGCTTCCTCGGGAGCGCTTGCGTTTCTCGCCTCACTTCCCGTCATACGCCAGTAGATCGCGATCGGGGCGAGCCAGCAGGTAACCCTGGGCGCGATTGCAACCCAGCCGGCGCAGGTAGTCGAGCTGGGCCGGCGTTTCGATGCCTTCGGCGCAGACATTCCGGCCGAACCCGCGGCACAGCGTCAGCAGCGATTCGACGATCGCCCGGTCCTCGGGCGAGCCAGGCAGCCCGGCGATGAACGACTTGTCGATCTTGACGGTATCGAACGGGAACTGCTTGAGATGCGATAGCGACGAGAAGCCGGTACCGAAATCGTCCAGCGCAATGGCGATCGACTGCTTGTGAAGCGCCTCGAGTTGCTGGCCGACCCAGTACGGCGACTGGATCAGTGCCGTTTCGGTGATTTCCAGTTCCAGCGCCGAGGCGGGCAAGCGTCGGCGCTGCAACGCCTCGATCAGGTAGACGGCCAGTTGGGTATCGTCCATCAGTTGAATGGCGCTGATGTTGATGCTGACGAAGAAGTTTGCGGGTAGCCGCTGGCGGTTCGATGCCAAGGTGTCGAGCGCCTGGTCGATGATCCAGCGCCCCACCTCCACCATCAGCCCGCTCTGTTCGAGAATCGGCACGAAGACATCGGGACCGACCCTTGATTGATCGGGCGCCTGCCAGCGCAGCAACGCCTCGGCACCGCACGGCCGGTCGAGCGCCTTGAGCGACCACTGCGGCTGAAAATCGAGGTGAAATTCGCGACGCTCGAAAGCGCCGGCGAGACGCCTCTCGATGGCCTCGTGACGACTGGCTTCGTCGAGCATGCCGCTCAGGTACTGGCGCACGCGGTTGCGCCCATGCTGTTTGGCGCGCACCAGCGCCGCATTGGCACGTCTCAACAGTTCTTCGGGGGCCGTCTGATGGAGGCTATGCGCCGTCAGGCCGACACTGACGGTCAGTTGCAGCCCCTCGATGGCGCGAAAGCGATGGCTCTCGACGGCCTCGCGCAGACGCTCGGCAAGCGGCGGCGCATCACAGGTCTGGGCGAGCGGTACGCTGATGGCGAACTCGTCGCCACCCAACCGGCCCAGTTGAGCCTCGCCATGGGGCGCCAGAAGACTGCTCAAGTGCTGGGCCAGTTCGCAGAGAATGGCATCGGCCTGAGCAGTGCCGTGGGCATCGTTGATTCGCTTGAAACGATCGATGCCTAACACGGCGACCAACTGCACTTTGCACTGATCGGCGGTGTGGTCGCCGCGAGCCAGCGCGCGCAGGAAGCCGGTGCGATTGAGCTGATGGGTGAGGCCGTCGTGATGGGTGATCCATTCGATTTCGCGCTGTGCTTCCAGCGTTTCGCGAAGATCGCGCGCGACGATGATCAATTGGGTCCGTTCGAGACAGTTCGAGGGCGTGCGTTGAATCTGCGCCTGCACCGGCAGCATTTCGCCGTTACGACACGCCAAGCTGGCATTCAGACGCAGCGCACGCTGGCCATCGAGCGCCGCCAAGCGCTCGCCGAGTGCGCTAACCGACAATGAATCATCGAGCGTATCGGGCGAGAGCGCCAGCAACTCGTCGCGTGAATAACCCAGTCGCTCGATGGCGCCCTGGTTGCAATACGTGAAGCGCTGGGTCTGTTCATCGGCGATCAGGATCAGATCGAGAGTGGCGTCCAGCGTGACGCGAAATTTCTCGAGCTGCGCCTGCAGGGCGGTGTCGTCGTGAGCCGGATTCTTGGCGGCGTAGGGCACTTGCCAACAATCCTTGACGCCGAATGACGTGCTTGGCAGCCCGGCATCTCGTTCGCTCTGGTAGGCGCCGAGCGGATGGCCCTGCCTCTCTGCGCGGCGAGCGGAGCGTCGCCCGATCTCGATCGTGGTCAGGCGTGCCAAGCCCTCAAGCGTCTCGCGTTCGCGGGCATCGAATGCACGAGGCGAGTCGCTGACGATGCAGAAGGTGCCCAGCGGCATCCGGTCGGGGCCATAAATGGGCGCGCCGGCATAGAAGCGAATGTAGGGTTCGCCCCGTACGTAAGGATTGTCGGCGAAGCGTGGGTCAGCCTGCGCATCCTCGATCACCACGACCGTATCGGCTTCCAGAACGTAAGTGCAGAAGGCGTGTTCGATGGGTATTTCGCGCAAGCTCAGGCCGCAGGTCGACTTGAACCATTGGCGATGCGCATCGAGCAGGCTGATCCAGGCGATCGGCGCATCGAAGAGGCCACAGGCCAGATGCGTCAGGCCGTCGAAGGGTATCTCGGCGGGCGTGTCGAGCAATCGCGTCGCACGTAGCGCGGCAAGCCGGCGAGGCTCCATGAGCAGGGTCTTGCGCATTCGACGGTTGGAGGCTGCGCGCTGAAGTGTCATCGGTGACCTGTCTCCTTGTCTTCCCTGCTGTCTACGCCTCCGACGCGGGATCTTGCGGGTTGCCTCTCCATCGGCTTATCCCATCGCTGAATGAATCAGGCCTGCAGTTCGATCAAGCGTCCCTGCATCTGGGCGAGGCTTTCGGCAATGCGCAGGACCTCTTCGCTGGGAATTTGGCGAATCACATCGCCGCTTTCCCGATCCACGACGCGTGTCACCACACGGCTATCGTATGACTGCAGATCGAATTCCAGGCCGTAACTGCGCATCACCGCATTGATTCGCTGGAGAGGCTCGACCAGCTCGCTCTGAGTGGTGCCTGGCTCACCCGCCGGGGAAGTCTGCTCGCTTTCTGCAGCGCCGGGTGGCGCCACGATATGGGCAAGGGCACGCTCGAGCCTTTGTTGTGGCGTTATCGCGCCATTGCCTGGTGGGCTAGCCACGCCGGCGGCAGTGCCGGTGACGGGATCGATGGAATAGGAGCTCATGGGCAAGCCTCGCGGTACACGCCGAAGGATTCTTGTTGGTCATTAGCAGGCACGACGAGCGAGCCCACTAATGATCTATCGGCTGAGTGGGGCCGGACTTGAACGTACCCGCAGGGGCGCCGCCAGCGAGAGGCGTTCATTGCCAGCGATTGGGCAGCATCGCGCGGGTATTGCGATCCAGCGGAATCTGCACGCTCGAAGCGCCGAGCACCACGTTGTCGCGGGTACGTACCAGACGCACGTTGACGTAGGCCATGTTCTGGCCTTGGGCGTAGGTGCCCAGCAGGATCGCCTGAGCGTTATGCGAGGCGGAAAGCCGGCGAATGTCCCGCGACAGGATCAGCTCGCCGGTCTGTTCCTCGATGAACAGGCTGTCGCGCATCTTGACCTCGATCAGGGTCAGCCCGGCACGGCTCAGCGACGAAGCGAACATCTCGGATAGCGTGCGGCCGAAGGTCGAAGACTCGCTCAAGTCGTCGATGTTGACGAAGCTCGCCGCAACGACCGGCTTGGCAGGGTCCAACTCGCGGGTGTTGGCAAGCAGGTCGGCAGCGGTTTCGCGCACCAGCGCGAGCATATCGACCGTGGCGTTGCTGGTTACGATGTAGCTGTCGCTACCGTTGGAAGCACAGCCGGCTCCCAGTGCCATGACCGCGGCCAGGGCTATGGGCAGCAGAAAGGATTTGATCGGTTTCATGGTGGCTTCCTTACCAGGCATCGGTCACGGGCAGCAGGCGCGAGGCGTCGTTACGGTAATGGTCGGCGTCGCCGGCATTGATGTAATAAATGTTGGACGACGAATAAAGGATGCGATTGTTCTCGCTGACCTGAGTGGTGATGATCACTTCCTGGGGGCTGACGCTCTCCCAACTGCCGCTGAAGGCATCGACTAGCGCCGCGGCGGGAATCAACGCCAGGGCTGGTTCGCTCCAGTGATTGACTGGCCACGTGGCCACGGCAATGCCGGCACTCAGGGCCGTCCAGGTACCCATCGGCTCACGGATGAAATCACGACCCTTGTGCTCAACGACCTGGACACGGTAGTCGATCTGGGCGGCATTGATCGGGTCGGTGCGCACCAACGCACCGTTCGACACTAGCTGGCTTGTCAGCAGATCGTCGAAGCTGCGGGCGAACGGTGATTCGCCATGTGTGGGATTCAGAAACAGCGAACGACCGCGCAAAGCGCTGCTACGCAGGATGCCGGCAGCCTCGTACTCGGCGAGTACATCCCAATGATGCGCCGCCTGCATCTTCTGCTGCTCGCTGTACGGATAGGTCTTCGCCATCGGCGCCTGAGACGTATTGGCGGCGAAGCAACCGCTTAGCAGCAGCGAGCTGCTCAGGCCGGTGAGAAGGAGTTTGCGTACCATGAAGGGTCCCTGGTTTGGATTTTATCGAGCCGGCTTAGCGCTTTCGGCATGAGGCGCGACCTATTTAGGCAGTACCATGCACACGACACAGCTATATGAACCCTATCGGCCGGTTGGAAGCAAACTTTACCGAGTAACTGGGTGATCAAGCTATAATGTTGAAGCTTGCTTTGTGATAGGGGTTGCATGTGACGTTTTGTAATGGCTGCGCAGATTTCACAAATAGCGGATAATAAGTTGAGCTTAGCATTGGTTTATGTTCGCAGGTTAAAGTAAAAAGGCTCCCATGGGGAGCCTTTGTTTCATACTATTTAGTTTGCTATTACTTCTCTATCATTTGATCGTTTTTTCGAACCTGTAGGTCGCAGTAGCATTAAACCTTTCATAGGGATGGTAGTCGAAATGGCGAAGAAAGTTTTTTATTTTTGCATAGTGGTCATCGGTGCCGGCTTCTATATAAATCACAGGTGATTGGTTTGTTAAAATATTTTTCGCGCCTTCCAAGGCCTTTAATTCCATGCCTTCAATATCCATTTTGATAATGTCTACCTGTCGCCCTTCTTTTTCAATTATCGTGTCTAAGGTTGTTATTTCAATATCTCCATCATGCTCTAAGCTCAATTTTGACATGCCTGTATTTTTCTCATCGTAGTGAGAAATCATGGCCTTGCTTTCTTTGTTGCCTGCACCTGCTTGGAAACATTTTATTTTTTCACTGAGATTGTTGATTGATATATTTTTTATCAGCGTGCTAAATGTTTTTGGGTGGGGCTCCAAACATAGTACGTGATTGGCCTTGCAAAGCAGGCCAAAAAAAACTGCATGATTCCCAATGTTGGCGCCAACATCAAGTATTACGCCTCCAGGCTTGGAAATACGTTGGATATCTAAAAGCATTTTTTCTTCATAAAATGTTTTTTCAGTTCTGATTATTTTTTGTATATGGTCTTGACTGTTAGGTAAGAAAAAGCGTACAGCCTGAGCGCCATAGTAGAAAGTTAAAATATTCATTTGCGTTTGGTCCTCTATAACGTTAAGAGGCCAAGGTTTTCCATATTCTTTAAGTAGAGCGCCTATTTGTTTATCATTGCCACCCTGTTTAATATTTTTGTGCCAGAGTGGTGTAGCGTTATCATGTGGCCATTCAATAAGTTTGTAGTTATGATCGGATAGTTTGGCTTTGCCGCCATTAAGAGAAAACATCCAATAAAGCCAGATGTCGTCGGCATCTGGACAAAGCTTTGTGAATTTTTCACGATTGCTTATGTCTCGATGAAAGATGCCTGGGGGAAATAACACCCCTGCACCACTGGTGGGGAAGATCAAGCCATCAGCTATCTCTTCTTTTCCGATTGTCCAAGTCCAATTGGTATAATTAGTGGGAGCACCTTTTGCATCTAGCTTTATCTTGTGGGCTCGATGTGCAACTACCGTTTTGTAGTTATTATCCCAAGACCTCGTTAGCGACCCTAGCCAGTCTTCGCTATAATAAATATCATCGTCAGCAGTAACGATAAACCAGTCAGAGTGATATTTTAATGTCGGAATTATTTTCTTGTAGGATTTTAGGTTTTCACAAAAACGAATTCTTAACCCAAAATCTTCCAATCTTGTAACTTTTTCAGGTAATAAGTTTTTATCTTCATATGCGATCCATAGCACGAGTTCATCGGGTGTGACGGATTGGCACAGCAGGGTTCTTAAGGTCAGGTGAAGAGTGCTGAATCGGTCTTTATAAGACGTCAATGATACAACAAGCTTGCTGGGCAAGCCATGATTCGGTGACTTTCTTGTTAGGCGACAGTTTTCGTAATATTGGATTGCATCATGTATGTTACGTATTTTCGTGGGGAGTTGAGGTGGGCTTTTTTTGGAGTTTTCGCCTATTGCAGAATAAAGTTCTGCCTTTTTGGCGTCGACATCATAAATTAGCCGATGGGCTACGTCTTTAATTCCATAAAGGGTATGTAGCGCGCAGGCGAGCTTCATTCGTTGACTGTTTGATAACGCAGTGAAGCGCTCGACGGTGGGTATATATATAGCATCTGCGCTAACCAATTCGCTAGCTTGATGATAGTTCCGTAAATCACTCTCCGGCATATGACTATGGTATTCAGCGTTATGCAGCCGATGAAAGCGGAAGCCATGCTCACCGGCCCACTGGGTCAGTGAGCCCAGATTCGTGCGGGCATCATTCTCCGGATTGAATTTGACTCGGGCCTGAATCAATAGCGTCTGGCTCAAGGCTCGTTCGCCATGTTCGAGAATCGTCAGGCTGTCAGGCCCATCATCCAAGACAAGCATGTCGATGCCTTTCAGGCCCTCAATGCTATCCAAGGCAATGCTGGGTATAGTCGTTGTTTCTGCGAGTTCATCATTATCGTCCGATACGATAGGCTGGCCATCGCCTAGGGTAACGCCCGGATAGTATTGGAATTCGCCGCATTGCCCCAAATGGTTCGCTATCGGCAGACTCGCGCTGGGGTCCAGCGTTAGCAAGGCAATATGACCCTCGCCCAATAAGCGTTCCATGGCTTCATGGGTCGCGAGTTGTGCACCATTATCGATTGCCATAATCGGACCATCGAGGTCCCAGTCGATGCCTTCTTCGTGTACTCGCAGGGCGGCGGGTAAGCGATACGATTTGTCTTCATCTTCGAAGCGCGCTGAACCCCCTTTATTGAAGGTAAGTGCAGCCGGGGCCTTGCCTTCGCAATGGCGCTGCCAGATGGCGCGTAATGCTTTATGCAGATGGCGACCGAAGCGTCGATCATCGCACACTGGCGATTGCTGGAGATAAGTACGCAGGGACGCACGAATAACGGCAAGGCTTGGGAGGTCCGTTGCGAGTTCGATCACGCGCTGGCGGTATTCATCCCAATTAGCCACCACAAGTTCTGGCATGCCGGCATTGATCAAATGCGTCGCGCTGTGGCGACCTGCGAAGGTAGGCCCCGGCAGGGTGACTACGGGCACACCCATCAACAGAGCCTCGCAGGTCGTCAAGCCGCCTGAGTAAGGCCAAGGATCCAAGGCGATGTCGACTCGCCGATAGGCTTCGAGTAATTCTTGATGCTTGACCGGGCCTTCCAGTATCAGGCGGTCCGGGGCAATGCCGGCGGCAGCCATGGTGCGGTAAATGCGTTTGCAGACCAGTTCACTAGTGTATTGGGAACCTTTGAGCAGCAAGCGACAGTTCGGCAATTCCTGCATCAACCGTGCCCACTCTTTAAGTACAACGTCGTTGACTTTGGCCGGGTTGTTGAAACAGCCGAGAGTGATGTAGCCATTCTTAATGGACGGCAACGCGGTAACGGCCGGCTTGTAATAAGGCGGCTGGTAGCAAATGTAATCGTCCGGCAAGCGGATCAGCTTTTCAGTATATTCTGCATCGCATCCGGGTGGCGTTTCGATAGCATCGCTAAGGAAGTAATCGAAAGCGGGAATCCCCATGCTACTGATTTGGATGCCGACCCACTTGATAAGTAGTGGGGCCGGGCGCATGGCCATAGTACGTAGCCGGGAGCCGGACCCATGGCCGGCTAGATCGATGAGTATGTCGATTTGGTCATCGCGTATGCGCTCGGCCAATTGGGTGTCGTCAAGATGATAAACCGGTTGCCAGTGGGTAAGGGACTGTCGAATCCGTTGGGTGATGAAATCCTGAGCATCGCTGTCGCTATAGGCGTAGAGCTTAATGTCGCCGGGCAGGGCGGCCAAGGCACTGGTCACCATCCAACCGACGGGGTGCATGCGCAGGCTGGCGGAGACAAGGCCTACTCGAATTGGGCGGCTCCCATCCCTATCGGTTTCCGTTAGCGCCATCGCTGACTCGGGGCCGAAACGCTGCTGCCACGCTTTGGCCAGTTCAAGAACGCGCTCCACCGTAGCATCGGGATCGTAATGCAGGGACATCAATTCATTTGAATAGGCCGAGACGTAATTCGGTGCCAGTTCCTGCGCCTTCGTATAATGAAGTGCGGCATTCTCGAAGTCGGCCATGTCTTTATAATAGTTGCCAAGACTGTTGTGGACCGTCGGCTCGTTGGGTTTCAAGGCATAAAGGCGCTGCAGTTGCTCCCATCCTTCTTGGAATTTAAAACTCAGGGAAAGAATAGCACTTTTCAGCGTTAATATTTCTACAGTGTCATGACCTAGGCGCTCAGCGCTAACAAGATATGGCAGGGCCCTGTCGCCGACGCCAGCCTTGTAAAGCATATTGGCCATTTGGAAATGGTACTTGGGGTTTTCGGCGTCCAGGCTGAGGCAGGTGCGCTGTAACTCGATCGCGCGATCCTGCTCGCCCAGCATGAAACAAGCACGAGCCAGGGCATTGAGTGTTAGCGGGTCGTCGGCACCTAGGCTGCGGGCCGTCTCCAATGCCGATTGAGCCGGAAGAAAGTCTCCGGTCTGGAGTAGGCAACTGCCTAGCACCTTCCAGGCGAAATCGTCTTGGGGGTAGCGTTGCGTTAAGGCCTGGGCTTCGCGCATCGCTTTGGTGACTTTGCCTTTGCGATAGAGGTCGATGACCGATTTCTGAGTGTGGCGGGGGATTTGAGCGCTGGAGTGACCCATGGTGTTACCTGTTGTCCATACGAGAGTGACTTGCCATCAATCGTGTCATAGAGCTAACGGGTCAAAAGCGTTAAATAGGAGCGTTTTTTGTGAGCATACTCCTCCATCGTATGAGAAAAACAAAAAGGCCGGCATCAATGCCGGCCTTGAGTTCATGCTGCCAGAGTTGCGGTGGGGATTAACCCAGCAGAGAGAGTACGCTCTGCGGCAGCTGGTTGGCCTGGGCGAGTACCGATGTGCCGGCCTGCTGCAGAATGCCTGCGCGAGTCATATTGGAGACTTCCTCTGCATAGTCGGCATCTTCGATGCGCGAGCGAGCTGAAGTCAGGTTGGTGGCGGTGGTCTCGATATTGTCGATGGCCGTTTCGAAACGGTTCTGCACCGCACCCAGGTTGCTGCGCTCGTTGTCGACGGAGCTGACCAACGCATCGAGGTCTGCGAGGGACGTGCTGGACATGACGTCAAAGCCCTGAGCATCGACGTTACGGCTTACGCCATTGACAGAAGCAACGTTGTTGGTGCCGGCTGAATCGTATTTGTTCCAGCTAGAAGCGGAACCGACAGAAATATCGATTTGTTCGCCGTCGTTGGCGCCAACCTGGATAGAGAAGGTGCCTGTACCAGACTGCGAGAACAGCGAAGTGCCGTTGAAGGAGGTCTGGCTGGTAACGCGGTCGATCTCTTCCAGGCGCTGGTTGACTTCCTTCTGGATGGAGTCGATGTCAGCGGCTGAGTTGGTGCCGTTCTGAGCCTGTACGGACAGCTCACGAATGCGCTGCAGGTTGTCGTTGATCTGGTCCAGCGAGCCTTCGGCGGTCTGGGCAAGAGAGATACCGTCGTTGGCGTTACGGCTGGCCTGGTTGAGACCAGTGATCTGCGAGCTCATGCGGTTGGCGATGGCCTGGCCGGCGGCATCGTCCTTGGCGCTGTTAATGCGCAGACCGGATGACAGACGCTCCATGGCGGTGGCCTGAGAATCCTGCGCGCGGCTCAGGTTCTGCTGGCCGATAAGAGCGGTGATGTTGGTATTGATTACGGACATTTGGTGTTTCCTTTTTCTTTAGGGGCTCGAGCGGTGAGCCGGGATTCCGGTCTTTCCACCGCAACGGCACCGTGGCCGTTACCCTGTTTATCGACGCTACCGGCATTTGCTTTAGGACTATCTGCAAATTTTTTACTGAGATAGCGACATCGTGGGCGGTAGGGCACATGTCCGGCTGCTGAAGCCTCACTCAGAGGCCCAGCGGCTACCGCTGCCGTGAAGGTTATCGGCGGACCTATTCAGTGCTTGAATCGAAAGATGGGGGTGTGATCACGGGGTAGCTCCGCGCTTCTCGCCAGTCTTCACGGGCTTTGCTAGGCTCCGCATACTGCCGCTCTGTGCTGCTCTCCTTAAGCACTGCGCTGACCGAACCGTAAGCCATGCCCAGTATCGATGTGGTGATCGACCTTTCCGCCGAGCAATGCCTAGCGCACTATGCGGGCGGTGCTCAGCATGTATACGCCCGCAGCCGGGACGGACGGCGGGTGGTCTTCCCCGCCCAGGCGTTGCGACGCATAGTCGGCCGCGATGGTGTGCATGGCCTTTATCGTCTGACGTTCACGGACACGGGCAAGTTCGAGTCACTGATCGCCTTGTCGGCGCAGTGAGCATTTTCGCTAATGAATTCGATCCCACGAAGCCGCTGCGGTGAGTCGGTCAGCTCAACGCTCACTGGGCTCTGTCAGCGCTCGCCGACCAGCGGCGTGAGAAATCGCTGCCGGCGTTCGGTGTCGCTCAGTGGCTGGGCGAGCAAGTGAACGAGTTTGGTGATGGACGCCTCCGGTGTCATGGCGTCGGCAGGCAGCACGCCGGCGTCGATCAGCCCCCGGCCGGCGGCATAGGTATCCATGGATACCGGTCCGTGCGGGCACTGGCTGATGGCGGCGATCAGCTTGCCTTCACCGCTGGCCTGGGCGAGCAGGCCGGTCAGCGCCGGATCGTCGGGAATATTGCCGCTCCCCCAGACTTCAAGCAACGCGCCTTGAACGCGATCGTCGAGCAGCCAGGCTTCCAGCAGGCGCGTCGAAAGCCCGGGCCAGAGCGCGATACGCACCACGGGCGACTCCTCGAAGGCCGAATAGTCGGCGAGTTCGAAGCGCGGCAGACCCCGCTGCTGTGCGTCCAGACCGCGGGTGGGATAGAGCACGGGCTGGCCGTCGACGAGTTCACCGAGTAGCGGATAGTTGGGACTGGCGAAGCCGTCGAAATCGTGGGTATCCCACTTGCGGGTACGTGCCCCGCGCATCAGCTTGCCGGCAAAGCACACGGCGACTTCCTGAAAGTCCTGGCAGACGGCGAAGCGCAGCGCCGCTTCGATATTGCCCGGCGCGTCGCTGCCAGCGGTTTCCAGGGGTAACTGCGCGCCCGTTACTACTACCGGACGGTCGATGCCCTGCAGTTGATAGGCCAGGCTCGACGCTGTCCAAGCCAACGTGTCGGTGCCGTGGAGCACCACGAAGCCGCTATAGCGTGGCGCACTCGCTTCCACCGCTGAATAGCCGTCGATGATATCCCGCGCCAGGCGCTGCCAGTCGGCGGGGGTAGCGGCACTCGAGTCGATCGGCTCGGCGTACTGCAGCACATCGAAGGTGGGTAGCGATGCCTGGCGAGCCGGAGGCAACGCGGCAAATGCCTGGTGCAGGCGGGTCTCGATGTCATGCCCGGGAACGAGGCCGCGTGGGCTTTCCTGCATGCCCAAGGTGCCGCCCGTGTAGATGATCAGAATGGATGCGTCGTGCATTGCAATACAGCCTTGAGAAGTGCTCGGTCGGTGCCGATTCTATCATCGCCTTTAACTGGAGTTGGCAAACGTGTAGGCATCCCGCCCCTTACCGTCCGCTCATCGCCTGCGGTAGGTAGGTGGCGATGGCCGGGAAGATCGTGATCAGCGCGACACCGAGCGCCATCAAGAAGAAAAACGGCAGCGCGGCGCGGGCGATGCTGAGAATGTTCTTGCCGGTCATGCCCTGCAGCACGAACAGGTTGAAGCCGACCGGTGGCGTGATCTGCGACATCTCGACGACGATCACCAGGTAGATGCCGAACCAGATCAGGTCGATGCCGGCGGCCTCGACCATCGGCAGCAAAACCGAAGTGGTCAGCACCACCAGTGAAATGCCGTCGAGGAAACAGCCGAGCACGATGAAGAATAGCGTCAGTGCGGACAGTAGCATGTAGGGCGAGAGGTTCTGCGCGGCGATCCAGGATGCCAGATCGCTTGGCAGGCCGGTGAAGCCCATTGCCGCGGTGAGAAACGACGCTCCGGCGAGAATGAAGGCGATCATCGTGGCGGTACGCACCGTGCCCAGGGTGGCCTCGACGAACGTCGCCCAAGGCATCTGGCCCTGTACGCGCGCGAGTACCAGCGAGAGCATGACGCCTACTGCGGCGGCTTCGGTGGGCGAGGCCAGGCCGGCATAGATCGAGCCGATGACGCCGACGATCAACGCCAGCATGGGGATCAGGCGCCGCGAGCGGCGGAGCTTCTCGCCCAAAGTGGTAGGCGCTTCGGCGGCCGGGATGCGTTCGGGAAAGCGCCACGCCCAGAGCATAAGGTAGCCCGCAAACAACGTGATCAGCATTACACCGGGCAGGATACCGGCAATGAACAGGCGGGCGATCGATTGATCGGTGGCCACGGCGTAGACGATCAGGATAATCGATGGCGGAATCAGCAAGCCGAGCGTTGCCGAGCCGGCCAGGGTGCCGATCACCAGGCGCTCGTCGTAGCCGCGACGGGTCAGCTCGGGGAGCGACATCTTGCCCATGGTCGCACAGGTTGCCGCCGACGAGCCCGAGACCGCGGCGAATAGCCCGCAGCCCACTACATTGGTGTGCAGCAGCCGGCCGGGAATACGCGTCATCCACGGCGCCAGGCCGTTGAACATGTCCTCGGCGAGTCGCGAGCGAAACAGGATCTCGCCCATCCAGATGAACATCGGTAGCGCGGTCAGTTCCCAGCTGTAGCTAGCGCTCCAGATATCCGAGGCCATCACGTCGCCGGCGGGGATCGAGGTGAATTGGCTGATGCCCAGCCAGCCCAGCGCCATCAACGAGAAGGCGACCCAGACGCCGCTGCCCAGCAGCACGATCAGGGCGATCAGCAGTACCATCACGAGCGTCAGCATGGGCGGGTGTCCCTATCATTCATGGCCGCGGTCATCGATGCGAAACGCCGATGGGCGGGTGACCGCGGTGTGTGCGGTGCTTAGCCAGGCCTCGAGCAACGCCAGCGTGAGCAGCGCGATGCCTACCAGCATGGCGCTCTGTGGGATCCACAGCGGCACCGGCACCATGCCGTAGGAAACCTCGCCGAAGGCGATGCTGTCCTGCACCAGCACGATGACGTACCAGCCCCAATAGAGGCACAGCGCGAGGGCGACGGTCAGGCACCAGAGCTCTACGAAGACGCGTACACGGGGTGGCAGTTGCCCGGTCACCAGGGTGACACGGATATGCCCGCCGTGAACGTAGGTGTAGGCAAGCCCCAGGAAGCTGGCGCCGACCAGCAGAAAGCCGGAAACCTCCGAGAGTCCGGGAATCGACAGGCTGAGCCCACCAATGCCGAGCGCCGCGAGCAGCTTGTCGAGCAGGCGGCCGATCACCTGAAAGGCGATCATCGTGCCGATCACGCCCAAGCAGAGCGCCGCGGCGTAGCCGCCCAGGGTATAGAGCCGGGTCAGTCGAAAGCGCATGAAGTCACTCTTCAGACAAAGCGTAAACGTAGGCGCGAGCGAGGCGTCGGCCACCCCGGCGCGTCTAGCAGTAGCCGCGACGGGGTGACTATCCCGCTATTGCTGCATTTGCCGGTAGCGCTCGAGGATCTGCGCGCCCTGCTCACCGGCGCGGTCCTTCCATTCCTGCGCCATGGTCTCGCCGACGTCCTGCAGCGTGGCGGCCAATTCCTCGCTGGGCTCGCTGACGGTGATGCCGTTGTCGCGCAGCACCTGAAGGGCTTTGTCGGTTTCTTCGCGACTCATCTGCCAGCCGCGGGTCTCGGCGGCTTTGGCGGCGTCGAGTACCGCCTGCTGGGTGGCCTCGTCGAGCCGCGAGAAGGCCTTGTCGCTGACGATCACCATGTTCTTGGGTAGCCACAGTTGGGCGTGATTGAAATGGCTGAGGTAATCCCAGGCCTTGGTGTCGGCGCCGGTCGCCGGCGAGGTGACCATGGCATCGACGCGCCCGGTACTGAAGGCGGTGGGAATGTCCGGCACCTCGATCTGGGTGGGCACGGCGCCGACCAACTGAGCGAGACGCTCGCTGGATTTGTTGTAGGCACGCATCTTGAGGTTCTTGAGATCGTCGGCGGTCTCGACCTTTTCCTGGGTATAGATGCCCTGAGGTGGCCACGGTACCGCAAACAGCAGGCGCAGTTGCTGCTTGGCCAGCTCGTCGGCGATGATCTCGCGCGAAGCCTCCCAGAGCGTTTGGGCATCTTCATAGCTCGACGCCAGATAGGGCACCGAATCGACTTCGAAGATCGGGTTCTCGTTGGCCAGCCGCGACATGATCAGCTCGCCGATGGGCACGATGCCTCGACGCACCGAGTTCTTGATTTCCGGATGTTCGATCAGCGAGCCGTTGGGGTGCACGGTGATGTCGAGTTCGCCATCGGTTCGCTCGCGGACATCATCGGCGAACTCGCGAATGTTGACGGTATGAAAGGTCCGATCGCCGTAGGGCGTGGGCATGTCCCATTCGGTGGCTGCCTGGGCGTTGCCGGCCAGGCCCAGCGTGGTCGTCGCGGCGGCAATCAGACCCGCGAGGGCAAGCGGGGCGGGGGCAAGGAAAGTCTGCAGGGAGAGTCTGACTGTCATGTGGGCGTCCTATTGTCGATTGTTGTGCACTACGGAGTCTGCCACGTGAATTCGATCGATTGTTGAACCGGTTCCTGCGATGAGTCTGAATGAGCATAGTCGCTTGTCGTGCCGTACGGCGTGCTAGCGAATTCTGCGGCCAGTCAACGCAATGTCAGCCGACATTCGTATTTTGCCAATCGGTTATCGATAATATGAAGATGCCATTCGCTAGGGGAGGTTTGCCATGCCAGCGCTGCGACTCAATGCCGATATGGGCGAAAGCTACGGTGCCTGGACGATGGGCGCCGACGATCAGGTCATGCCCTATGTCGATCTGGCCAACGTCGCCTGCGGCTTCCATGCCTCGGACCCCGATGTGATGCGCCGCACGGTCAGGTTGGCGGTGGCCAATCACGTTGCGGTGGGCGCGCATCCGGCTTATCCGGACCTGCAGGGCTTCGGTCGTCGTTCGCTGGCTTGCTCGCCTGCGGAGATCGAGAACCTGATGCTCTACCAACTGGGAGCGCTGGCGGCTATCTGCCGGGCCGAGGGTACGCGGTTGCACTACGTCAAACCCCACGGCGCGCTCTATAACGACATGATGCGCGACGAGGCTCGGCTGGAAGCGGTGCTGCGCGGCGTGGCGGCCTTTGATCCAGGCTTGCCGGTGATGGTGATGGCGACTCGCGACCCCGAGCCCGCCAAGGCACTGGCCGAGCCGCTGGGCGTTACGCTGTGGTTCGAGGCGTTCGCCGATCGTGCCTACGATGACCAGGGGCGGCTGGTGTCGCGCCGCGAATCGGGCGCGGTGCATCACGACCCCGGAACGATCGTCGACCAGGCGCTGCGCATCGCGCGGGGTCAGCCGCTGACTGCCAGCGACGGCAGCGAGCTGGTGCTCGAGGCGCAGACGCTGTGCGTGCACGGCGACAATCCCGAGTCGATCGCCGCCGTGCGGGCGATTCGCGATGCGCTCGGCGAGCGCGAGCCGCTATGAGGGGCGGGCAGCTATGGGCGAAGCTATGCCGAGTACGAGCTATGACCGAGTACGGGCTATGACAGAGCGCTTGCCACGACTGGAGTCGGCCGGCCTGGATGCCTGGTTGGTGCGCCTGTTCGATACCATCGACGAAACCAACATGCCCTGGATTACGGCGTTGATGGACGCCTGCGAAAGGGCGTTCGGTACGGCGCTGATCGATCTGGTGCCGTCCTACACCAGCGTGCTGGTGCATTACGATGTAATGCGCCTGGATTCCGGTGAGGCGCGCGATGACTTGGGACGTATTCTCGCCGAGCTGGTGCCCGACGACGACAACGCAAGCGGTGAGATCAAGGAACTGCCGGTATGGTACGACGAGTCGGTCGGTCCCGAGCTTGCCCGCCTGCAAGCGGCGAGTGGATTGAGTCGCGAGGGGATCATCGCCGCGCATAGCGGGCCGGAATACCGGGTCTTTGCCCTGGGCTTCGCGCCCGGTTTCGCGTTCATGGGCCGGCTCGCCGATGAACTGGTATTGCCGCGGCTGGAAACGCCGCGTCAACGCGTGCCGGCCGGTAGCGTGGGGGTCGCCAATCGGCAGACCTCGGCCTATCCACGCATCTCGCCGGGTGGCTGGAACCTGATCGGGCGTACCGCGGCGCGCTTGTTCGACCGTGAGCGCGAGGGCTTCAGCCTGTTGCGGGTCGGCGATCGGGTGCGCTTCGTCGCCGTCGATCGCGACGAATTCGAACGCCTGGGCGGCGATACTTCGCCGCTCGAAGTACGGGATGCAAAGCCCTGATGAGCGAGATGACGGCACTGCGCGTCGAGCGCGCCGGCCCGCTGGCGCTGTTGCAGGATGCCGGGCGGTTCGGCGTGCGTCGGCTGGGTGTGACCCAGGGTGGGCCGCTCGATTTGCACGGCTGGGCCTGGGCCAACGCCCTGCTGGGCAATCCCTGGGGCACACCGGCGCTGGAGATCGCCCTGGGCGGCGGGCTGACCCTGGTCGCCGAGAGCGACACCACGCTGGCGCTGGCCGGCGCCGATCTGTCGGCGACGCTCGATGACGAACCGCTGGCGCCGTGGCAGAGTTTTTCGGTACGCGCCGGTCAACGCCTGGCATTTGCCGCGCCGAAGGCGGGGTTGCGCGCCTATCTGGCCGCGCCGGGCGGTTTCCAGGCCGAGCCGGTACTGGGCAGCGTGGCGAGCGTGGTGCGTGAGGAACTTGGCGGGTTCGACGGCTACGGGCGTACGCTCGAGGTAGGCGACCGTCTAGGCTTCTTCGCCGATTCGCGCGCCTTGAAAGAGCTGCCCCTCGAGCAACGTCCCGATTACACGCGCACGCCGCAGCTGGCGTTGATCCCCGGTGCGCAGATCAATGAGTTCAGCGGTGTGAGTCTGTATCGCGCCTTCAACCAGGACTGGTTGGTCGATGAACGCGCCGACCGCATGGGTGTAAGACTTATCGGCACGCCACTGGACTGCGCGCTCGACAGCATGATTTCGGAAGGGATCGCGCTGGGCGCGGTGCAGGTGCCGCCCGATGGCCAGCCGATCGTGTTGCTCAATGACCGGCAGACCATCGGCGGTTACCCTCGCCTGGGGGCATTGACGCCGCTGGCCTGCGCGCGGCTGGCGCAGTGCGCGCCGGGGCAGTCGATCCGTTTCGTCGCGCAATCCTTGGGGCGGGCGCAGCGGGAGCACCGCCGCTTTATGGCCGGCTTCGAGAACGGCTCGCCGTTCAGCCACACCGGGTGATCAGCCGCCCCTGGTCGTCGATGGCCAACTGGCGCTGGCGCCCGGCGAGCAGAGCGCAGAGCGCCGCCGCGCCGATGAAGCCCATCAACACGAACGTCAGCAGGCTCATGCTGTCGCTGAACTCGATCAGAATGCCGACCAGCAGCGGGCCGGTGGCGGCGATGCTGTAGCCGATGCCCTGGGCCATGCTGGAGAGCTGCCCGGCCAGCTGGGAATTGGCGCTGCGCAGCACGATCAGTGTCAACGCCATGCTGAAACTGCCCCCCTGGCCGAGCCCGAGCAACATTGCCCCCCACCAGCGCCATGCCAGCGGCGCCTGCAGAAGAATCACCACACCCGCCGCGGTAAGCGCCAGCAATGCCAGGATCGTCGGACGTTGATCGCGGCCCAGGCGCGCCAGCCAGGGGGCGCCGAGTGCGGTGACCAACTGGGCGATTACCGAAGCGGCGAGCAGCCAGCCGGCAGCGGCTTCGTCCATGCCGCGACGCTGCAACAGGGTGGGTAGCCAGCCGAAGACGATATAGGCCAATGCCGACTGACTGCCCATGTAGCCGGTGACCTGCCAGGCGAGCGCTTGCCGGGTGACGCGCAGTGAAGGGCCTCGGCGGGGCAGTGCTGAATGCGTCGGCTGGGGATGCGGCATGCGTAGCCGCCAGGCCAGCAGCGCCGCGAAGGCCAGCGCGGCCCAACTGCCCAGCGCCAACTGCCAGCTGCCGAGCAGCTCGGCCAATGGCACGCTGAAACCGGCGCCCAGCGCGCCGCCCAGACACAACGCCATGGTATAGACGCCGGTCACCAGATCGGCCCCTTGGGCGAGTTCGCGCTTGACCAAGGCCGGCAATAGCGTACCGGCGATGCCGATCGCCGCGCCGACCGCCAGCGTGCCCAGATACAATGGTACTGGGTGAGCGTTGGCACGCAGGACCAGCGCCCCGCCAAGCAGCAGTAGCGCGAGGCTGAGGGTACGCTCGGCGCCCAGCAGACGCGTCAGCCAGGGCGCCAACGGTGCGAACAGGCCCAGGCAAAGCACCGGCAGGGTGGTGAGCACGCCGATCGACAATCCCGACAGGCCCAGATCCTGCTGGATTCGCACCAGCATCGGCGCCATCGATGACAATGCCGGGCGCAGATTGAGCGCGACCAGGATCATCAACCCGAGAAAGGGCATCAGCCCTCGCCAGGCGATTCTTTGAGGCATGGCCGTTCCTTAGCGTGAGCGGTCGTCGTGGCGGTTGGGCACCGTCGCATCGTCCTGATGTGCAGTCTCGCGCGATTCGAGCGAAAAAAAGGGGGCTTGTAGTGGCTGTGGCGCTCCCGTCTTGGCACGTATCTCGCTGACATCTTCGCTGCTGACCAGGCAGGGATGACCGTCGACCTGGCTGGGTTGGGCGACCAAACGGCCTTCGTGAAGCCAGCAGCGCTGTGGCGTCCAGGCGATCTGCCAGTGGCGGCCGCGCCAGTTGGCGTCGCGATCACTGTAGAGCTGGAAGTCGTCCTGGGGTATCAGCGCGGCGAATTGTCCGGCGTTGAGCAATGCACCGTTTTCCTTCATGCGTACGGCGCCCTGAAAGTTACCGTCACGCAGCCGCTTCAACAGCTGTGGAGCGCTGCCTTTGGCTTCGACGGCGGCTTCACCACACAGGTGCAATAGTGTTGCATCGACTTGCTTGATAACCCAGATCTTTTGCCATGTCTTGTGTCGGCGTTTCAGCCAATTGCCAAAACCCACGGGCAGTTCCCATATCGGTTGCACATGCCAAGTCGCATCGTGCATGAATAACGGTACGGACCGAGTAGCTCTCTCGGTCCGGCGTTTGTCAGGGATTCTCGCGCGCTTACGCGTCTTATTAGCGAAACGTCATTCTACTCGGCTTTGGTGGCTTTGCCACTGCCTGGTCTTGAAATGCACGGACATTACAGCTCGTGTCCCAGGATCACCTTGCAGATGGTGGAAAAGTTGCGCGCTTCGGGCGGGCGGTCGAGGGTAATGCCCAGTGCACGGCCGACATCGGCTGCCGAGATCAAGCCGCGCACGCATTGGCCGCCCTGACCGTCGTTTTCGGTAACCAGCAAGTGCTGATCGCCAAAGGCCTTGAGGGCCTCGACCAGTTCGCCGACGGTGATACGCTCCAATTGGGCAAGCGGCAGTCCGTGAAGTTCCTGGCGTGGAGTTTGAACCATTTCGACCGTCACGTCGGGGCGATCGACCTGATGTTGTTGCATCGCCATGGTCACCCGCCGACCACCGATCAACTCACGAGCGGTGACCACGCCGGTCAGATTGTTACTGGTATCGATCACGAACAGCAGACGCACGCCGCCCTGTTTCATCAGGTCCAGCGCATGGGATATCGAACTCGAAGCACTGATCGTGAAGGCGCCGGTCTGCGAGAAGTCGGTCAGCAGGGCGCGGGCCGGGCTATCGACATCGAGACTGGTGACTGCCGTGGGACGGCGTATGCTGACTTTCTTATCGAGGGGTTCCAGGTTCAATATCGGGCCGGCAAGGTGTGATGATGCGATAGTCATGGTCTGGCTCCTTATTTGAGCGACGTTCATGTGAGCCTTGGAAAGGCACCCGGGGCGATGAAAAAGCTCAAGTTCTGGCCCGCGGTGCCGATTGGCTCAAGGTTGCTTCCTAGAGCTACTTCATATACTTGGCCAGATCGCCACGCACGCTGTCCAGGAAGGTCACGAAGTGCGTGTCGTGCTGGTCGTCATGCCGATCGATGCGACAACCTAGCGTCATGTCGCGCTGGACCAGGATCTCGTCGAATATTTCCAGGGTGATCTTGTTCGGCGAGTGTTGCGCGGGATCGACGAAGCCGGCCTCGAGAGTAAAGCCTTCCAGGAGCGTGGCGCGAACGCGGGTCGTCCCACCTTCGGCGAGCACCCGGCGCACGAACAGCCAGCCTTCGCATGCCAGTGCCGTGCCGTCTTCTCGTTGGCGACGAAACAGCGTGCGATAGCAGGCGCCTTCCTGGGCGCCCTTGTCGGCCATGCTGCGATAACCCTGCGTTACCCGGGACGCCATCGCGCCCGAGTCGGCTAGCTTGCGCAAGGCCGCCGCATGTTCGCGCTCCAGTTGATCCTGACGCTGAAAACGCTGCCAGCGGCGGTAGTCGGCGATAGTAGAGGTCGCGTCGTCCATCGGGTGTCCTTGGCTATGGTTGACTTGGGGCGAAATCGGCTTCACGGGGCAGCGCGGTTGCCGTTTCTTGCCGGTTGTTCCTGGCCGGTGGCAGGCAGAGCAAGCAGGTGATCATGATGAACCAGCTCGTAAGCCATGGCCAGCCGGAAGGATCCGACTGCTACATAGCGAACAGACCCTAAAGTCCCGGCGTGGTTCGCCGATACTTCGAATAGATTGCCGAAAACCTGCCTTTTCGATGCGTCGCAAGACGCGAGCGGCTGGTTAAATGGCGCAGACTTCAGGGGACTACCATGGCGAGCATTTCTTCACTGGGTATCGGTTCGGGTTTGGATCTCAACGGCCTGCTTGATCAGCTCGAGTCCGCAGAGCGGCAGAAGCTATCGCCGATCGTCGCCCAGCAGTCCAGTTACAAGGCCAAGATTTCCGCCTTCGGAAAGATCGAATCGGCGTTGGATAGCTTCCAGCAGGCCGCGGCCAAGCTGACCAAGGCGGAAACATTTCAAGCCGTCACTAGTAAGGTCAGCGGTAGTGAGGGACTGACAGCGACGACGGATGCTACCGCTGTGCCCGGTACTTATCAGGTGGCGGTCGACAAGTTGGCGCAAGCCCATTCCGTGGCCGGTGGGGGAGTTGCAAGCAAGAGCGAGTCGCTAGGTTCGGGTACGCTTGATATTTCCCTGGATTCGGGTGAGTCGATGAGTATCGACTTGAGCGATAGCTCGCTCGAGGATATCCGAGACGCCATAAACACCGAAAACAAGGGTGTATCCGCCTCCATCATCAATGATGGCTCTACAAACGGTTATCGCCTGGTATTGACGTCGCAGAAAACCGGACAGTCATCGAACATGACGGTTGGTCTCAGTAATGTCACTGGAGACGCTGGTTTGACTACGGCGCTGACGACCACCGAACAGGTGGCCGCTCAGGATGCCTCGCTAACGGTCAATAATATAACCATTACCAGCGCTTCGAATCAGATCGAAGAAGCCATCCAGGGCGTTACATTGGATCTGACTCAGGAAAGTGTCGGTGCCAGTTCGACGGTCACGGTCTCCCGCGATGAAGAAACGATCCAGGGTGACATACAAGCCTTTGTCGACGCCTATAACGCTTTGCAAACGACGATCGACTCAGCCACCGCCTATAACGGCGAAGGCTCGGCTTCCGGTCATTTGATAGGCGACAACCGAGTCAGGACCATCGAAAGCCGGCTTCGCCAGACCGTCATGGATGTTGGAGGTGGAAACGATTTCAATAGGCTCGCTGATATCGGGATCAACCTGACGAGCGACGGTAAGCTCGAAGTCGATAGCGATAAGCTTGGACAGGTGGTGAGCGATAACCCCAATGGAGTCAAGCAGTTCTTTGCCGGTGTTGCAGAGGAAGGCGGCCTGGCTAGCAAGCTGGACGAATCCTTGTCGGCAATGCTGGAAGATCAGGGGCTTGTGGGGCGCGCGATCACAGGTTTCGAGGATCGCATCGATGCGTTGGGCGAGCGCTATACGCGTACCGAAGAGAGCATCAATAATACTGTCGAGCGCTACCGCAAGCAGTTTGCTCAGATGGATGCCATGGTGTCGCAGATGAACTCCACCATGAGTTATTTGGGCCAGCAGTTCGAAGCCATGAATGCGCAGTTGTCGCAATAAAGTGGACAGGGACAAGAAAACGATGAGTACTATGCGCGGAGCAAGTGCCTATGCCCGAGTGGGTGTAGAAACTGGCGTCATGTCGGCTAGCCCGCACCAGTTGATCGTATTGCTGTTCGACGGGGCCCAGGCGTCGCTGCGAGCGGCAAGATTGCATTTGCAACAAGGTAATATGGCCGAGAAGGGCAAGGCGCTTTCCAAGGCGATTGACATTGTCAACAATGGTCTGGCGGCGTCGCTGGATCATGACAAGGGCGGCGAGATTGCCGGTCGACTGGCGTCGCTCTACGACTATGTGGTGCGCTTGCTATTGCAGGCCAACTTGCATAACGATTTACAGCGAATCGATGAAGCCGCACGGCTGCTCGACGATATCGGCACTGCCTGGCGCGAAATAGCGCCTGCAGTAAGGAGCTAGGGACGCATGACGGCGGCAAGAGACGTAATCGCGGAATACGAGCAATTGTTGTTGCGTTCGACGCAGATGCTTGGGTTGGCACGCGAAGGCGACTGGGCGCGTCTGGTTGAGGAGGAGTCGGCCTATGTCGTGGCCGTGGAGACCCTCAAGCACTACGAGGCCGATGGCTCGCTCGACGCTATGGGAATGTCGCGCAAGTCGGAGCTGCTCGAGCGGATCCTCGAGCAGGACGTGGAGACACGCCGCCGGCTCGAAGCGCGCCGTGAGGAACTCAGCGAATTGATTGGCAGCAATCGCCGCCAGTTCAATGCCAACCGTGCCTATCGTGCAGGCAGTGCCACGGCGGTGCCGATCGGCCAAGGGCGTAAGTGAGCGGCGTCGTCACGCCGCTTATTGATACTCTGCTCCATCAGGTGCTGGGTAAGCGTAGTGACGTGCCCAGCAATCTGAATGTTCTCGAGCCGGTAAAGCCGATGACACCCGGCAGCGCCCTACAGGCGTTGAAGAGCGACTCGCGGCTGGAATCCGGTCGCGCCGGCTCTACCCTATTGCAGCCCGGCTTTAAGGAAGGGGAGTCCTCGACGCCGCGGCAGTTGCCCGCAGCTCCCTCATCCACTGCGACGCACTTCAGTCCTGCAGCGCGCACCATCGCCGATATCCTGGTCAAATTCCCTGCGCCGCCTTCGGTCATTTCACCGGCAACGCCGCTACTGGCCAAGCCGGATGTCGCCAACGTGCCGTTGGTGGCGGCAGGCCTGCAAAACAGCATCGAAGGTAGTGGCTTGTTCTATGAATCGCATCTTGCCCGCTGGTTTCGTGGCGAGCTTCCACGCGCCATTCTGATGCGCGAGCCGCAGATGCGGGTACAGCTGCAGAGAGGTGTCCTACCGGGAGGGAGCGAGCGCACGTCACGGGGCGACATGTCAGCCTTGGCGCAAGCGCGCCTGATGCCAATGACGGCCCCGCGGGGCGAGGGGCAAGCGCCCGCGCCCCTGGCGCCGCCAGCGACAAGCGCGGTTGGAGGTAGAGGGGCAAGCGGTGCGGCGGACGAAGCAATGCGTATGACGGCCGACGCCGGTTTGGCCCGTGACGTGGCGGACAATATGCGCCCCCATGAATCCGCCGATGACGCGCTTCAGCGCGTGGTACGCCACCAGCTCGAGCTGTTGGTAACGCCAACCTTGCGCTGGGAAGGCGATGTCTGGGCGGGGCTGTTCATGGCGCTGACGCTACAGCTGCCGGCTGGTCTGCAGGAACGCGATGCCCAAGGCGAGCAGGGCGGTGAGGATGAGCTGCCCTGGCATAGCCGAATCAGCCTGCGGCTCGCCAACCTGGGTGAGCTCGACGTTCAATTGCAGCTGTACAACCGTTCTTTGACGTTGGCCATTCATACCGATCAGGCGGCTTCCATGGCTGCCTTGAAGCGTTCTCAAGCGACTTTCGAAGAGCGCCTGTACCAGTGTGGCTTCGAGAGTGTGCGGGTCAGTGTCCTGCCTGGAGCGAGCGACTCCACCGGTGCCGTAAGTGCCGAGGGGCCCTTGTCATGAGCCACAGGCGAGATGCCGATGGTCGCCGTCAGGCCGTGGCGCTGGCTTACCGGGACGGGGACCAGGCGCCGCATGTCATCGCCAAGGGCTATGGCGAGCTGGCGGAGCGCATCGTTGCCGAAGCCAGCCGCCAGGGTATCTTCGTGCATGATGCGCCAGAGCTGGTCGGTCTGCTTATGCAGATCGACCTCGATGAGCGCATCCCGCCGATGCTCTATCAAGTCATCGCCGAGTTGCTGGTCTGGGTCTATGAACTCGATCAGGATGTCGCAGAACCGCGACGGCTTCGTTGAAAGCGTTACACGATTTCAACGAAGCGCTACGTCGAGACGCTTTTTGTATCTTCCTTATCCCAAATAAATCGCATTTACCCGCCAAATCGCTTGCTAGAGCAAGTAGTTAACATTCGGTTACTTAAGTAATTACTTACGCTGCTTACAGGCTTAAGTTTCTACTCACAGATGTTGAAGTTCGTCATAAAAACGCCTCACAATATGTTTACGATAAATGACGAATCGGACGGCATGTCCGAACCGATTCGATAAAAAGTCGGTGGCCTAGCCCCATCGGCACTACGCAACGCAGGGAATGTATTATGACGATGCCGATCGACAGCCTCCTGAGCGACATTCAGGACACCAACCTCTCTTACTTGCTGCTTGTCCAGCGACTGCTCAACGAGGACCGGGCCACCGCCATGTTCCGGCTCAAGCTCGACGAGCCGATGGCCGATCTGCTGGCCTCGCTGTCGGTCAAGCAGCTTAGTCAGCTTGCACGCTCCAACCAGCTGCTGTGTCGGCTGTGCTTCGACGAGCCCGAACAGCTCACCCGTCTCATCGAGGATCCGCGCGACCAAGGATTGGGTCAGATCCATGCTGCTCTGCTGATGGCGTCGTCATCGCGGCAGCAGGGTGTCCCCCCCGTTCGCATGAGCCGGAGGTGAGTCATGGCTGACAAGAGCCTGGTTACAGAGATGCATCAGGTGCAGATGGCCATCGAGTTGATCGAACTCGGCGCTCGCCTGCAAGTACTGGAAACCGAGACCGACCTGAGTCGTGCCCGACTGATCAAATTGTATAAAGAAGTTCGCGGCATGTCGCCGCCCAAGGGCATGCTGCCGTTTTCCACCGACTGGTTTATTACCTGGTTGCCGAATATTCATTCATCGCTATTCTTTAATATATACCAGCGCTTGATTGAAGATCACGACTGCGAGCGCATGGGCGCTTTCGTGCGCGCTTTCCGCCTCTACCTCGAACAGCTCTCCCTGGAAAACGCCGAACCGGTACTCGGCCTGACCCGTGCCTGGACATTGGTGCGCTTCTTCGAAAGCGATCTGCTCGAATTGTGCGAGTGCACCAGTTGCGAGGCGAATTTCGTCGTGCATGCGCATACGCCTGCACAATCGTTTGTCTGTGGTATCTGTCAGCCGCCGTCGCGCGCCGGCAAGACGCGCAAGCGCCGTGAAGCGGCTAGCCACGCCATGGCCAGGCAGTCAGACAGGCTGACCATAACGGCGCTGGTCGAGCTCGAAGACGCAGCCGATAGACGAAGCGCCTGACAGCGGATTTTCTCGCCATCCGTTCAAGCTACCGGGGCCTCTGCCGATAATAGGTTAGAGGCCCCGGTTCTTTTCAGGCGAAGGAAGTTAATGTGTTAATCCCCCTTGGTTATCTTATTGTTGTTGGCTCCGTATTCGGTGGCTACTTGCTGCTGGGCGGACACCTGGGTGCACTGTACCAGCCGGCCGAAATCCTCATGATCGCCGGCGCCGCCGCGGGGGCCTTCGTGGCTGCCAACAACGGCAAGGCGATCAAGGCGACCCTGCGAACTTTCTCGAAGCTCAAGCGCACCAATAAGTACAACAAGGCCATGTACATGGAGTTGCTGGCCTTGCAGTACAAGCTGCTCTCCAAGGCGCGTCGCGACGGTATGCTGGCCATCGAGCGCGATATCGACGATCCCCAGAACAGTGCCTTGTTCGGTGAATACCCCAAACTGCTCAGCGATCCCATGCTTATGGCTTTTCTGACCGATTACCTGCGCTTGATGGTCAGCGGCAACATGGACCCGTTCGAGATCGATGCGCTCATGGAGCACGAGATCGAAACCTTCCAGCACGAGGCGGAGATTCCTTCGCATGCCCTGCATGCGGTGGGGGACGGCCTGCCGGCGTTCGGTATCGTCGCCGCGGTCATGGGCGTGGTGCATGCGCTGGGCTCCGCCGATCAGGGCGCTGCCGAGATGGGTATCCTGATCGCCCACGCGCTGGTCGGCACCTTCCTGGGCATCCTGCTGGCCTATGGCTTCGTCAACCCGGTGGCCGGGCGGATCCTGCATCAGGTCACCGAGGCGGTGAAGATGTTGCAGTGTATCCGCGTCACGCTGATGGCGAGTCTCAACGGCTATGCACCGCAGTTGGCGGTCGAGTTCGGACGCAAGGCGCTGTTCACCGCCGAGCGGCCGACCTTCACTGAACTGGAAGATCATGTTCGCTCGACCAAGAGCTCCGTGGGTGGCCCATGAGCGATCATCGCCCGATTATCGTCAAGCGCAAGAAAGCAGCGCGGCAGCGCCATCATGGGGGCAACTGGAAGATCGCCTATGCCGACTTCATGACCGCCCTGATGGCACTGTTCCTGGTGCTATGGATTCTTTCCACGGCGAGTGCGGATGAACTCAAGAGCATCGCCGAGTATTTTCGCACGCCCCTGCCGGTGGCAATGGCGGGGGGCGACAAGTCGACGGCCAGTACCAGCGCCATTCCCGGCGGCGGCCCCGACCCGACGCACAGCGACGGCGAACGCCAGCGCATCGACGAGCGGGTTCAGACTCGCCCAAGCGACGAGCAACGCCGTCTGCTGGGGTTGGAGCGGCGTATCGAATCGGTGATCCAGAGTAAGCCGCAGTTGCGCGACCTGCGCTCGCAGCTGCGCATGGAGCTGACTCCCGAGGGGCTGCGCATCCAGATAGTCGATACCGAGAAGCGGCCGATGTTCAAGCTGGGCAGCGATCAGGTGGAGGACTACATGCACGATATCCTGCAGGCGATCGCCCCGGTGCTCAACGAGCTGCCCAACCGCATCAGTCTTAGCGGGCACACCGACAGCTTGCCGTATTACGGCGGCGAGCAAGGCTACAGCAACTGGGAGTTGTCCGCCGATCGCGCCAATGCTTCTCGGCGCGAACTGGTAGCGGGCGGCCTGGACGCCGGCAAGCTATTGCGGGTGGCCGGCATGGGATCGCGGGTGCCATTGAACGCGGTAGACACCACGGATCCGATCAATCGGCGCATCAGCATCGTGGTGCTCGATCGCAAGACCGCCAATGCCATCGAATTCCAGAGCGGCGCTCCCGCTGCGTCGCTACCCAGTACCGGGGAATCCATTCTGCCCGAAGCGCTGAATGTCGAGCCCGCCTTGAACCCGGCGTTGCCTGTCGCTGAACAAGCGTCCAATGCCCCCTTGACCCGAGTGGATTAGAGCATGGATATCACTGATTTCTATGACACCTTTTTCGAAGAGGCCGAGGAGCTCCTGAGCGATATGGAGCGCCACCTCCTGGATTTGGATGTCGATGACCCGGACCCGGAACTGCTCAACGCGATCTTCCGCGCCGCGCATTCCATCAAGGGTGGGGCGGGAACCTTCGGCTTCGTCGTGCTGCAGGAAACCACCCATATCCTCGAGAACCTGCTTGACCATACCCGGCGGGGCGAACTGACCCTGCGTCGGGACATCGTCGATACCTTTCTGGAAGCGAAGGATATGTTGCATGAACAGATGGACGCCTATCGCAACGGCGCCGAGCCCGACCCGGTGGCCTTCGAGCGTATCTGCAATACGCTGAAGCAACTGGCACTCGACGAGCTGGGCAAGTCGATGGGCGAGCCCACCGGGCAAGCCGCAGCGGCGCCGAAGCCCGCACCAAAACCCGAGCCGGCCGCTGAAACCGCCAGCGCCGAAGAGACGCCTGTGGACGCCGGCGAGGGCGATGTGCTGCGTGTCTCGTTGATCGAGGTCGGCGAAAAGGATCGACAGCTGTTGGTCGAGGAGCTCGGTCAGCTGGGGGAGATCCTCTCACAACAGGGCGACGACAAGCGCTACGAGGTCGAGCTGACCGCCAGCATCAGCGCCGAGGACATCGAGGCGGTGATGTGTTTCATCGTCGAGCCCGAACAGCTGGCCATCGAACGTGTCGCCAAGTCGGCTTCCAGCGAGGCGGTGGGCACGCAGGCTTCAGCGCAGCCCGAGCCGGCCGTACAGGCCGTCGCCAAGCAGCCCGAGGAAAAACCGACGGCAGAAACTCCGGCCGCCAAGCCCGCCAAACCGGCCGAAAGCAAGGTGCCCGCGGCCAAGAACAAGGCCAGCGAATCGAGCTCCATCCGTGTTCCGGTCGACAAGGTCGACCAGATCATCAACCTGGTCGGTGAGCTGATCATCACCCAGGCGATGCTCGATCAGACCGCCAGTGAAATCGATGGCGTGACGCATAGCTCTCTGCACAATGGGCTCAATCTACTGCAGCGCAACGCCCGTGACCTGCAGGAAGCGGTCATGTCGATTCGCATGATGCCCATGGATTATGTGTTCAGTCGTTTCCCGCGGCTGGTGCGCGACCTTGCCGCCAAGCTCGGCAAGGACATCGAGCTGATCACCGAAGGCAAATCCACCGAACTCGACAAGAGCCTGATCGAGCGCATCATCGACCCGCTCACGCACCTGGTGCGCAACAGCCTCGATCACGGCATCGAAATGCCGGATGCCCGTGAGGCAGCGGGCAAGCCGCGCGGCGGTAAGTTGACGCTCTCGGCACAGCATCAGGGTGGCAATATCCTGATCGAAGTCATCGATGATGGCGCCGGGCTGTCGCGTAAGAAGATCCTTGCCAAGGCGGAAAAGAACGGCATCGCCGTCTCCGACAGCATGAGCGACGACGACGTCTGGCAGTTGATCTTCGCGCCGGGATTCTCGACCGCCGAACAGGTCAGCGACGTTTCCGGACGTGGCGTGGGCATGGACGTGGTCAAGCGAAACATCCAGGCGATGGGTGGGCATGTCGAGATCATGTCGCGCGAAGGCCATGGCACCACGACGCGTATCGTGCTGCCGCTGACCCTGGCGATCCTCGACGGCATGTCGATCAAGGTCGGCGGCGAAGTCTTCATCCTGCCGCTGGGTGCGGTGCTCGAATCGCTGCAGCCATCACGCGATGAACTCTACTCGATGGCCGGCGACGATCTGCTGCTCAAGGTGCGCGATGAGTACCTGCCGGTGATCGCCTTGCATCACGTGCTCGACGTGGCCGAGGCGCGTACCGACATCACCGAAAGCATCGTGGTGATCGTGCAGGGCGAGGGGCGCCGTTATGCTCTGGTCGTCGACGACCTGGTTGGCCAACAGCAGGTCGTGGTCAAGAATCTGGAAACCAATTACCGCAAGGTGCCGGGGATTTCCGCGGCGACCATTCTCGGCGATGGCAGCGTCGCGTTGATCCTGGACATCGCCGATCTCCACCGTCTCAGCCGGCGCAAGAGCACACCGCGCTCTGCCGTCACCAACACGCCTATCCAAGAGGTGATTCCGTCATGACCACCGTTACCCAAACAGTCTCGCCGACCGACAAGGCGCAGAACGCTGACGCCCATAGCCGCGAATTCCTGGTTTTCTCGCTGGGCAGCGAAGAATACGCCGTGGACATTCTCAAGGTTCAGGAAATCCGCGGTTACGAGAACGTCACGCGTATCGCCAACGCCCCCGATTTCATCAAGGGTGTAACCAACCTGCGTGGTGTGATCGTGCCGATCGTCGACCTGCGCATCAAGTTCCACCTCGATAACGTCGAGTACGGCGGCCAGACCGTGGTCATCGTGGTCAATGTCGGCGAGCGCATCGTCGGCATCGTGGTCGACGGCGTTTCCGACGTCATGACCCTGACTCCCGAACAGATCAAGCCGGCCCCCGAGTTCGGCGTGACGCTCTCCTCGGATTACCTGAGCGGGCTCGGCAGCCTCGAAGATCGCATGCTGGTGCTGGTCGATATCGACAAGCTGCTCACCAGCGAAGAAATGGCACTGGTCGATACCGTCAAGACCAAGTAAGCAGCCTTCGGTTGCCTCGGGGCCAGTGATCGTCGGCGAAAGCCTGGCTCATCGGGACTATGAAGTGCCTATGCTTGCTGGCTTCAGCCCCCGTTCGCTATAAGCGACGGGGGCTTTTCCTTGAATGGTGCGCGCTATCATAGCTAGTGCCAACGCTCAGCCCCCCCGCCGATACGCAATAACCCGCCCGTACTATCAAGGATCTGCCGCGCCTGCCGATAGCTTTCTATACGAAGGTCTGTCGGTGGGCGCGGTGTCGATCAGCCTGCTCACCCATACAAGAAGACGCTGGCGCCGGCCGAGTGCCGGCCAAGTCTCAACGTTGCCATTCAAGTCGATCGCTTGATTAAAACGACGGAAACAGAGGAACCATGAAGCTACTCGATAACATGACCGTCAAGGTCAGCTGGCTGCTTGTACTGGTGGTATTCAGCACACTGCTGGTCGGCGTCAGTGCACTGGGCTGGTACGCCGTGCAGTACAGTCAGCAGGCCCTGGGCACGCTCAATCGTGTCAATGTCGAGCAGCAGGCGACGCTCAACCAGGTCAACAGTCAACTACTCAACCTGCGCCTGACGATACAGAACGAGTACGCGCGGATGACCGGTTCGACCTGGGGATCGCAGGCTTCTCAGCTCGAGTCGCTGCCGACCAGGCTCGACGAGGTGCGCGACACCTTCGCCACCTTCAAGGCCATCCCGGTCCAGCCCGAGCATCGGGCGCTGGTCGAAAAGATTGAGACCGATTTCCACGCCCTGGTCGACAAGGCGCTGGCACCGCAAGTGGCGGCCCTGACCGACATGGATCTCGCCGCCTACAGTGAGTTCGCCGGTCCCCTGCAGGAACTCAGTAATGTTTTCTATGACAGCGCCGTGGCCTTTTTCGGGACCGCAGAAGCCGAAGGCCGCTCGCTCTATGGTGAGTTCCACAGCATGGCGATGGCCCTGAAAATTGCCATTGGCGTGGCGCTGGGCGCTGCGCTCGTGATGATCCTGGGCGTGTTGTGGGGCATCACCAAGAACGTGATTCGCCCGCTGGAGCGTATCGTCGATCATTTCGAGCGCATGGCCGAGGGCGACTTGTCCGCACCGATCGAACGCTGCGGCGACAACGAGATCGGCAAGCTGTTCTCGGCCCTGGCGCGCATGCAGGACGGCCTGTCGCGCACCGTCGGCAACGTGCGGCGTAGCAGCCAGTCGATCTACCGCGACTCGCAGAGCATCGCCAACGGCAACAATGACCTGTCGGCACGTACCGAACAGCAGGCCGCGTCGCTGGCCGAGACCGCGTCGAGCATGGAGCAGTTGACCTCGACCGTCGATCAGAATGCCGACAATGCACGTCAGGCAAGCCAGCTTGCCGAGAGCGCCTCACGGACCGCCGAGCGCGGTGGCAGCGTGGTCGGCCAGGTGGTCGACACCATGCGCGATATCAGCAGCAGCTCGCACAAGGTCGTCGACATCATCGATGTGATCGATTCGATCGCCTTCCAGACCAACATCCTGGCGCTCAACGCCTCGGTCGAGGCGGCGCGTGCCGGCGAGCAGGGGCGTGGCTTCGCGGTGGTCGCCGATGAAGTGCGCAACCTGGCCAGCCGTAGCGCCAGCGCCGCCAAGGAGATTCGCGGGCTGATCGAGGATTCGGTGTCGCGGGTCGATACCGGCTCCCAACTGGTCGATCAGGCCGGCAACACCATGAGCGATATCGTGACCGCCGTGCAGCGCGTCAACGACATCATGGAAGAGATTGCTGCGGCCTCGCAGGAACAGAGCAATGGCATCGGCCAGACCAATCAGGCGATCAGCCAGATGGATCAGGTCACCCAGCAGAATGCCTCGCTGGTGCAGGAATCGGCGCTCGCCGCCACGACCCTCGCCCAGGAGGCCGAACGGCTACGCGAATCCGTGGCCCAGTTCCAGCTCGCCCAGGATCAGGCCAGCCTCGAATCCGCTCCCCAGCCCGGCCGCACGCCAATCACGGCAGCCGCGAGCCAGGCCGCCTTGCCGGCGCGTCGTCAGGGCGCGTCAGTGCCCGCAGTCAAGGGCGAGGAACTCGACTGGGAGTCGTTCTGAGAGCCTGGAGCAATAACGATAAGCGGCCTCGTATGCCGCAATAACAAACCTAAAAGGGAAGTACGCATGCGCAACAATCAGCCCGTCAGCCAACGCGAATACGTGCTCGACGACGAGCACTATCTGATCTCGCGAACCGATCTCAAGGGTCGCATTACCTATGCCAACCCGGCCTTCGTCGAGGTCAGCGGCTTTACCCGCGATGAACTGATCGGTGCACCGCACAACCTGGTGCGCCACCCGGACATGCCCGAAGCGGCGTTTGCCAATCTCTGGCAGACGCTCGAGGCCGGCGAGTCCTGGGAAGGGCTGGTCAAGAATCGACGCAAGGACGGTGACTATTACTGGGTCAATGCCAGTGTCACTCCGATCTACGAGCACGGCGAGCTGCAGGGGTATGCCTCGGTGCGCGTCAAGGCCGAGCCCGAGGCCTGCGCCTACGCCGAACGGATCTATGCTCAGTTGCGTGCCGGCAAGAGTGGGGGCGTCAAGCTGGTACGCGGCCAGTTTGTAAGGCGTGGTCTGTGGGGACGGCTGAAGCGCATCCAGTTGCGCTCGTTGCAGGGGCGCATGGCCAGCATCGTCGTACTGGCATTGCTGCTGCTGGCGGCGAGTGGTGGGCTGGGCCTGTATGGCGTCGACAAGGCGGGCGAACGTACGCAATTGCTGCAGCGGGATGGGCTCGAGGATGTCGCGCGGCTGCAGCAGATCGATCAGCTCACGACCCATGGGTATCAGCTGCTCTCCAATACCGACCGCATGGCCCTGATGGAGGCGCGCCAGGAATACGCCAACAAGCTCGAACAGATCACCACTCGTGTCGAGACTCTCTGGGCCGAGTTCACGGCGCGTGACGTCAATGCCACCGAGCAGGCCACCGCCTTCGGCGATCTGCTCGACAGCTACCTGCAGCAGGGGCTGATGGAGATGGTGACGGCGTTCAGCGGCGCGGAGGCATTCGATGCCTTCGTGGCGCTGCGCGACAACCTCGAAAGCCTGCAGGCTCAGGGCGGCGAGCTGTCGACGAAGGTGAACGCGCTGATTCAGTCGAAGCAGGCCGCCGCCCTCGAGATTGCCCAGCAGGCCCAGGCCGAAAGGCGCGGCATGCTGCTCTTCCAGGGAGCGTTGCTCGCAGCAGGCATGTTGCTGCTGGTGATCATGGGCGCGCTGAGCGTGCGGGCGATCCGTCGTCCGCTCAAGGAGTCGATGCAGTTCACCCAGCAGATTTCCGCCGGCAACCTCGGCGCCACTCTGCCGGAAAAGCGTAGCGGCGAGATGGGTCGTCTGATGGGTGCGCTGGACATCATGCGCAGGAGTCTGGCGAGCATCGTTAAGGACGTCGATCGCAGCGTGGGCATCGTGCGCCCGGCCTCGCGGGACATCGCCGACGGCAACGAGGACCTGTCGTCGCGCACCGAGCAGCAGGCCGCGTCGCTGCAGGAAACCGCCTCGAGCATGGAACAGATGACCGCCACGGTGAAGCAGAACGCCTCCAACGCCCGCGAGGCCAGCGGCCTGTCGAGCAACGCCGCGAGTTCGGTGCGCGAGAGCGGCGAGGTGATGGGCGACGTGGTCGACACCATGGGCCGGATCACCGACAGCTCGCGCAAGGTCTCCGAGATCATCGAGGTGATCGACTCGATCGCCTTCCAGACCAACATCCTGGCGCTCAATGCCTCGGTCGAGGCGGCGCGTGCCGGCGAGCAGGGCCGCGGCTTCGCGGTGGTCGCCAGCGAAGTGCGCAATCTCGCCGGACGCAGCGCCGACGCCGCCCGCGAGATTCGCGCGCTGATCGACGGCTCCGCCCAGGAGATCGACAGCGGCGCGGCGCTGGTCAAGCGCGCCGAGAGTTCGATCGAGAGCGTGGTCGGCGCGGTGCTCAAGGTCAACGACATCATGGGCGAGATCGCCTCGGCCTCCGACGAGCAGACCGGCGGCATCGACCAGATCAACCAAGCGATCGCCCAGATGGACGAGGTAACCCAGCAGAACGCCGAGCGTGTGCAGAGTTCGGCACGCGCGGCGCAAAGCCTCGATGAGCAAGTGAGCAAGCTAGCCGATGCGGTGGCGGTATTGCGCCTGGCGGGTAGTGGCAAGGAGAGCGTCGATCGGGCGACCCGTTTCAAGGCGGCACAGGCGCGCCGTCAGGTCGGCCAGTCGACGCTGTCCGCGCCGGCTGCTTCCAAGCAGCATACGTCACCCACCGTCAATGATCAGCAGGAATGGGCGGCCTTCTAGGCAAGGCGATAACAATAATCGGCTCGCCCCGACGGTAACAACACTTAGCAGGGAATATCCAGACCATGCGCAACAACGAACCCGTAACCCAACGTGAATACGTGCTCGACGACGAGCACTATCTGATCTCGCGGACCGATCTCAAGGGGCGTATCACCTATGTAAATCCGGCCTTCGTCGAGGTCAGCGGCTTCACCCGGGAGGAGCTGATCGGCTCGCCCCATAACATGGTGCGTCATCCGGACATGCCCGCAGCCGCCTTCGCCAACCTCTGGGAAACGCTGGAAGCCGGCGAATCCTGGCAGGGACTGATCAAGAACCGGCGCAAGGATGGCGATCATTACTGGGTTCGTGCCAACGTCACTCCGATCTACGAGGCGGGCGAGGTTCAGGGGTACGCCTCGGTGCGCATCAAGCCCGAGCCCGAGGCCTGCGCCTACGCCGAGCGGATCTATGCGCAGCTGCGTGCCGGCAAGGTCCGCGGCGTCAAGCTGGTGCGTGGGCAGATCGTGCGCCGTGGGGTGATCGGCTGGCTGAGCCGGGTACGCTTGCGTTCGTTGCAGGGGCGTATGGCGACGATGATCGCGCTGTCGATGCTGCTGCTGGCCTCCAGTGGCGCGCTGGGTCTCTATGGTTTGCAGACCGAGGCGGCGCGACTCGATGCGGTCAACAACAATGGCCTCAAGGACGTCGCCCGGTTGCAGAAAGTCGATCAGTTGATGAACCGCGGTCGGTCGATGCTGGCCGATCCGGTAGGCAACCCGATGGCCGGTGGCTACGAGGAGGCGATCGCCAAGGTCGAGTCAATGGCGGCGGAGCTTCGCACCGTGTGGGGCAACTACATGGCCCGTGAAATCAACCATACGGAAGAGGCGGCGGCTTTCTCCGAAGGACTCGAGAACTACATCGAGGCGGGGTTGCTGGCCACCACCCAGAGTCTGGCGAATGACGAATCCTATCAGGCTTTCGTCGCCTTCAACGATGTGCTCGAACCGGAAGGCGAGCGCCTGAGCGGTATCATCAGTGGCCTGGTCTCGGCCAAGCAGGAGACGGCCCAGGCGCTGGTCGAGCAGGCTCGGGACACCAAGAACCAGATCATTACCGCCCAGGTGATCCTGGGCCTGGTGGGGGTGTTGCTGCTGATCGTCATGGGGGGCATGAGCATGCGGGCGATACGCCGTCCGCTCAATGAATCCAAGCGTTTCACCCTGCAGATTTCCGCCGGCAACCTGGCGGCGACCATGCCCAGTAACCGCAACGACGAGATCGGCGAGCTGATGTCCTCGCTGAACATCATGCGCTTGAGCCTGGCGAGCATCGTCAAGGACGTCAATTACAGCGTGGGCATCGTGCGCCCGGCCTCGCGGGACATCGCCGACGGCAACGAGGACCTGTCGTCGCGCACCGAGCAGCAGGCCGCGTCGCTGCAGGAAACCGCCTCGAGCATGGAACAGATGACCGCCACGGTGAAGCAGAACGCCTCCAACGCCCGCGAGGCCAGCGGCCTGTCGAGCAACGCCGCGAGTTCGGTGCGCGAGAGCGGCGAGGTGATGGGCGACGTGGTCGACACCATGGGCCGGATCACCGACAGCTCGCGCAAGGTCTCCGAGATCATCGAGGTGATCGACTCGATCGCCTTCCAGACCAACATCCTGGCGCTCAATGCCTCGGTCGAGGCGGCGCGTGCCGGCGAGCAGGGCCGCGGCTTCGCGGTGGTCGCCAGCGAAGTGCGCAATCTCGCCGGACGCAGCGCCGACGCCGCCCGCGAGATTCGCGCGCTGATCGACGGCTCCGCCCAGGAGATCGACAGCGGCGCGGCGCTGGTCAAGCGCGCCGAGAGTTCGATCGAGAGCGTGGTCGGCGCGGTGCTCAAGGTCAACGACATCATGGGCGAGATCGCCTCGGCCTCCGACGAGCAGACCGGCGGCATCGACCAGATCAACCAAGCGATCGCCCAGATGGACGAGGTAACCCAGCAGAACGCCGAGCGTGTGCAGAGTTCGGCACGCGCGGCTCAGAGTCTCGATGCACAGGTCGCTCGCCTGGCCGACGCCGTGGCGGTATTGCGTCTGGCGGGTAGCGGCAAGGAGAGCGTCGATCGGGCGACCCGTTTCAAGGCGGCCGAACGCCGTCGCGAACTCAGCCATGCGACTTCGGAAACCGCTGCGTCGTCAGCGAAGCCGGCAAAGGCTCCAGCGCGAGTCGCCGGCAGTGAATCCGAATGGGAGGCCTTTTGAACACCCGAGTGGACTATTCCGACAAGTTGGGTGCCATCCTCACGGGGGGCGCCACGGGCGCTTCCCTGGAGCGCGATCTGACCATGACCGATACGGACTTCGATCGCGTGCGCAAGCTGATCTACCAGCGTGCCGGCATCGTATTGGCGGAGCACAAGCGCGAGATGGTCTACAGCCGCCTCGCGCGGCGCTTGCGCCATCACAAGTTGACGCTGTTCTCGGAGTACCTGGCCCGGCTCGAGCGCCAGGCCGACTCCAAGGAGTGGGAGGCTTTCACCAATGCGCTGACCACCAACCTGACGGCATTCTTTCGCGAGGCGCATCATTTTCCGCTGCTCGCCAACCATGTGGCGGCCAGCACGGCGCCGGTGCGTATCTGGTGCGCGGCGGCGTCGACCGGCGAGGAACCGTATTCCATCGCCATGACGCTGCACGAGACGTTGGGGGCGCGTGCCCGCGAGGCGCGCATCATCGCCACCGACATCGATACCGAGGCGCTGGCCAAGGCCCGTGAGGCGGTCTATCCCCTCGAGCAGGTGCTCAAGCTGAGCGAGACGCGGCGCAAGCAGTTCTTCCTGCGCGGCGGCGGCGCTCGCGCCGGCCTGGCGCGGATACGCCCCGAACTGACCGCCATGGTCGAGCTGCGCCAGCTCAACCTGTTGGCCCAGAACTGGAGCCTGGATGGCGGCTTCGATGCAATTTTCTGTCGCAACATCATGATCTATTTCGACAAGCAGACCCAGGCGAAAATACTCGAGCGCTTCGTGCCGCTGCTCAAGCCCAACGGACTGCTGTTCGCCGGCCATTCAGAGAATTTTTCCTACATCAGCCAGGCGTTCCGCCTGCGCGGCCAGACCGTCTACGAGTTGGCCTCGCAACCCTCAAGTCGCCCATCGGCGAGCCGATAACATCAAGACTATCGTAATCTCCCGAGCGGTGAGCCCGCTCGGGGGAAGGAAAGGAGAGAGCCCTTGAGCGCCTCTAAGATCAAGGTACTTTGTGTCGATGACTCGGCGCTGATCCGTGACCTGATGAGCGAGATCATCAACTCGCAATCGGACATGGAGGTCGTGGCGACGGCGCCCGACCCGCTGGTGGCACGTGACCTGATCAAACGCACCAATCCCGACGTGCTGACGCTGGACGTCGAGATGCCGCGCATGGATGGACTCGACTTCCTCGAGCGCCTGATGCGTCTGCGTCCGATGCCGGTATTGATGGTGTCGTCGCTCACTCAGGCGGGCTCGGAGATCACCCTGCGGGCGCTGGAACTTGGAGCAGTGGATTTCGTCTCCAAGCCGCAACTGGGCATCCGCAGCGGCATGCTCGACTACAGCGAGATGATCGCCGACAAGATTCGCGCTGCCGCCCGCTCGCGTCCGCGCGCCGCGCGCCGCAAGGAAGACGCGCCTGCCGAGCCGATCAAGGCGCCGTTCATTTCCAGCGAGAAGCTGATCATCATCGGCGCCTCGACCGGCGGTACCGAGGCGATCCGCCATGTCCTCGAGCCGCTGCCGGCCAACACCCCGGCGATCCTGATCACCCAGCACATGCCCGGCGGCTTTACGAAATCCTTCGCCGAGCGCCTCGACCGGCTGTGCCGCATCACCGTCAAGGAAGCCGAGGACGGCGAACGGGTGCTGCCCGGCCACGCCTATATCGCCCCTGGCGATCGCCACCTCAAGCTGGCGCGCAGCGGCGCCAACTATGTCGTGGCCCTCGACGACGGCGAGCCGGTCAATCGTCACCGCCCCTCGGTGGACGTGCTGTTCAAGTCGGCTGCCAAGAACGCCGGGCGCAATGCAATCGGCGTGATCCTCACCGGCATGGGCAAGGACGGTGCCGTGGGGCTGCTGGAAATGCGCAAGGCCGGCGCGCATACGCTGGCCCAGAACGAAGCGAGCTGCGTGGTTTACGGTATGCCCCGCGAAGCGGTCGCGGTGGGCGGGGCCGTCGAGGTCATCGATCTGGAGCAGATGGCGAGCAAGATCATGCAGCAGGTGGCGTCCTCGGGACGTGCCCAACGCGTCTGACGCCGAGCGCAGCAACCTGCAACGACAATAACGCCGAGAACTAAGAGAGAGCCATGAAACGTCTGTTCGCCAACCTGTCCATAAGTTCGCTGTTGAGTATCGCCGTGGTGGTTTTCGGCATCCTGATCCTGGTCATCGCCGCGCTGGGATACCGGACCGACCGCATCAGCGAACAGTCGATCGGCACGCTCAACCGGATCAACGTCTCACAGCTCAACGAAATCGGCCGTGCCGAATCGCTGATGCTCTACAGCCGCATGCGCACCAACGATGTCGTCTCCGAGCGCATGATGGGCCGTTTCGCCGAGGCCAAGGGCTTTCTCGGCGAGGCCAGGGGCTATCTCGACCGCGCGCGGGGGCGTTTCGCCAACTTCCAGGCGGTGCCCAAGACCGAAGCCGGAAAGCCGTATACCGTACCGCTCGAAGCCAACATGTCGGCACTGTTCGACAACCTCGACCAGCAGATGGTCGCGCTCGAACAGCTCGATATGGGGACCTTCGATGCGCTCAAGGCGGAAGAAAGCACCATCAGTGCGGCTTTCGACCGGTCGATGACCGAGTTCGTCCATTACGCCGGCGAGCGTGGCAACCAGATCATCGGCAATTATCACGCCGAGACACGGCGCAGCGAACTGATCGGCCTGGGTGTGGTGGTCTTTGCGCTGTTATTGCTCGCCGCGCTGCGCCTGGGCCTGGCGCGTCTGGTGGTCGGGCCGCTGCGCGAGGCGGTCGAGCACTTCCAGCGCATCGCCCAGGCGGATCTCTCCCACGAGATCCAATCGACGACGCGCAACGAGATCGGCAAGCTGTTCGCGGCGATGCGCGACATGCAGCAGGGACTGTCGAAGACCGTACGCACGGTACGTGACAGCAGTGGTTCGATCCATCTGGGCACCCGCGAGATCGTCGGTGGCAATACCGACCTGTCCTCGCGCACCGATCAGCAGGCGGCCTCGATCGCCGAGACTGCGGCGAGCATGGAAGAGTTGACCGCCACCGTTAAGCAGAACGCCGACAATGCGCGGCAGGCCAGTACGCTGGCCAACGAGGCGTCGTCGACGGCCGGCCGCGGCGGCGAGGTGGTCGACCAGGTGATCACCACCATGCAGGGGATTTCCGCAAGTTCCAAGCAGATCGCCGATATTACCGGGGTGATCGACTCGATCGCCTTCCAGACCAACATCCTGGCGCTCAATGCCTCGGTCGAGGCGGCACGTGCCGGCGAGCAGGGTCGCGGCTTCGCGGTGGTCGCCGGTGAAGTGCGCAACCTGGCGAGCCGCTCCGCGTCGGCGGCGAAGGAGATCCGCGAACTGATCGACGGCTCGGTCACCCAGGTCAAGCAGGGCTCGACGCTGGTCGAGGAAGCCGGCACCACCATGCGCGACGTCGTCTCTGCGGTGCGCCGGGTGACCGACATCATGGACGAGATCTCGGCGGCCTCGCAGGAACAGAGCGATGGCATCAGCCAGGTCGGGACCGCCGTCTCGCAGATGGACGAGGTCACGCAGCAGAACGCGGCGCTGGTTCAACAGGCCGCGGCAGCCGCCGCCTCGCTGGAAGAGCAGGCCGACCGGCTGGAGCAGGCGGTGGCGCTGTTCCAACTGGCCGACGACCCTCGATCGACCCAAGGCGTCGCTACCGCCACGCCGGCGCTGCCGCCGGCTAGTGCCGCGGCGCCCAATCCGACGCGAACCGCCCGCCGTCCCGCCAAGCCCGAGCCGCTGCTCGAGGGCGAGGGCGACTGGGAAGAATTCTGACAACGCTTTTCAACCGATTGAAACGAGGAAGCAAGATGGCCGACAAGAACATGAGCATTTTGGTGGTGGACGACTTTCCCACCATGCGTCGCATCGTCCGTAGTCTGCTCAAGGAACTGGGCTACACCAACGTCGAGGAGGCCGAGGACGGTCAGGACGCGCTGGGTAAGCTGCGCGCCGGCGGTTTCGAATTCGTGGTCTCCGACTGGAACATGCCCAATCTGGACGGCCTCGAGATGCTCAAGCAGATCCGTGCCGACGATGCGCTCAAGTCGCTGCCGGTACTGATGGTGACGGCCGAGGCAAAGAAGGAAAACATCATTGCCGCGGCTCAGGCAGGCGCCAACGGTTATGTCGTCAAGCCCTTCACCGCGGCCACGCTGGAAGAAAAGCTCAACAAGATTTTCGAAAAGCTGGGCAAATAAGATCAATTTCGTGGAGGAGGGCAAGAAATGAGCGTTCAAGCGCAGCATGCCGGCACTCAGCAGGGTGAGGACCTGGTCCAGCGGATCGGGCAGGTGACGCGCATGCTGCGAGACAGCATGCGGGAACTGGGACTGGACAAAGAGATCGAGAAGGCCGCCGAGGCGATCCCCGACGCGCGTGACCGATTGAGTTACGTGGCCTCGATGACCGAACAGGCGGCCGAGCGGGCACTCAATGCGATCGACCGCGCGCAGCCGATCCAGGATGCGTTGGAAAGCCGTGCCGAGGAACTCGACGCTCGCTGGGGGCAGTGGTTTGCCGAGCCAAAGGAGCTCGACGAGGCCAAGGAGCTGGTGACCGACACCCGAGCCTACCTGAGCGCGGTACCCACGCAGACTCGCGCGACCAACGCCGAGCTGCTCGAGATCATGATGGCCCAGGACTTTCAGGACCTGACCGGCCAGGTGATCAAGCGCATGATGGACATGATCAAGGAGATCGAGAACCAGCTCGTTCAGGTATTGCTGGACAACGTGCCCGACAGCCAGGACCGCCAGGAGTTGCGCAAGAACTTGGTCAACGAGCGTGAATCCTCGCTACTCAACGGGCCGCAGATCAAGCCCGAGGGCGCCGACGTGGTCAGCGACCAGGGCCAGGTCGACGACCTGCTGGACTCGCTGGGCTTCTGATCTCTCCAGGCGGCGGACGGCGGATGCCGGCGCTGCCTTGGGTAACCCTCCCGCACTCTTGCGTTTCCTTGCGCGCGACAATCGTGGATTAACGCCCGATTCGTCGCGCTTTTTGCGTGTTTGTTGACCGCCGGCCCCGCGCAGAATAAGCCTCGTTCGAATTTTGCCGAGAACTCGGCGCGGGGACCATGGCCGACAACAGCAGCGACGAGGAAAAGACCGAAGACCCCACGCCACGGCGCCTGGAAAAGGCACGGGAGGAGGGGCAGGTCGCACGCTCGCGCGAACTTTCCACTTTCCTGATGCTGCTCGGCGGCGTCATCGGCCTGTGGACGATGGGCGGCATGCTCTACGACCAGTTGGGTCTGGTCATGGAGCAATCGTTCCTTTTCGACCGTGGCATCCTCTTCGACAGTGCGCGGATGATGGCCCACGTCTGGACGCTCGGCAGCACCACGCTGTTCACACTGATTCCGCTGTTTCTGCTGCTGACGGTCATCGCGCTCGCAGCCCCGGGGTTGCTCGGCGGCTGGCTGATTTCGGGCAAGTCGCTGCAACCCAAGTTTTCCAAGCTCAACCCCGCCAAGGGTTTGAAGAAAATGGTCTCGTCACAGGCGCTGGCCGAACTGGCCAAGGCGATCGCCAAGTCGCTGCTCACCGGTAGCGTGGCGTTCGTCTTCCTGTGGTACAAGCGCAACGAATTCCTGGGGCTGATGAACCAGCCGATCCAGCAGGCGCTCTATCACGCCATGCAGCTGGCGGCGATGTGCTGCGGGCTGATCGTGCTGTCGCTGGTGGTGGTGATCATGATCGACGTGCCTTACCAGTTGTGGAGTCACAACAAGCAGCTGCGCATGACCAAGGACGAGATCAAGAAGGAACACAAGGAATCCGAGGGCGACCCGCAGGTCAAGGGCCGCATTCGCCAGCAGCAGCAGGCCATGGCACGCGGGCGCATGATGAGCAAGGTGCCCGAAGCCGACGTGATCGTCACCAATCCCACGCATTATGCGGTCGCGCTGAGTTATCGCGACAGCGAGATGGGCGCTCCGCGGGTCGTCGCCAAGGGCGCCGATGCGGTGGCCGCGCGTATTCGCGAGATCGGCGACGAGAATCGGATCCCGCGCCTGGAAGCCCCGCCGCTGGCGCGGGCGCTGTACCGACACGTCGATCTCGACCGGGAAATTCCGGCCGATCTGTACACGGCAGTCGCCGAAGTACTGGCGTGGGCGTTTCGCCTTCGCCAGGTGCGCCAGGAAGGGGGCGACATGCCCGAACCGCCGCGCGATATCCAAGTACCCGTTGACATGGCGGACAGCCCCAACGATGCCTCTTCCCACGAGGAAACGCGATGAACCTGATGAATACCCTGGGCCAGAACTGGCTGGGCAACGTCCCCATGAAGCTGCTGGCCGGGCCGGTGCTGATCATCATGATCCTGTCGATGATGATCCTGCCGCTGCCGCCGTTCGCCCTGGATATGTTCTTCACCTTCAACATAGCGTTGTCGATCATGGTGCTGCTGGTCAGCATGTTCACCAGCAAGCCACTTGATTTCGCGGCCTTTCCGGCGGTGCTGCTGTTCACCACGCTGTTGCGGTTGTCGCTCAACGTCGCCTCGACGCGGGTGGTGCTGATGGAGGGCAATTCGGGGGGCGATGCGGCGGGCAAGGTTATCGAGGCCTTCGGCGAGTTCCTGATCGGCGGCAATTTCGCGGTGGGGCTGGTGGTGTTCCTGATCCTGGTGATCATCAACTTCATGGTCATCACCAAGGGTGCCGGTCGTATCGCCGAGGTCGGCGCGCGTTTCACCCTCGATTCCATGCCCGGCAAGCAGATGGCCATCGATGCCGACCTCAACGCCGGTCTGATCGGCGAGGAAGACGCCAAGAAACGGCGCGGCGAGGTCGCCCAGGAAGCCGATTTCTACGGCTCGATGGACGGTGCCAGCAAGTTCGTGCGCGGTGACGCCGTGGCCGGTTTGATCATCATGGTCGTCAACCTGATCGGCGGGCTGCTGATCGGCATGCTGCAGCATGACATGGGCTTCGCCAACGCCGCGCGGACCTATACCTTGCTGACCATCGGCGACGGCCTGGTCGCGCAGATCCCGGCGCTGGTGATCTCGACCGCGGCGGGCGTCACCGTCTCAAGGGTCAACACCGAGCAGGATGTCGGCCAGCAGATGATGGGCCAGCTGTTCAGCAATCCGCACGTGCTGATCCTGTCGGCGTGCGTGATGGGCCTGCTGGGTCTGGTTCCGGGCATGCCCAACTTCGTATTCCTGCTGTTCAGCGTGGCGCTCGGCGGCCTGGCCTGGTGGATGATTCGCCATCGTGAGAACAAACTCGCCGAGGAGGTCGTCAACAAGCAACCGGTCACGACACCCGAAGTGCCCGAAGCCAGTTGGGACGATGTTCAACTGGTCGATACCCTGGGCCTCGAGGTCGGTCATCGGCTGATCCCGCTGGTCGACCATCGCCAGGATGGCGAACTGCTGGGACGGATCAAGAGTGTGCGCAAGAAGTTCGCCCAGGAAGTCGGCTTCCTGCCGCCGGTGGTGCATATCCGCGACAACCTGGAGCTCGGCCCCAACCATTACGTGATTACTCTCAAGGGCGTCGAGGTCGGGCGCGCCGAGGCGTATCCCGGTAAGTGGCTGGCGATCGATCCGGGGCAGGTTTCCGGCCATCTCGAGGGTGCGGCGACCGAGGATCCGGCGTTCGGCCTGCCGGCGGTATGGATCGATGGCAGTCAGCGTGAACAGGCCCAGATCTATGGCTATACCGTGGTCGATGCCGGTACGGTGGTGGCGACCCATCTCAATCATCTGCTGCACGAGCACTCCGGCGACATGCTGGGACGCCACGAGACTCAGCAGTTGCTCGACAAGCTGGGCGAGGACAACAAGGCGCTGGTCGAGGACGTGGTGCCCAAGCTGGTGTCGCTGACCATCCTGCAACGGCTGTTGCAGAACCTGCTCGAAGAGGAGGTCTCGATTCGCGACATGCGCACCATCCTCGATACCCTGGCCGAGCACGCCACCGCGCAAAGCGATGTCCACGACCTGACCTCGGTGGTGCGTATGGCATTGGGACGGGCGATCACCCAACAGTGGTTCCCGGGTAACAGCGAATTGCATGTGATTGGCCTGGATGCCAACTTGGAGCAGGTGCTCAGCCAGGCGATGAACGGCGGCGGGGCGATCGAGCCCGGACTGGCCGACACGCTGATGAAGCAGACCGAAGCCGGGTTGGCCCGTCAGGAAGCGCTGGGCGAGCCGACCGTGCTGGTCGTGACGCCGTCGCTGCGCCCGTTGCTGGCGCGCTTCCTGCGTCGCCGCCTGCGCCATCTGGTGGTGATGTCGCAGGCCGAGATTCCGGATGACCGTACGATTCGAGTAACGACGCTGGTCGGAGGCCGTTGATGAGCGTTAGACGTTTTATAGGCGCCAATAGCCGCGACGCGATGCGCCAGGTGCGCGCCGCGTTGGGTGAAGACGCCCTGATCCTGGCCAATCGCCGTGTCGATGCCGGGGTCGAGATCCTGGCCCTGGCGGAAGAGCCCGGGTCCGCGGACGCACTGCCCATCGAACGGCAAAGCGCGCCCCGTGAACCGCAGGCCGGCGCGGCACGCAGCGCCGCGCGGGCCTATGCCCCTCAGTCTCAGCCCGTCCAGCCGCCACCCGCGCCGCCGCCTTCGTTGTCGCCCGCCACGCCCCCGCCAACCGCGGGCGGTCAGGGCGGCGAACAGCAAGGCGACTTCGCTGCCTTCAGCGCACGCCTGCTCGGCGAAATGCAGGATCTGCGCTCGATGCTGGTCGATCAGCAGGCCCGCCTGGAACCCGCGACGAGCGAAGAGGACAACCGTCACCGGCTCAACCGCCAGTTGCAGAATGCCGGTTTCGGCAATGCGTTGGCTCGCGAGCTGCTCGATGCGTTGCCCGGCGAGCTGGTCCATGGCGATCCTGCCCAGGCCGCCGCCTGGTTGCAGCGCCAACTCAGCGGGCGCCTCGAGGTGCTCGAGGACGAAGCCGGTCTGCTCGATCAGGGCGGCGTGTTCGCGCTGCTCGGCCCCACCGGCATCGGCAAGACCACCACCACCGCCAAGCTCGCCGCACGCTACGTCATGCGCCACGGCGCCGGTGGGGTCGCGCTGATCACCACCGACAGCTATCGCATCGGCGCCCACGAGCAGTTGCGCATCTATGCCCGGCTGCTGGGTGCCGAGGTCCATGCGCTGGCCAACGACGCGCCGCTCGGCGAGTTGCTGGCGCAACTCGAGGACAAGCGCCTGGTGATCATCGACACCGTCGGCATGAGCCAGCGCGACCAGCGCCTGGTCGGCCAGGTGGCGATGCTCGGCGAATCGACGCAGGGTGCGCCACGACCGGTCCGTCGACTGCTGTTGCTCAACGCCGCCAGTCACGGCGAGACCCTCGACGAGGTGGTGGAAACCTATCAGCGGGCCTCGCTCGCCGCGGGCGCGCCGCTCTACGGGGCGATCCTGACCAAGGTCGACGAGGCCCCGCGGCTCGGCGCGGTGCTCGATATCGCCATCCGTCACGGATTGCGCCTGCATTACGTCTCGCAGGGTCAGCAGGTGCCCGAGGATTTGCAGCTTGCCGACAGCCAGGCGTTGATCGACCAGGCTCTGGCGGTGGGCGACGATTCGGCTTTCAGCGGCGACCCGCTCGAGTGGCAGCAATCCACATCGCCCCAACGCTGGAAGGCCTTGTCGCGCGGCCTGTTCGGTCAGGGGCGCAACCTGGCGACGATTTTCGCCCGCCTGCGCGAGCGGATCGGCGGCTTCGCCCAGCTCGAATCGGCCTGGCCCTGGCTGGGCTACCCCCTGCAGGCCCAGCAGCAACAATTGCCGCGCCTGCAGGCGGCCTGGCGCGGCGATGGCGCCGAAGGCGAGGCGTTTGGCGCCGAGTCGGCCCATGGCCTGCTGTGGCCGCGTGGAGCCGCGGTCAAGGGCACCGACTGGTACTTGCCGGCCGTGCCGCTCAACAGCGAAGGGCTGGCGCAGACACTGCCCTGGGCGACGCATCATCAGCCCCCCGGCGAGGCGGAGAAGCTTCGCTACGCCGCGCAGCGGCTGGCGCTGCGCGAGCATTGGCTGCCGCGTTGCCCGCCGGCGGCTCTGCGCCATGAACTCGACGCGGCAGGAGTGCGCTGGGTAGCCATGGCGCAGCCCAATACCCGGGTCAGCGTCGACGGCGTGCGTCACAAGCTGGCATCGCTGCAGGTCCACGCCACGACCGACGAGAGCCGGACATTCCGTTACCGTGGACGCAATGCCCGGCTGCAGAGCGCCCGGCTGGCCGTGTCGCTCGATTCGCCGGACTCGCTGACGGCCTGGTTCGTCACCCTGACCGACCTGGATACCGGGCGCTTGCTGGGGCGACGCTACTGGCTGACATCGTCGGCCGATGCCGCGAGCAGTCTCGCGGCCTTTGCCGCCCAGTTGGCCCATGAAGAGCTGCCGCTGCTGGCGCGTCGCGCCTGGCAGTGGCTGGCGCCGTCGCAGGCGATGCGCGTGGATGACGAGCTGCGCGTGTGGCTCGCCACCGCATTGGCCTCGCTGGCGATTCGACTCGATCAGGAACAGGCCGATTGGGCGGTGGACGTCCGCGGCCAGTTGCTGAACATGCTCGGCAGCGGTCGCAAGCGCAGCGCCCAGGCGCTGCTCGAGGCGCTGTGGTATCTGTTCACCGCCCGTGACGCCTTCCTGCTGGCGAGTGGCCAGTTGCTGGATGACAGGAATCAGCCGTGAGTCAGATCGATCAAGCGGCCGGCTTGCGGCGTTGGGCGCAGGCCGAACTCGGCGATCAGGCCGAGCCTGGGGACGCGACCACGTCGCCAGCGGCCGAAGCGCGGACCGCCGCGTCGCGGGTATTGATGGTCGTTGGTCTGGCAGGTGGCGAAAACGCCGTGGTGCAACCGGTGCACGACGCTCTGCAGCGTTGGCACGCCCAGGGGCAACGCTGGGTCGGCGCCCCCGAAGCCTGGCGGTTGGTGCCGATCAGTGTCGAGAGCCCGCACCTTTCGATATTGCTGAGCCAGCAGGCACACTGGGCGCTATGGGTAGGCGACGATGGTGATGGCTTTCGTCGCGCCTATCGCACGCTCAAGCGCCTCGCCCAGCGTGGTGGCCCCAAGCGCTTGCTGCTGGTGCACCCGCCGTTTGCCTCGCGGGCCGGCCTGCTGAGCAATCTCCAGCAGGCCGCGGCCGAGTTTCTGGGCTTCGAGCTCTGGATAGTCCCGCAGCCGCGGCGGCCGCGGCGGCTCCCGCCCGAGGAGCAACGTTGAACGTTCGCTCCGCGCCGTGGCGCGGCCTGCTGCGATTTTCGGGCGTCGCGCTGACGAGCCTGGGGATAGCGAGTGCGTTCGCTCCGGTCGCCAGGGCCGGGGCGGCCGGTAGCTGGGTCGGCGAGGCGCCGAGCGTCAGGCTGTTCACGCCGGGGCGCGAGGTCGCTTCGCAACCGATTCAAGCTCCTGCGGCGCCGGCGGATGGCGAGATCACTTCGATTAGTTGGCGGTTTACCTCGCCGCCGGGCACGGCACGCCTGGAAGCCCGGTTATGCCATCCGCAGCGCTGCCTGCGACTGATCACGCCTCGCGGGCAAAGCGAGGCCCTGGCCGGGCTGACCGCCTCGGGGCCCTTCGTGGTGCGTTTTCGCCTGCCTGAATCGGCGCGTTCCTCGGCGCCGCTGCGGGTCGAAGGCCTGCAATTGATCGTCAACTACAGATAAGCGAAAAGCCGGGCGCTGAGGCAAAGAGCCTCGCTAAAAGCTTGAATAACCTTTCACGAAGCGAGGTATTCATCGCTTGGTGAGGGACGGCTCGGAGTAATAATTCCATTATCGGCAGCCGTCCCGTGCTGCCTCGGTCACACAGGTCCCAGACGCGGAATGTATACGGCACAAGGTAAAATCGATCAGCATGCTTTGCTCGACCAGTATCTGCCTGTGGTCAGGCGCCAGGCGCTGGCGCTGCAGGTAAGGCTGCCGGCCAGTGTTGATCTCGATGACTTGATCCAGGCCGGTATGGTCGGCTTGCTCGATGCTCTGGGACGCTATAACGCTGACCAGGGGGCGAGCTTCACCACCTACGCCAGCCAGCGCATACGCGGATCGATGATCGATGAGCTGCGCAGCCGCGACTGGGTGCCGCGTAGCGTGCGGCGTAACGCTCGCGAGATCGACGAGGCTATCCGTCGCCTCGAACAACAGCTCGGACGTCCCGCCGACGAGCGCGAAATTGCCGACTATCTGTCGCTGAGTCTCAGTGAATACCATCAGCGGCTGGCCGATACCAACGGTGGCCATCTGCTCGGCTTCGAAGATCTGGTCGAGGAGGGTGGCGAGCCGGAGGCGGGCGAATCGTCGCCGAAGTCGCCTTTCGATGCGCTGGCCAGTGGCGAGCAGCGCGCGCGTCTGGTCGCGGCCATCGACAAGCTGCCGGAACGCGAGAAGCTGCTGCTGGGGCTGTATTACCAGGAAGAGCTCAACCTCAAGGAGATCGGCGCGGTACTCGGCGTCAGCGAGTCGCGGGTCTGCCAGTTGCACAGCCAGGCCGTGGCCCGGCTGCGTGGCCAGCTGGCTTCCGAAGACGAGTGACGGTCGCCTCTGGGCCGCCGCTAATCGCCTGCGCCCGCCGCGCGCAGTCGGCGAATTTGCGCGGCGAAGCCCGCCGCGACCTTGTCCCAGCTTGCCCCCAGCGCACGCACCAGCGCCGGGTAACCATCCTCCGCGAGCGGGGTACTGGCCGAGAAGCCGCGCTCGAGCAGTAGATCGCCCTTTGCCCCTCGCAGTTGCCAGTAACCGCTGGCCATGCCCACGCCTTCGTAGTGCCCCTGAAACTGCTCGACGTAGACCCGCAGATGCATGGCTTCGGGCGGATTGCCGCCCATGAGGATGTGGGTGTCGGGAAGTTCGGTGGCGAGCCGCTGACGCAGGCCGCGACTGAGCTGCTGGCCGAGCGCCTCGGCCCATTGATGGTTGCTGGCCTGGCGCAGGCGAATCGCGTCGGGTTGCAGCACGATGCCCGGTTCGTCGAGATAGCCGGCTACGCTCACCTGATCGATGACCAGGCTATAGTCCGCCATTGTTGCCATATCGCTGGACGTAACCACGCCGGACGCGGCGCCATTCGCCGGTGACGGCAGGGTATAGCGTTCGGTGGTCGGCGAGCCCGCGCAGCCCGCCAGGGCAACCAGGGCAAGTAGTGCGCCAGCCATCAGCGTCCTGCGTTGTCGTGTCATATCTTTCCTCCTTGACCTGGCCTTCGGATTCAGCGCTTCGGTGCCTGCGGTACCGGATCAGGCCCCGGACTGCGATCGAAGATCAGCGCGTTGGGGTTCTCGCCGAGCGTTTCGGCCAAAGGCTGCAACTGGCGTACCAGCTTCTCGATGCTCTGCAGCGTACCGTTGAGTTCACGGTAGGCCGGCGAATCGGGCGAAAGACCCTCGAGTGTGCGCTGCAACTGTTCCAGCGACTCGTTGATATTGCCGGGTATTTCGCGCGTCGCCGGATCGTTGAGCATGGCCCTGAGCGATTGGGCACTCGCGCGGACTTCCTCGAGCGTCGCCTGCGAGGTGGCCATGGTGCGATCGAGCTTGTCGAGGATCGGCTCGACCTGCAGTTCGTTTAGCTTGTCGAGCAGGTTGGAGACCTTCTGCTCGATCTGGGCGAAGCCGCCCGAGGTGGTCGGGAATACGGTACGCTCCTCGAAGGTTTCCGGAGTGTATTCGCCGGCCAGCTCCTTGTTGAAATTGAGGTCGACGAACAGGGCCCCGGTTAGCAGGTTACCGGCCTTAAGCGAGGCGCGCAGGCCATAGTCGAACATTTTCGTGAAACGTTGCTTCCATTCCTCGAGATTCACCGGCTGGTCGTCAAGGGTCAGGCGCTGCGGTTCGATGCGGATCAACACCGGGATCGCGAAGCGCTGACGCGTGTTCGGCTGCGGCGCCGTGAAACGCCAAGGCACGCTGACCACCGTACCGACACGCACCCCACGGTATTCGACCGGCGAGCCCTTCGACAGGCCGCGTACGGTGTCGTCGACCAGCAGCACGTATTCGAGATTGCGATTGTAGGTGCCCTGCAGGGCGTCTTCCTCATTGGCATAGAGCGTATAGGTACTGTCCGGTGCGGCCTTGGCTCCCGGAGGAATGTCCTCGGGGATGCCGAAGGTCACGCCGCCGCCGACCACGGCTTCCAGCGATTCGAGCTGGACGCTGACGCCCTCGGAATTGAGCTTGACGTTGATGCCCGAGGCCGACCAGAAGCGGGTGGCCTCGGTGATCAGCACATCGTAGGGCGATTCGATGAACAGGCGATGGTGCATTTCCCGATCCTGCGGATCGAACGAGGCATCCTCGACACGACCCACGGTGAAGCCCTGGTAGGTGACCGGATCGCCGACCCGCAGCGAACTGCCCAACTGGCTGACCAGATTGATGCGCACACCCTTGGCGCCGGGCGGCGCGACCGGTGGCTGCTCGAGGACTGTGAAGTGGTATTGCGGTTCCTCGCTCTGGCCGGGTTGCAACTGGATATAGGCCCCGGACAGCACGGTGTTCAGGCCGCTGATGCCCTCGCGCCCGATACGCGGCTTGACCACCCAGAAACGGCTGCCGGTATTGAGCATGCGCTCGGCATCCTCGCTCATGCGGGCGGTAACCACGGTATGCGAGAGATCCTCCGATAGGCGTACGCTCTCGACCCGGCCGACCTCGACGTTGCGCGTCTTGATCAGCGTCTTGCCGGCTTCGATGCCTTCCGCTGTGGGCATCTCCAGGGTGATCTCGGGGCCTCGCCGGCTGACGTTGTCATAGACCAGCCACAGACCGATCAGTACCGCCACCAGCGGTACGATCCAGATTGGGGAGATGCGCGACTGTGCATGACGTTGGGCGCGATGCGCTTCAGGCATGTGGGGATTCCTTGGCGGGAACGGGCGGCTGCCACAGCAGGCGCGGATCGAAAGTGAGGGCGGCGAGCATGGTGAGCACCACGACCGAGGCGAAAGCCAGTGCGGCCGGTCCCGGAGTGACCGACATTAAGGTGCCGGCGCGGATCAGGGCGACCAGGATTGCTACCACGAAGACGTCGACCATCGACCAGCGGCCGATGAATTCGGTCAGCCTGTAGAGCCGGGTCCGCACGGTGCGGTGATAGCCGCCGCTACGGCGCACGGCGATGCACAGCCAGCCGAGCGCGAGCAATTTGCCGACCGGCACCAGAATGCTGGCGACGAAGATGACCGTGGCGACCGGATAGGAGCCCATCTGCCAGAGCTGGATAACACCACCGATGATCGTCGATGGGTTGTCTTCACCGAGATGGGTGGTGGTCATGATCGGATAGATATTGGCCGGCAGATACATGATCGTCGCCGCGACGAGCAGCGCCCAGGTACGCTGCAGGCTCCGCGGCTGTCGCGCATGCAACGCTTCGCCACAGCGGCGGCAGCGTCCGTGCCCGTTGGCATCCAGCGCGTTGACCAGGCCGCAGGTCTGGCAACCGGCCAGGCCCTGCTCGGCGGCCGGGGCTCCGGTGCGACTGTGTTCGGGCGCGAGCGGTTCGCCGGCCAGCGAGAACCACATCCAATCGTTGTCGATCGATTGCGTGGTCAGCAACAGCAGGATGGCAAACAGGCAGAAGGCCCAGAACGAGACGCCCAGACTGACTTCGGCGAGCCCGGCAACTTTGATCAGGCTGACCAGCGCGCCGATGATGAACACGTCGGCCATCATCCATGGATGCAGATGGCTCAGTGAGCGTGCGATGCCGCGGCTGAAGGGCAGCGGCTCGCGGCTCAGCAGGCCGACCTGCAGCCAGGCGACGCAGCCGAGATAGAGGGCCGGCAGCACGGCGACGCTCAGCGCCACGCAGATCGCTACCAATGGTTGGTCGTAGCCGGCCAGGCTGCGTACGGTCTGGGCCAGTTCGATGCGATTGCTGATACCGCTGACTTCGAAACTGATGAAGGGGAAGGACAACGCGACGATCAGCGCGACCAGCGCCGCTAGCGAAAGCGCCAGGCTGCGCTGAGCCGGACGGTTGTGACGCAGGGCGAGAACATGCCCACAGCGCGGACAGTCCGCCTTCTGCCCCGGGCTCAGCGGCGGCAGCGCCACCAGCCAGTCGCACTCGTGGCAAGCACGCAGCCGGCGCCGGCTCTGGCGTGGTGAGCTGGTTTCGGTGTCCGGCAGCGTATCGGGCGGTTGCAAGTCGGCGGTCACCGCATCAGCGTCCTGTGGCGATTAGTATTCTCATCCATGCGCACCAGTGTAACCGCTTAGTGTCTGCGGTCGAACAGCGTTCATCGCTTGCCGCCTTGAAGTAGTGCGGCTCGGCATGAGCAGGGCGCCCCCTGCAGGGAACCGGGCCGGGCGCTGGTCCTGTTGGGACAACTCGGGCATCATGCCGCCGAGCGTCCACGGGTGCCGGGGGCAATCATACGATCACTAATGGAGGCGAGCTTGTTACTTGCAATCGGGGCTGTCGTTCTGGGGTTGGTATTGCTGGTATGGAGTGCCGATCGTTTCGTCGACGGCGCGGCCGCCACGGCGGGGCATCTGGGCCTGCCGTCGCTGTTGATCGGTATTCTGGTGATCGGTTTCGGCACCTCGGCCCCCGAGATGATGGTCTCGACGCTCGCTGCCTGGCAGGGCAATCCGGGGCTGGCGCTGGGTAATGCCTACGGCTCGAACATTACCAATATCGGGCTGATTCTCGGTCTCGTGGCGCTGCTCAGTCCGCTGACGGTGCATTCGCAGGTCATTCGGCAGGAGTTGCCGCTGCTGGGCGTCATCACCTTGATTTCCGGTTGGCTGCTGCTCAACGCCCAGGTTTCGCGCCTCGATGGCCTGCTGCTGCTGATCCTGCTGATCCTGTTCATGGGATTCAGTATCTGGCGCGCCCGGAGTGCTTCCAGCGATGCCCTGGGGGTGGGCACCGAGGCCTCGCTTGCAGAGCATCCCATGACGCTGCGAACCGGTATCCTCTGGACGCTCGTGGGCCTGGTGGTATTGATCGTCAGTTCGCGGCTACTGGTCTGGGGGGCGGTGCAGATCGCCCAGGCGTTCGGCGTCAGCGATCTGGTCATCGGTCTGACGGTGGTCGCGGTGGGTACCTCGCTCCCCGAGCTGGCCTCCTCGATCAGCGCGTTGCGCAAGAACGAGCACGACCTGGTGCTGGGCAACGTGGTGGGCTCCAATCTGTTCAATACGCTGGCCGTAGTGGGACTGGCCGGCGTGATCACGCCGATCGACGCCGAGCGCGCGGTAATACTGCGTGACTGGCCGGTGATGGCGGTGCTGACGCTTGCGGTGTTGATCTTCGGCATCGGCTGGCGCCAGCGCCAGGGGCGGATCAATCGCTTCGAGGGCGGCGCGCTGCTGCTCGTCTACCTGGCCTACAACGCTTATCTGATTAGTAGCGAAATGGTCTGATCAATCGGGGCGACACCAGCCTTCCCGCCAGCCACTCCTTGCGCCGGGCCCTGCGGGCTTCAACTTCGCATCGGAACGAATCGGCGCAGGCGCTTGCGCGTTTGGCCGATTCCAGACAAATCGCCGCGTTCTTGATCTGCGGCAACTGGACGCGCCCGGTAAGACTTAAGTCGGCCTCTCGGCGGGCGTATCATGAAGTCGCTCCAGAGATGATTGGCGGTTTCCGAGGCTCGCAATGAATGTCTGGTTGGCTAACCTGTGGTGAGTCGCAGCAATGCGCGGCGACCGGCTGCAAGGTTGGGTTAATGGGGATCGCGGCGATGCCGCATCGACGACGGTCCTGACTTCGGATGGATTAGGAGTAGACATGGAACTTGATCCGGTCATCCTGTCGCGATTGCAATTCGCGTTTGTCGTAACCTTTCATGCCATCTTCCCGGTCTTCACGATCGGCCTGGCATCCTACCTGGCGCTGCTCTACGGCCTGCTGGTCAAGACCGGCAACCCGGCTTGGGAGCGATTGGCGGAGTTCTGGACCAAGGTCTTCGCGGTGGTGTTCGGCATGGGAGTGGTATCGGGCATCGTCATGGCCTTCCAGTTCGGCACCAACTGGAGCAACTTCTCCCAGGCGGCCTCGAACTTCATAGGTCCCATGCTCAGCTACGAGGTGGTCACGGCGTTCTTCCTCGAGGCCGGCTTTCTCGGCGTGCTGCTGTTCGGGCGCGAGCGCGTATCGCCCAAGGTGCATCTGTTCGCGGCGATCATGGTCGCCCTGGGTACCCTCATCTCATCGTTCTGGATCCTCGCGGCCAATAGCTGGATGCAGACTCCCGCCGGTTACGAGATGCGCGAAGGCATGGTCCATGTGACGTCCTGGGTCGAGGCGATCTTCAATCCATCGTTCCCGTATCGCTTCCTGCACATGGTGCTGGCATCGTTTCTGACCGGCGGCTTCGTGGTCTGCGGGGTCAGCGCCTGGTATCTGCTGCGCGGCCATGACGTCGAGGCCAATCGCAAGGCGCTGTCGATGTCGCTGTGGCTGTTGCTGTTCGCGACCCCGGCCCAGGCGATCATCGGTGACTTCCACGGCACCAACACGCTCGAGCATCAGCCGAGCAAGATCGCGGCCATCGAAGGCATCTGGCATACCGAGTCGTCGGTGCCGCTGTTGCTGTTTGCCATTCCGGACCAGGCCAACCAGACCAATCACTTCGCGGTGGGCGTTCCCAATCTGGCGAGCCTGATCCTCACCCACGACCCGCATGGCGAGCTACCGGGGCTCAACGAGATCCCCCGCGACCAGCAGCCGCCGGTGTGGATCACCTTCTACTCGTTTCGCATCATGGTCGGGCTGGGCGTGTTGATGATCGCCTTCGCCGTAGCCGGCCTGCTGCTGCGTCGTGGCGGTCGGGTCTACCACAACCGCTTCTTCCTGCAGGGGCTGCGCTTGATGGCCGTCTCGCCGTTCATCGCCGTGACCGCCGGCTGGTTCGTCACCGAGACGGGGCGTGCTCCCTGGCTGATCTATGGGGTGATGACCCAGGCCGAGGCGGTGACGCCGTCGCTCACCGGCTGGATGGCGCTGACCACCCTGATCGGCTACATCCTCGTTTATGCCGTGGTGTTCGTCGCCGGTATCTATTATCTGGGCCGGGTGATCCGTCAGGGCATGGTCGAGGGCGACATACAGGACGTGACCCGCGCCATGCGCCCGATGTCGGCTTCCCACGTGCCGTTCGACGACGGCCAGTATCAAGACCCCAACGCCGCCTCCAGGAGCTGAAACCATGGGAACTATCGATCTCTCGTTGATCTGGGCCGCGATCATCGCCTTCGGCATCATCATGTACGTGCTGATGGACGGTTTCGACCTGGGCGTGGGCCTGCTCTTTCCGTTCGCCCCGGACGAAGAGGCGCGCGACGTGATGATGAATTCCGTAGCGCCGATTTGGGACGGCAACGAGACCTGGCTGGTGCTCGGTGGCGCGGGGTTGGTCGGCGCTTTTCCGCTGGTCTATACGATCCTGCTGCCGGCGCTCTACCTCGGCGTATTCCTGATGCTGGCGGGATTGATCTTCCGTGGCATCGCCTTCGAGTTCCGCTTCAAGGCGCGTAGCTCCAAGAAGTGGTGGAACGCCGCTTTCGCCGGCGGTTCGGCGGTCGCCACCTTCGCCCAGGGAGCGGTAGTAGGCGCCTACATCCAGGGCTTCGAGACCCAGAATCGGGTCTACACCGGTGGTGCCTTCGATTGGCTGACGCCGTTCTCGGTGCTCACCGGCCTGGGGATGCTGGCCGGTTTCGCGCTGCTCGGCGCGACCTGGGTGGCAATGAAGACCGAAGGTCACATCCAGCGCTGGGCGCGTGGCCTGGTCGTCAAGCTGCTGCTGGCGGTGCTCGCGGTATTCGTGGTGGTCAGCCTGTGGACGCCCTTCATCAACGCCGATGTCTGGGCGCGCTGGTTCAACCACCTGGAGATCATCTGGCTGCTGCCGGCGCTGGCGCTGGGCTGCGCGGCGCTGATCTGGTGGGGCGTCAAGCACGAGCGCGACATCCTGCCGTTCGTGACCACCATGGGGCTGTTCATCTTCACCTACCTGGGGCTGCTGGTGAGTCGCTGGCCGTATGTCGTGCCGCCGAATTACACCCTGTGGGACGCAGCCTCGGCTCCTGAGTCGCAGCTGTTCCTGCTGGTCGGGGTGCTGTTCGTAATCCCGATCATCCTGGGCTATACCGCCTGGTCCTACTGGGTCTTCCGCGGCAAGGTGCGGGTCGGCGAAGGTTATCATTGAGCGTACAAGCGGACATTGAACGCTCCGGCGGGCGGCGCGGCGCGCTGGACCCACAGCTCACCAACCGGCGCTGGCTTCGCGAACTGTCGGGTGGCGTCCGTGGCTGGCTGGGTCTGGCGGGTGCCGCAGGTATCCTGGCGGGGCTCTGTACGGTGGTGCAGATGGGCCTGCTGGCCTGGGCGATCGATCAACTGGTGACCAGTGCTACGGCGCCGGCGGCGCTGTGGCCGGCGTTTTCTGGCCTGGTCGGCGTGCTGGTGCTGCGAGCCGTGGCGCAATGGGTTCAGGAGCGCGCCGGCGCCGAGGCCAGCCTGCGAATCCGCGCCCGGGTGCGCGGCGAGCTGCTCGATCATCTCGCCGCGCTGGGCCCGGTACGGCTCGGCGATCGTCATTCGGCGGGGCTCGGCCAGCAACTGGTCGAGCAGGTCGAGGCGCTGGATGGTTACTTCGCGCGCTTTCTGCCACAGATGCGCCTGACGACGATCCTGCCGCCGGTGATCCTGGCGGTGGTGGCTTCGCTCGACTGGCTGGCGGCACTGCTGCTGCTACTGGCGGCGCCCTTGATTCCGCTGTTCATGGCACTGGTGGGAATGGGCGCCGAGCGTCTCAACCGCGAGCAGTTCGTCGCCGTGACCCGGCTGGCGGGGCACTTTCTCGACCGGGTGCGCGGGGTGACCACGCTGCAACTGTTCAACCGTACCGCCGACAGCATCAATGAAGTGCACGCCGCCGCCGACGATTATCGTCGGCGTAGCCTGCGCACGCTGCGCCTGGCGTTTCTGTCGTCGGCGGTGCTCGAGTTCTTCGCCTCGGTGGCGATCGCCATGGTGGCGATCTACATCGGCTTCGGTCTGCTCGGCTACATCGCATTCGGCCCCGCCGATGCGCTGACCCTGTTCAGCGGCCTGTTCGTACTGCTGTTGGCGCCGGAGTTCTTCCAGCCGCTGCGCACGCTGTCGCAGCATTATCACGATCGCGCCGCCGCGCTGGGAGCCGCCGACGGCCTGCTCGAGCTGCTCAAGGAGCCGCTACCCGAGGGCCACGACCACGGTGCAGGAACCTCTACCGAGCCGCGTGACGCCGCAGAAGGCCGCGGCGCGCATATCGCATTGCGCGGGGTAACGATCGCTCATCCCGGCCGTGGCCGGGTGCTGGGGCCGATCGATCTCGAGATTGCCCCCGGCGAGTGCGTCGCGCTGGTCGGACCGTCGGGCAGCGGCAAATCGAGCCTGCTGCAGTTGCTGGCCGGCTTCATCGATGCCGAAGACGGCGAGGTGACGATCGATCGGGCGTCGTTCGGCGGGGCGGACAGTATCGCCTGGATGGACCAGCGAGCGTGGCTCATCCAGGGCACGTTGGCCGACAACCTGCGCTTGGCCGCCCCCCAGGCCAGCGATGCCGAGCTATGGGCGGCCATCCGGCGCGCCGGGCTGGGCGAGCTGGTCGATGCCTTGCCGCTGGGCCTGGCAACGCCGCTCGGCGAGCGCGGCTACGGCTTTTCCGGCGGCCAGGGCCAGCGCCTGGCGCTGGCTCGGGTGTTTCTCTCGCGCGCACCATTGGTGCTGCTCGATGAGCCCACGGCGAGCCTCGACAGCGAGACCCAGGGGCTGGTCATCGAAGGCCTGCGCGAGCTGATGGCGAGCGGCGCCACGGTGGTCGTCGCGACCCATCAGCAGGCGCTGATGAGCATGGCCGGGCGGCGTATCGAACTGACCCACCAGGCCCGGCGACGGGAGATCGGTCATGACGCCTAGCTCTGAACCCTCGCTGCGCGACGATTTCGCCCCCTGGTTGCGGCGCCTGGGCCGGCGTCGCTGGCGATTGGGCGCCGGTGCGCTGCTGATGGCGCTGACCGTCGCTGCGGGTATCGGTCTGCTGGCGCTGTCGGGCTGGTTCATCACCGCCACGGCGGTGACCGGTGTACTGCTCGCCGCCGGGGCTGCGGCCACGCTGGACGTCTACGTACCGGGGGCTGGCATCCGTCTATTCGCGGTGACCCGCACGGTGGCGCGCTACTGCGAACGGCTCTACAACCACGACACCGTGCTGCGGGTCCTGGCCGAACTGCGCGCCGGGATGTTCTCGGTTCTCACCCGGCTCGACGGGCGAACGCTATCGCAACTGCGCGCCTCGGAGTGGCTCAATCGGCTCACCGCCGACATCGATACTCTCGATGGACTCTATCTGCGCCTGCTGGCGCCGCCGTTGGTGGCGGCATTGGCGATCGGCGGGGTCGGGGCGCTACTGGCCTGTTTCGTGCCGGGCATCGCGCTGGCAGTAATGATCCCGCTGGGCGCGCTGTGGCTATGGCTGGTGGTCGGTCAGGCGTGGCTCGGCATGGCCCCGGCGCGGCGTCGGGTGGCCAGTCAGGACCGTCTGCGCGGGCGGGTCATCGAGCAGATCCAGGGATTGTCCGAACTGCGCTGCTACGGCACGTTGGCCAGTCACCGCCAAGCGTTGATCGATGAGCAAACGACGCTTTACGCCGATCAGCGCCGGCTCGCCAGTCGCCAGGCGCTGGGCAACGCACTGGCCAATCTGGTGGTCGGCCTGTGCGTGGTACTGGCATTGTGGCTGGCGGCGCACGCCGAGGTCGCCGGGCGCATCAGCGGCGCGGTGATGGTGATGATGCCGCTGGCGGTATTGGCGCTCAACGAGGCACTGGGCGGCTTGCCCCAGGCATTCACCCAACTGGGTGCGACCCGCGCCGCGGCACGCCGCCTCAACGAGTTGGCGGGTCGACAGAGTGCCTTGCGCGAAGCCGAAGCGCCGTTCGATGCGCCGGCCGGCACGCCGGCAGTCGCGCTTGATGCGGTTAGCGTGCGCTACCCCGGCGCGCTCGCCTTGGCACTGGATGCACTGACGCTGCGCCTCGATCCCGGCGAGCGGTTGGCCGTGCTGGGCGCATCGGGCGCCGGCAAGTCGACGCTCGGTCAACTGCTGGTCCGGCAGATCGACCCTTCGGCGGGCAGGATAACGCTCAATGGTGTCGATCTACGCGACATGCCGTTGAGCGCGTTGCGCGCCCGAACCGGTTACCTGACCCAGCACAGCGAGCTGTTCCAGGCCAGCCTGGCGGACAACCTGCGCCTGGCCGACCCCGACGCGAACGAGGCGGCCCTATGGCGCGCACTCGACGTCGTCGATCTGGCCGATTGGGCGCAAGCGTTGCCCGAGGGGCTGGATACCTGGGTCGGGGAGTCGGGTCGCCAGGTCTCGGGGGGCCAGGCACGGCGCATTGCGCTGGCGCGCGTGCTGCTCAAGGAGCCCGAGCTGGTGGTCCTCGATGAGCCTTTCAGCGGCCTCGATGCCTCGACGGCGGCGCGCATCGCCGAACGTCTGGATCGCTGGCTGGAGGGGCGCAGCGTGGTATTTCTGGCGCACGCCGACGAAGGCCTTCCGGGCACTACCAAGGCCATCGAACTGATCGCCGGGCGAGCTAGCGAATGACTTTGCGCAAACGGTCAACTCGGGCAAGATAAGCAAACAACGTTTCGGGAGTTCGCTATGCGCGATTGGTTGAAATCCCTGCCCAAGGCCGAGTTGCACCTGCATATCGAGGGGTCGCTGGAGCCCGAGCTGATGTTCGAGCTGGCCGAGCGCAATGGCGTGTCGCTGGCCTACGAGTCGGTCGAGGCGGTACGCGATGCCTACGCCTTCGACGATCTTCAGTCGTTTCTCGATCTGTACTATCAAGGCATGGCGGTATTGCGCAGCGTCGACGATTTCGACGACCTGGCGATGGCCTATTTCCGCCGTGCCCACGCCGAGGGCGTGGTGCATGTCGAACTCTCCTTCGACCCTCAGGCGCACCTGCTGCGCGGAGTGAGTCTGGCGACCCAGATCGAGGGCCTGCGCCGGGCGATGCGCCGCGCCGCCCGTGAACTCGATTTGTCGACCGCGCTGATCATGAGCTTTCTACGCGACCGGCCGGCGGAGGAGGCCATGCAGGTGCTCGAGCAGGCCAATGCCTATCTCGAGCTGATCGACGCGGTGGGGCTCGACAGCGCCGAGAGCGGCAATCCGCCCGGCCAGTTCGCCGAGGTCTTCGCCCGCGCCCGCGACCTGGGCCTGGCGCGGGTCGCCCACGCCGGCGAAGAGGGCCCGGCGAGCTACATCCGCGAAGCGCTGGATAGCCTCGATGTCGGGCGCATCGATCACGGCGTGCGCTGCCTCGAAGACCCCGAACTGGTCGCGCGACTGCGCGAGGCGCAGCTCCCGCTGACCGTCTGTCCGCTGTCCAACGTGCGCCTCAAGGTGGTCGATGGGATGACCGATCACCCACTGCCGGCGCTGCTCGATGCCGGGCTCAAGCTGACCGTCAATTCCGACGATCCAGCGTATTTCGGCGGTGGCGTGCTCGACAACTATCTGGCCTGCCACGAGGCGTTCGGCTGGGACGCAACGGTGTTCAAGGCACTGGCGCGCAATGCCGTCGAAGTGGCGTACATGGACGACGCGCGGCGCCTCGACCTGCTGGCCCGCATCGACGCGCTCTAAATCGAGCGGTCACGCTCACGCTGCGACCCATGAAGCGACAGGCCCGCCAATCGGCGGGCCTGTTTCGTGATGGCACTTGACCGGCGGGTGCCTCATGCCTCGCGTTGATGCACGCAACGGCCGTTGGCCCAGGTGGCGTGCACGGCGCGGTCGTCGCCGAGAATCATCAGCGCGAAAAGCCGCTCGGCCAACGTTTCGGTGCGTGCGGTGCGTCGCGAGAGCAGCGGCGTTGCACGCGGGTCGAGGACCACCAGGTCCGCTTCGGCGCCTTCGCGCAAACGCCCGATATGCTCATCGAGATGCAGGGCGCGGGCGTTGCCCAGCGTCAGCCGGTAGAACCCCTGCCAGGCGGTGAGCGGCTGATCGAGCAACTGGCCGACCTGGTAGGCGGCCTTGAGCGTGGCGAAGCCCGAAAGGTCGGTACCGGCACCCACGTCGCTGGCCAGCGAAACCGCCAGCCCGGCCTCGCGGCAGGCGTGGCGGTCGAACAGCCCGCTGCCCAGATACAGGTTCGAGGTGGGACAGAAGGCCACGTTGGCGCCCGCCGCGGCGAGGCGACGGCGTTCGTCCATCGACAGGTGGATGCCGTGGGCGAAGGTGCTGCGCGGGCCGACCAGGCCGTGACGCTCGTAGACGTCGAGATAGTCGTGGGCCTCGGGAAACAGTTCGGCGACCCAGTCGACCTCGCCGCGATTCTCGGACAGATGGGTCTGCAGGTAGATGTCCGGCGCGTTGCGCAGCACGCCGCCGACGGCATCGAGTTGTTCGCGACTCGAGGTCGGCGCGAAGCGCGGCGTCAGCGAATAGCTCAGCCGATCCCTGCCATGCCAGTCGGCGATCAGCCGCTCGCTGTCGGCGATACCGCCCTGGGCGGTGTCGGTGAGCGCCTGTGGCGCATGACGATCCATCAGCACCTTGCCGGCGAGCATGCGCAGGCCGCGACGCCTGGCCGCTGTAAAGAAGCTGTCCACCGAGCCGGGGTGCGAGGTGCAGAACACCTGGGCGGTGGTGGTGCCGACGCGCAGCGTCTCGTCGAGGAAGGCCTCGGCGACATGCTCGGCGTGGGCGCGCTCGGCGAAGCGGCATTCCTCGGGGAAGGTATATTCGTTCAGCCAGTCGAGCAGTTGCCGGCCGTAGGAGGCCATGATGTCGAGCTGCACGTAGTGCACGTGGCTGTCGATGAAGCCCGGCATCATCAGCTTGTCGCGGTAGTCGACCGGCTCGATGTCGGCGGGCAGGCGCGGGGCGATCTCGGCATAGGCGCCGACCGCGCGGATCCGACCGTCTTCCAGCCACAGTGCGCCATCCTCGATGTGCAGCACGCTGCCGGCGGCCGGTGTGTCGCCCTCGCCGGGGTCGTCGTTGAAGCTCAGCAGGGGGCCGCGCAGGACACGGGCATTGCTCATGAAGGGTCTCCAGGGGGAGTGAAAGAATGAACGCTGACGGCGAACGTTTCGCGCAGGCGCTGCGGATCGATACCACGCCGCTCGCGCTTGACGTGCGCCGGCGCGAGCGTCATCAGTTCGGCGGTCGTGGCGAGGGCGATCTCGTAGGGGCGCTTGCCCTGCACCCCGGGGATGCCGATCGGGCAGCGCACCCGGGCCAGGGCGCCGGCGTCGTGGCCGGCCGCGACCAGCCGGCTGCGAAAGCTCGTCCACTTGCTGCGCGAGCCGATCAGGCCGATAGAGGCACAATCGCCCCGGGTAAGCAGCGCGTCGATCAGCGCGCGATCCTCGCCATGGTCATGGGTCATTACCAGGACGTGGGCATTCGCCGGTAGTACCGCAACGTCAGCCGCCGGATCAGTGCTGCGACGACATGCCAGCCGAGCTTGTGCGGCCGCCCAGTCGGGAAAGGCGGCGTCGCGGCTGTCGAACCACAGTACGCGCCAGGGCAGCGGGGCGATCAGCCGCACCAGGGCCTGGCCGACATGCCCCGCACCGAATACCGCGACCGTCATTCCGGTGCCGGCGAAGACCTCGATCAGCACATGCACGTAACCGCCGCAGCACTGTCCCGAGCGTGCGCCCAGCGCGAAGGCCTCGAGCCGAGGGCCACCGGCCGGCTCGCCGCGCAGCGCCTGGCGGGCGGCATCGATCACCTGGTATTCGAAGCTGCCGCCGCCCAGGGTGTCGTGAACGGCGTCGGCGGTGATCACCATCTTGGCGCCGGGTTCGCGCGGCGTGGAGCCAGCCGCGCCGACCACGCTGGCCAACGCATGGGGCTCGCCGGCCTGTTGCAGGCGATGCAGCGCCTCGTGCCAGCTCATGACCCCGAATCGCTCCCGGCCGGACCGCTCCCGGCCGGACCGCTCCCGGCCGGACCGCCCTCCGCACGAAGCAGCGCTTGCGCCGCCATCAGTACGCGTTCCGGGGTGGCCGGCGTGTCCAGGCGCGGCGACTGGCGGTAATCGCTCAAGCTGGACAGCGCATCGCGCAGCGCCGACCACACCGAGATGCCGAGCATGAACGGCGGCTCGCCGACCGCCTTGGAGCGGTAGATGCTGGCCTGCGAATTGGGATGGCCCTCGAGCAGCTTGACGTTGAACACCGGCGGCAGGTCGCCGTAGGTGGGGATCTTGTAGGTCGCCGGGCCGTCACTGAGCAGGCGGCCCTTGGCATCCCACTTGAGTTCCTCGCTGGTCAGCCAGCCCATCGCCTGGATGAAACCGCCCTCGACCTGGCCGATATCGATCGCCGGGTTCAACGAATCGCCGACGTCGTGAAGGATGTCGACGCGCTCGACCCGGTACTCGCCGGACAGCGTATCGAGACTGACCTCGGCGACCGCGGCGCCGTAGGCGAAGTAGTAGAAGGGCCGGCCGCTGCCGGTATCGCGGTCGTAATGGATCAAGGGCGTCGAATAGAAGCCGTTGGCCGACAGCGAGATGCGCGACAGATAGGCGGCCTGGACCAGCTCGCCCCAATCGATGCGGCGCTCGTTCTCGCCACTGCCTGCGATCAGCTCGCCGCCCTCCAGGCGCAGGCCTTCACGATCGATCTGATAATGTTCGGCGGCGAACTCGAACAGCCGCTCGCGAATCCGACTCGCCGCGTCGCGGGCGGCCATGCCGTTGAGATCGGCGCCGCTCGAGGCGGCGGTGGGCGAGGTATTGGGTACCTTGTCGGTGCGTGTGGCGGTGATCCGCACGCGTTCGATATCGAGGCCCAGCTCGCGGGCCACCACCTGGCAGATCTTGGTATGCAGGCCCTGGCCCATCTCGGTGCCGCCATGATTGATCATCACGCTGCCGTCGGTGTACACGTGCAGCAGCGCGCCGGCCTGATTGAGGTGCTTGGCGGTGAACGAGATGCCGAACTTCACCGGGGTCAGCGCCAGGCCCTTCTTGACGATCGGGCTGGCGGTGTTGTGTTCGCGGATCGACTGGCGGCGTGCCCAGTAGTCGCTGCTGACTTCGAGACGCTCGACGATCTCGCGGAGCAGCGGATGCTGGTCGACCTGCTGGCCGTAATGGGTGACGTCGCGTCCGGCGCGGTAGAAGTTGCGCTTGCGCACGGTGAGCGGGTCCTCGCCGAGATGACGGGCGATGTCGTCCATCGCCGCCTCGATGATCATCATCCCCTGCGGGCCGCCGAAACCTCGGAAGGCGGTGTTCGAGGCGGTATGGGTGCGCGCGCGATGGCCGGTGACCCGAGCTGCGCCCAGCGAGTAGGCGTTGTCGGCGTGGAACATCGCGCGATCGACGATCGCCTCGGAGAGATCCGGCGAATAGCCGCAGTCGCCGATCACGGTGATCTCGCCGCCGGCCAGCACGCCCTCATCGTCGAAGCCCAGCCGGTAGCGATTGTGGAACGGATGGCGTTTGCCGGTGGCTCGCGTGTCCTCGGCGCGCGGCAGGCGCAGCCGTGCGGCGCGGCCGGTGCGCCGGGCGATCAGCGCGGCGATGCACGCCCACGGCGAGGCCTGGGTCTCCTTGCCGCCGAAGCCGCCGCCCATGCGCCGGGTTTCCACCGTCACGGCGTGAAAGGGCACGTCGAGCACTTCGGCGACCAGCTTCTGGGTCTCGCTGGGGTGCTGATTCGAGGTGTAGACGACGACCCCTTCGTCCTCGCTGGGCGTGACCAGGCAGGCCTGGCCCTCCAGGTAGAAATGTTCCTGGCCGCCGACGAACTGCTCGCCCTCCAGGACATGCACGGCATCGCTCAACGCCTGCTGCCAGTCGCCGCGTTGCTGAACGTGAGTGGGGCGCACCACGTCGCCGCGCTCGGCGGCTTTGAGCGGGTCGAGACTGGCCGGCAATTCGTCGATCTCGACGATCGCGGCCTTGACCGCCAGCCGCGCCGCCTTGTGGCTGGTCGCGGCGACGGCGAACAGGGTCTGCCCGACATAACTGATCTCGTCGTCGACGAACAGCGGGTCGCCGGGAAATACCGGGCCGATATCGGTATGTCCGGGGACGTCGACCACGGTAATCACGTCGACCACCCCCGGGGCGCGCTTGACCGCCTCGAGATCGAGCCGGGTCAGGCGGCCGTGGGCCACCGGCGAGAAGCCCAGTGCGATATGCAGGGCATCCGCGGGAGCCGGCAGGTCGTCGATATAGGCGGCGCGCCCGGTGACATGCTTGATGGCGCTTTCGTGTCGGTGCGAGTCGGCCGCCGACGTGCTCGGCTGCGGATCGCGGGCCAACGGGCCGTCGCCCTTGTTGCGCGCGCGCTGCTCCTCGCGGGCGCGTTGCGAGGGCCGAGAAACATCAGTGAGCGTACGCATCGAGAGACACCTCCGCGGTGGTGGAATCGAGGCCCAGCCGCAGGCGTTCGAGCAGGTTGGCGGCAACCGTCAGGCGGTATTCGCTCGAGCCGCGCACATCGCTGAGCGGCTGGAAATCGTCGCGCAGCGCGGCCTTGGCGGCGGCGAATGCGGCGGCGGTCGGCGCCTGACCCTCCAGCGCCGCTTCGGCGGACGCCGCGCGGCGGGGAATCGCCGCCATACCGCCGAAGGCCAAATGCACGTCGTGCAGTAGGCCATCCTCCAGGCGCCAGGCGAACGCGGCGAGCACCGCGGAAATGTCATCCTCGCGGCGCTTGGCGATCTTCCAGACCTTGAGCTTCTGGGGCTCGCTCCGACGCGGCAGAAGGATCGCGCGCAGGAATTCGCCGTCGTTCAGTGCCGTCCGCTTGTAGTCGAGGAAGAACTCGGCGATTGGTAGCTCGCGCGGGCCTTGGGGGCCGTCGAGGACGAGCCGGGCATCGAGCGCCAGCAGTACCGGCGGGGTGTCGCCGATCGGCGAGGCGTTGGCGATGTTGCCGCCCAGCGTGGCGCGGTTACGGATCTGCATCGACGCGAAGCGATGCATGAGATGAGCGAAGGCCGGGAAATGCTCGACGAGCAACGGTTCGAGGCGCGCGTAGGTCACCGCGGCGCCGATCCACCAGCCCTCGGCGGTCTCCTCGATGCGCTGGAGTTCGGCGACTCGGCGCAGGTCGATGAGATCGTCGAGCGGTTTGAGTTGCTGGGTCGCCTCGAGCCACAGGTCGGTGGCGCCGGCGACCAGCCGCGCCTCGGGGCGTTGGCGGCGCAGGTCGCGCAGCGCATCCAGCGTGGCCGGCACCTCGTAATGCCCCGGTGCCGGCGAGCGCTGGGTCGCATCGTGGGCGAGGGCGGCCACATTGCCGGCCAGCGTCGGGTCCTCGGCCCAGCTCGGATGCGTGTCGGGATACTCATTCATGCGCAGCGCCGCATCGCGGATCGGCCGGTAGCCGGTGCAGCGGCACAGGTTGCCGCCGAGCGCCGCTTCCAGACGTTCCGGGGTCAGCGGCGCCGGGGCGCGGCGCTGGGACTCGTGGAGGGTGAACAGTGACATGACGATGCCGGGGGTGCAGAAGCCGCACTGGCTGGCGTGATAATCGACCATCGCCGCCTGAACGGGATGCAGGGCATCGCCGCGAGCCAGACCCTCGACGGTCGCCAGGTGGCAGCCGTTGAGCTGATGGGCGGGAACGATGCAGGCATTGGCGCTGTGATAGACCAGTTCGCCATTGGCGTCGGGCTCGCCGATCGCCACGGTGCAGGCACCGCAATCGCCCGAGGCGCAGCCCTCCTTGGTGCCGGTCTGCCCCAGCGGGCCGCGCAGCAGTTCGAGTAGGCTGGTGTCGGCACTGACATCGGCGCACCGCTGACGCCGGCCATTGAGATAGAAGTCGATCATCGCAATGCTCGTTGTTGTCGCTATTCGAACCGGGGATCAACCGGCAATAACTGGATTGACCGATCGGTCAGCTTTTAGCGTGGCGCATTCCCATGGCTTCTGCAAGAGACGGTGCAAGAGACATGCCGACTTTGCCAACGCGCGTTCTACGGGGCGGTGCGACGAGCGTTGAGTCGCGGGTCCAGCTAGGGCAAGCTTGCCACTCCCATGCAGGCAGAGCACTCCGATGACGACAACCTCCACGCCCGAGATCACGCCTGCCCGGCGGCGTAATCAATCGCTCATCCTCGAAGCGGCGGAGCAAGTGTTCGCGCGGCATGGCTATCGGGGGGCGAGCATCCAGGCGATCGCCGAGGCGGCCGGGCTGCCCAAATCCAACGTGCTCTACTACGCCGGTAGCAAGCGCGAATTATACGTGGCCCTGCTCGAGCGCATGATGAATCGCTGGAACGCCATGCTCGACGATATCAGCGTCGACGACGACCCCGCCGAAGTCATCGAGGCCTTCATCCGCAGCAAGATGGCGTTGACGCGCAGCCATCCGCAAGGATCGCGGCTATTCGCCGCCGAGATTCTGCAGGGCGCGCCGTTCCTGCAGGAGTACCTGCGTGGTGAATTGCGCGACTGGGTCGAATCCCGCGCGCGAGTCTTCAAGCAATGGGCGGCGCGGGGTCTGATGGATGCGGTCGATCCCGTCTGGCTGATCTTCCTGATCTGGTCGGCGACTCAGCACTACGCCGACTTCGAGGCGCAGGTGCTGGGAATTACCGACCGCACGGCATTGGCTGGCGAGGATTACCAGGCGATCACCGACTTTTTGTGCCGAGTCATCCTCAAGGGTTGCGGCATCGTTTCGCAGCGCCTATCCGAATGACGCGCGACAGCGGCCAGTTTCGCGGCGTGTCGCCGGCCCGCTCGAAGCGCAAGTTACAGCCTCGAAAATAACTGATATAAGTATTGTACAATACTTGTACGTCGCGGCATGCTGGGCTATGCTTTAGCGGTGTTCAACGCTCCCTGCTGTCCCGTTCGAACACTCTTCAACCGGTCCCGCTCTGCGCGACCGGTTTTTTGATGCCGCTCGGTTGGCACGGCTCGCGAGACGCGGGTGGTCGCTCGTCGCGGAGCCCGGCGTTGGACCTGGAAAAACCCGCCATCACGCAGCGCGGGATAACGCAGGTTAATCCATCCCACTCGGGGATGGTGATAGCTTGGGAAGGTCGAATCGACGTCAACCAACAGGCAGGAAGCCATCATGTTGAATCGCTCACGGAATGTAATCTGTCCCACATGCCAATCCGTCAATAGCTGGGAAGGCGACCCGGCCCCGGATGAAGCCCTTCATTGTCATCAATGCCATGAATTCATCAATACCCACCAGCGTTACGTCGAGGGCCTGGTCAAGGGCGAGGTGGCGCGAATCATGGCGCGTTACGCCGATCCCGACTCGTGCTATCAATTGTCGCTATTGAAGCGCGTGCTCGCCGATCAGCCATCGGTCGGCGCTCGCCTCTGAGTCATTCGATCTCCAGGTCTGTACAGCTGCTTCAAGGACCCGGCCGGGATCGGCCGGGCCCCTGGCGCATCATCGCTCGCTAGCTCTCCTGAATTTCTCCCGTTGCCTGGCCCGCTTGGCCGTACGGCAGCGCCTCGACCTGGTCGATCACGAAACGACTCTCGGGAATAATCGGCATTCGCGACCAGTCGATGTCCAGTGCCTGGGGCGGCACGCGGTAGCGCATCCGGGTGAGTAGTTGCTCGATCGCCACCTTGATCAGCGACTGCGTGAACCATTCCCCGGGACAGCGATGATTGGTGTCGTGTTCGCCGCCCCCCTGAGGAATGAAGTTGTACGCATTGGCCGTCTCGCGAATGAACCTGTCGGGCTGAAACGTTGTCGGATCCTGCCAGCTGCGCGGGTCGCGATTGGTGCCGAACAGATCGAGCAGGACGCGGGTGCCGCGCGTGAACTGATAGCCTTGCCAAGTGAAATCGTCGCGGACTCTTGCGGCGACGAACGGAAAGAATCCGTAGTAGCGACGCACCTCCTCAACGAAGGAATCGAGCAGGGAGGCGTCGCTTTGCAGCGGTTGTCGCCACTGGGGATGTTCATGCAGCGCCAGGGCGGCGAAGGTCACATAGCGGGCGATGGCCACGGTGGGGCGTATCAGGTTGAGCACTTCCACGGCCGCGGTCTGCGTGTCGAGCAGTTGTCCATCGGCATCCTGATGCCAGCAAACCCGTGACAACGCACGTTCCTTGTCGACCGCGAGTCGCCCCGCCCGGATCCGTTCGACGAGATCGCCGACCCACGCTTCGCTGCAGATACGGGCACGTCGCGCCCGCCAATAGCGCCAACCGATGCCGCCTCCGCCGCCCCCATCGATCATCGCCGCGATATCGGCGCACCGCTTGGCGATTTCCGCCTCGTACAGCGGAAGGTCGGCCCACCGACAGGCGGCGCGAAGATGGATCTCCTGAACGGCGTGCAGCAGCACGACACGCTCCCGGCGTTGCCAGGAGTCGATGGCGGTTAGCCACTCTTCGCTGGCCAATTCGGCCAGTTCCCGGATATTCGTGGCGCTCATCAGCGACATGAACAGCTGCTTGCGAATGCGGTGGGCTTCGCCATCCAGGCCTTGCACGCCGCCTTCGCCAAACAGCGTCTTCTTGAGCATGCCCGGTGCGGCGCCTTCGCGAGTGAAGCGGGACTGGTCGTAGAAGAGTCGTGCCGCCGCTTCGCCGTGCAGGCACAGCGTCGGTTCGAGCAGTAGCCGGGTCTGGAAGATGTCGCTCTGGTGTCGCTGGCAGCGCCGGGGAATGAAATGGTTGCCTTCGCGTAATAGCGACAGCGAGCTGTCCAGCTTGCCGTCCTTGGGGATCGTCGCCATGTTTCGCACTCCTTGCGAATGGCTGTCGGGGCCGTTCGCTTTGCTGTCGAGCTAGTCGAGGCCCACGGCTCGACGCATCTTGGCGGTGATCGCTCGCCGGGAGTCGTCGAAACCCGCCCAGGGGTCCTCGCGCAACGAGGCGAGCCGCCGCGGCAGATTGCTGACGGTATAGCGGTCGGGTTTCAGCTTGGCGTCGAGTTCGTCCCAGCGGACCGGGGCGCACACCGTGGCGCCTTCGCGGGCACGCACGGTGTAGGAGGCCACTGCGGTGGCGCCTCGTCCGTTGCGCAGATAATCGATGAAGATACGCCCCTCGCGCTGTGACTTCGACATGTTGGTGGTCAGACGCTTGGGATCGGCCTTGGCCTCCTGCTGGGCAAGCGCCTTGGCGAATGCCTTGGCGTCGTCCCATTCGAGCCCGGGCTCGATGGGAACGACCAGGTGTAGCCCCTTGCCGCCGGTGACCCGCACGAAGCTTTCGAGGCCCAGCGAAGCAAGACGCTCGCGCAGCGACCGGGCGACACGGATGATTTCCGGCCACGACACGCCGGGGGCCGGATCGAGGTCGAAGACCAGATTGTCGGGCCTTTCGAGATCGCCGACGCGACTGCCCCAGGGGTGGATCTCCAGCGCGCCGGCCTGCACCAACGCGATCAGGTCCGCGGCCGATTCCACGTAGAGATACTCGGACGTGCCCTTTTTCTCTTCTATATCGATGCGCGGCACGCTGTCGGGAATGGCGACGCGGGGATGCTTCTGGAAGAAGCACTCTCCATCGCGGCCCTCCGGACAGCGCATCAGCGCGAGAGGGCGCCTGGCGAGATGCGGCATGACCCAGTCCTGGATCTCCTCGTAGTAGCGCGCCAGGCCGAGCTTGGTCAGGCCCTGTTCCGGGTAGAGCACCCTGTCGGCGTGGGTCAGGCGCACGCCGAGCACCTGCGTCGTCTGCCCGCTGCGCGACGAGCTGGAACCGCTGTTCCGTTGGCCCCGCGAGGCGGCGGCCTTGCTTTCACCACTCTCATCGGAGCCAGACGTCTTGCCGGAGCGCGGCGGCGTTGTCGATTCATCCGTGTCGGAAGCCATGCGGATCTCCTCGGGATTGCGGTCTTCGCGCAGGCCGCGAAAGGCCGGATGGCGCAGCAGGCCATCGCGGGTGCGCTCGGCGAATTCGACTTCGATGACCTGCTCGGGGCGTACCCAATGCACCCCGCGGCTGTTGGGCACCGATCCCGCGAAGGGCGATTCTGACGTCTCGAGGTCGCGCAGCGTGGCACTCAGCGTCTCGAGCAGTCGCTTGTTGAAACCGGTACCCACGCGACCGGCGTAGACCAGCCGGTTCTGGTCGTCGAAGACGCCCATCAGCAGCGCGCCGAAGCCGCTACGCGAACCGCCCGGCTCGGTGTAGCCGCCGATCACGAACTCCTCGTGGTTGGCGCACTTCACCTTGAGCCACTGCTTGCTGCGCGTGCTCCGGTAATGACTCGAGGCCCGCTTGCTGATGATGCCTTCCAGCCCCAGCCGGCAGGCGTGTTCGTAGAAGGTCTCGCCCTGGGCGTCGATATGATCGGAATAGCGGATATGTCCGCCATTGTCGAAGCCGGCCGCCTCGAGCAACTCGGCCAGGGCTCGCTTGCGCTCGCTGAGCGCGACACCTGTCAGGTCGTAGCCATCGAGATGCAGCAGGTCGAAGGCCTGGTAGGTCAGTCTGCGGGTATCTCCGGCGCTTAGGGCCTCCTGCAGGCGCCTGAAGCTGCTGACGCCGTCGCGGTGCAGGGCGACGATCTCGCCGTCGAGCAGCGCCTGTTCGACGGGCAGTTGCTGCATGCGTCGGGCGAACTCGGGGAAGCGGTGGGTCCAGTCCTTGTTGTTGCGGGTGATCAGCCTAACCTCGCCATGGTCGAAGCGGACCATGATGCGATAGCCATCGAACTTGACCTCGTGAATCCAGTCCGTGCCCTGGGGGACGCGATCGACAAGCGTCGCCAATTGCGGGTTGGCCTCCTTGGGCAGGGCCTGGCGGCGCGCGCCCTTCAATTCCCCCACGCGCTGGGACGGGGCGGGAGTGTGCTCGCGATCGTCACTGTCGTTCCCGCTGCGCCTGTCATCCTGGCTGCGCTCGTCGCTCGCCTTTGCCTGCCAGATGTTGTCGACGTCCTCGGCGATCTGGCTCATGGTGCGACCGCTGGCGACACTGCGATCCTGGTCGTCGATCTCCAGCGCCTGGTCGTGCGCATCCTCATCGTCATGGCGCTTGATCAATAGCCAGTTCTTGTCGCTCTTCTGCTTGCCGCCGGCCATCCGCGTCAGCGTCCAGGCACCACGCAGCTTTTCCCCGTCGAGGGTGAAGTCGATACGGTTCTTGTTGCGCTTGCCGGTCGGCTGCCAGCGGCCGCGATCCCACAGCATGACCGTGCCGCCGCCATAGGACTTTTTCGGGATGACGCCTTCGAAGTCGCCGTAATCCAGGGGATGGTCCTCGACCTCGACGGCCAGACGCTTTTCGCCGGGCTCGAGGCTGGGACCCTTGGGCAGTGCCCAGCTCTTGAGCACGCCGTCCTGTTCGAGGCGCAGGTCGAAGTGGTCGTGGCTGGCGGCGTGCTTGTGCATTACGTAGCGCTCGCCGCTCGACGAATCGGCGCTATCGTCGCCGGCCGGCTCGCGGGTCTTGCGGAAATCGCGCTTGCGGCGATACTCCTCGAGTTTCGCCATGATTCTCGTCCTTGATGAGTCGCTAACGAAAGAGGGTCTTACCAGAGCCTAGCAGCCTATTTGACTTAACGCTGAACCGCCGCGGATGGCCGCGCTGTGCGGTCACCGGCCTGCATCCATGTGCGGCGGTGCCCAGGCCGAAGGGCTCTGCAAGGGCTGCCGGCGACCTCGAGCTCATTGTGGTGCGCGAAGGCGCGAAGGCGAATGTTGCAATCACTGAGCGGGGCGATGGCCAGGCACCGTCGCGGGAACTCGCCGTGTCCGGCTGCAGGGCCAGCGACAGGGTGACGATGGGAAAGAAGGTCTCGTCGGCTTGGCGGTTGGTGATCCATAGACCGCCCCTGACGGCACTCCCTTAGTCCACGAACCTGCGCTCAACGCGCATAGTGCGACCCATCCTTGCGCGCAAAGCGCCATTGGCCGCTTGGGTCCTTGACCGCGCACAGATCGTCGTCGGGGTAGGTGACGGTATCGTTCGGCGTACGGTCCCCCACTTCCAGATAGACCACGTCTTCGTCCGTGGCGTTGACCAGATGATGGCCATCCGCCGTGGCGTGCCTGAAGCCGGCGCACATCCCCGGTTTGAGCGGCGTCTCGCCGCGATCGGTGATCAGCGTGGGATGCCCGGAGAGGATATAGATGAATTCGTCCTGAAGGGCATGCGCGTGGCGCAGCGCGGACATCGCTCCGGGCGCCAGGCGAACCAGATTCACGCCGAAGTTCTCGAGACCGAACGCATCCCCCAACTGGCGTTTGATCCGACCGGCCATGCGAGACGCGTAGGGTTCCGGATAGTTCGACGGCTTGGACCGGGGGGAGATATCTTCAGCGTCGATGGCCACGGGAAAACGAGATGCTGTCATATGCGCTCCATTCGTTGGATTTCGTTTCGAGGCTGCGCATCGGCGAGATTAGCACTCGGCGTGTCTTGTAGCTTTGAGTGATCCACCGGCGAAAGGCGAAACAGGGCCTTGGCCAAGCCTGAAAGCGACTGTCAGCCAGCCTTGGGCGCGCCAGTGCCCAGGGCTCGTACGCTCGCCGCAAATAGATCTTCGTAGCTGATAATGAGACTGGCGTCGTCTACCTGCTTCCCCGGCTGGCGACATCGAACCCTGTCAGGTGATGACCGGAGCCGTGCTCCGTTCTGCCTGAGCCGCGGCACGTACCGCACCGGGGGGATGTCCCATGATGCGCTTGAAGGCGCGGCTGAAGGCGGCCTGGGAGCCGTAGCCCAGTCGCAGGGCGACGGTCTCGATCGGCATGCGGTCGCGCCCTATCCACTGCATGGCCAGGCGCATTCGCAGCTCGGTCACGTAGCGATGCGGGGTCATGCCGGTGACCGTCAGGAAGCGCTCGGCGAAGACCGAACGCGAACTGCCCATCTCCCCGGCGAGCTCGGCCACCGTCCAATGACGGCCCGGATCGCGATGCAGAGCGCTGATGACGCGGCCCAGTCGCGGATCGCGCAGAGCCTCGACCCAACCGGTCGCATCGCCACAACCGCACTCTACCCAGCCGCGTACGATATAGGCCGCTATCACGTCGGCGAGCCGTGCCAGGATCCCGGCAAATCCCGCGCGCTCCGTACGTGCTTCGCGCTCCATCGCTTCGAGCATGGGCAGGATTTCGGGGTGGCGCTCGAGCAGCGTACCGACTCGCATCACTTCCGGCATCAGGGCCACGAGGGGGTGCATGCTGCCGAGGTCGAATTCCAGGCAGGCGCTGAAGAATACGGCGCGGGTCGTCGGGCAGCTTTCCTCGGGGCACGCCTTGATCGAGCTGACCGCCTCGCAAAGCGTAGCGCTCTCATAGTCGGCGATATCGTGGCTGGGCTGATTCGGCGCCGAGAGCAGTTCGTGTCCGCCACCGCGTGGCAGGAGTAAGGCGTCGCCTCCTTCAAGTGCATGCAGTGTTCCGTCCGGACTGCGCAGGAAGGCGGGGCCCTTGGCGATGAAGTGAAACTGCGCCCAGCCCTTTTCGCTACCGAAACGTAGGCCGTAGGGGGCGATCACCTGGATGCGGCGATAACGGATGCCGCGCAGTCGCATGCCCAGCAGCAGCTCACTGACCCGGTCGTCGGGCAGCGAGGCGGGTGACATAGGTGACGATTCGGACGAATGATCAATCATTCGAGAGTATTTAGCATGGGTCGTCCGGCATGTCTATTTTATTCTGCAGCGCAACAACCCTCCTGTAGGACATGCCAAATGAACGAACTGACACAACGGGCCGAACCCGCCTGGGCGGCGGTAATCTCGGTGACACTCGGCGTATTCGGCCTGGTCACGGCGGAATTCTTGCCCGCCAGCCTGCTCACTCCAATGGCGGCGGATCTGGGCATCACGGAAGGCATGGCGGGCCAGGCGGTGACCGCGACCGCGGCGATCGCCCTGGTAACGAGCCTACTGATCACGGCGGCAATGCGGCGCATCGACCGACGCTCCGTGCTGCTGGCCTTCTCTGTTCTGCTGGTCGCTTCCAATCTCTTGGTTGCGTTGGCGCCCAACCTGCCGGTGCTGCTGATAGGGCGCGTGCTGCTCGGCGTGGCGCTGGGCGGGTTCTGGACCATGTCGGTCGCGACGATCATGCGTCTGGTGCCCGAAGAATCGGTGCCGCGCGCGCTGTCGATCATGTTCAGCGGCGTTTCCGTGGCGACCATCGCCGCGGCTCCGTTGGGCAGCTTCTTTGGCGATCTCATCGGCTGGCGCAACGTCTTCCTGACGGCGTCACTGCTGGGCCTGCTGGCCCTCGTAGTGCAGTACGCCACTTTGCCGCGCATGGCGCCGAGTGGTGTGACGCGCCTGCGCACGTTGTTCGATGTGCTGATGCGTCCACGAGTCGGCTTGGGCATGCTCGCGGCGGGTCTGGTCTTCACCGGCCACTTCGCCTTCTTCACCTATATTCGCCCCTTTCTCGAAACCGTGACCGGCGTCGGAGTGAACGGCATCGCCGCCATTCTGCTCGGCTTCGGGATTGCCAACTTCATGGGCAACTTCCTTGCTGGCGCCTTGATCGAGCGCAGCCTGCGCCTGACGCTATTGATGGCTCCGTTGCTGATGGGCGCGCTGGGACTGAGCCTCGCGGGCCAGGGCGGTATAGCCATTCTCGATGGCGCCCTGGTCGCCATCTGGGGGCTGGCCTTCGGCGCCATTCCGGTGGCTTGGTCCACCTGGCTCTCGCGCACGGTGCCGGACGAGGCAGAAAGTGCGGGTGGGTTGCTGGTGGCGGCGATTCAACTCGCTATCGCCACCGGTGCGGCCGTGGGTGGCCTGATCGTCGACGTCAGCGGCGTCACCTGGGTCTTCGTCGCTAGCGGAGGCATGCTGCTTCTGGCGGCACTGGTGATTGCCACGGGTGTGCAGGCGCGAGTAGCGGCCACGGCCTGACTTCGATCATCCTCCCGTCATGTTCATGAAGCGCACTACCTGCACGTCGCCGTCGGTGGTGAAATGGTGGCGCTCGGGCTTGAGGCGCATGGCATCGACGATCGCCGCCTTGAGGCGTGCGCTGTCGCCGGGGTGGCGGCGCATCACGCCGCGCAGATCCATGGAGTGCTCGTTGCCCAGGCACAGCAACAGGCGGCCCTCGGCGGTGACCCGCACCCGATTGCAGGCGCCGCAAAAGTTGTGACTGTGCGGGGAAATGAAGCCGACCCGCGTGTCGCTATCGGCCATGCGGTAATAGCGTGACGGGCCCAGGGTGTTTTCGGTAGAGGGCAGCAGCGCATGGTGGCGCTCGATGAGGGCACGTACATCGTCGCTCGAACAGAAGGTCGCGGCACGATCATGCTCGGTGACCTGGCCGAGCGGCATCTCCTCGATGAAGCTGACGTCGAGTCGCTCGCGACGGGCGAACTCGACCAGAGCCGGCACCTCGTCGTCGTTGCGGCCCTTGAGGATCACCGCGTTGAGCTTGATGCGCGTGAAGCCGGCCTCTCGCGCGGCACGCAGGCCGTCGATCACCCGACCGAGGTCGCCAGTGCGAGTCAAGGCGCGAAAACGCGTCGGGTCCAGGGTGTCGAGGCTGACGTTGAGGCGTGTCAGCCCGCCGCGGCGCAGCGCCTCGGCATGCCTGGCCAGCCCGCTGCCGTTGGTGGTCATGGCGAAGTCGCGCAGGCCGGGCAGGGCGCCGATGGATTCGACCAGGTCGGCGATGCCGTGGCGGACCAGCGGCTCGCCGCCAGTCAGGCGGATCTTGTCCACCCCTAGTTCGACGAAGGCACGCGACAGCGCGGTGAGCTCCTCCAGCGTCAGCACCTGGGCGCGGGGCAGGAAGGTCATGTCCTCCCCCATGCAGTATACGCAGCGAAAGTCGCAGCGATCGGTCACGGACAGTCGCAGGTAGCGGATGCGACGGCCGAAACCATCCACGAGCATGTTCATGAATCACCTTGGATAAGTGCTTGTGCCTGCAGAGGCAGGCGGGCAATGGTGCGTTCTATGTCGTCGCAGGCCCGGATGATGGCCTCAGCGCTATAGCGCCGGCCGCGCCGCTTGGCGAAGGCGTCAGATGGCGAATTGTGCAACGGGCAGGAACGCATAGTCGTTTCCTTCCAACACGGGTGTATTGCCGGGCACCATGAGGTAACCGTGAGCCTGACAGGCCGCTCCGAGCATGGCCGAGCCCTGGCCGCCGGCCAACCGGACCACCGGGGCAAGCTCCGAAGGGTCGAGCACCACACGCAGCAGCTCGCGACGGCCCTGCGTGGCGCGGCGGCTGAAGCCCGCCTTGACCGGAAACTGCTGCAACGCACGCGGGCGGCGGCCCTGGCAGGCCTGCACGAAGACCTGCCCCAGCGCGTGCCAGGTCACCAGCGAGGCGACCGGATTGCCGGGCAGGCCGAGCAGCGGCACGTCGCCACCCGCCCGGTGCAGGTAGCCGAAGGCGAAGGGCTTGCCGGGTTTCATCGCCACGCCGTGGAAGACTAGCTCGCCGAGTTCGGCCAGCAGCGGACGCACGTGGTCCTCCTCGCCGGCCGAGACGCCGCCGGTACAGACCACCACATCGGCACGGTCGCGCGCCTGGCAGAGGGCATCACGCAGGCCGGCGGCGGTATCGGCAACGATGCCCAGATCGATGACGCTACAGTCTTGCTGTTGAAGCAGGGCGCTGAGCATGACGCGGTTGCTGTTGTAGAGCTGGCCCGGCGCGAGGGGCGTACCCGGCTCGATCAGCTCATCGCCGGTGGAGATCAGCGCCACCTTGAGAGAGACGAAGACCTCGATCTCGACGATACCCTGGCTGGCCAGCAGCGCCAGGGCGGGCGCGTCGAGGCGCTGGCCGGCGGGCAGCAGCGATGCGCCTTCGATGTATTCCTCGCCGCGCCGACGGATATTGGCGCCGGATCGCACGTCTCCCTGCACATGTACGCGGCCCAGGTCGTCGATGTGGCAACGCTCCTGTGGCACCACGCAGTCGGCGCCGGCGGGGATCGGCGCGCCGGTGAAGATGCGTGCGCAGCCGCCTTCGCCGAGCTGGGCCGGGGCGCAGCCCGCCGGGATGCGCTGAATGACCGGCAGGCCGTCAGGACTGACCTCGAGATCGGCAATACGCAGGGCGTAGCCATCCATGGCACTGTTGTCCTCGCCGGGCATGGCCAGGCGAGCAACCACCGGTGCGGCGAGGATACGCCCCAAGGCAGTATCGAGCGGGCAGGGCTCGCTGGTGGTCAGGGGACGGGCGGCGGCCAGCAGGCGCCGCCGGGCCTCGTCGAGGTCGAGCAGCCCCGGGGTAAGGGTGTCGCAGCTCATGCGCTTCTCCCCGCGAGGGCGGGGGTTCCCGGCGCCGCGTTGGCTACCGGGGCGGCGGGTTGACGGCTGGCGCAGGGCGACATGTCGGGTCGCACCATGGCCACGAAGTTGCAGGGCCGGGTATGGACGTTGAGCTGCGAGGCGAGGATGCCGTCCCAGGCCGTGGCGCAGGCCTTGGGTGAACCCGGCAGGGCGAATACCAGGGTGCGATTGGCCACGCCGCCGACGGCCCGCGACTGGATCGTCGAGGCGCCGATGGCGGCCTGCGAGATCTGCCGGAACAATTCGCCGAAACCATCGATGGTCTTGTCGAGCAGCGGCGCGAGCGCCTCGGGGGTGGTATCGCGCGATGTGAAGCCGGTGCCGCCGTTGACCAGCACGGCATGAATGCCATCACGGGCGATCCATTCTGAAACAATGGCGCGGACGCGGTAGATGTCGTCGGGCACGATTCGCCGGTCGCCCAGCCAGTGACCGGCATCGATGAGGCGTGCGCAGAGCAGGTCGCCGCTGCCGTCCTGATCGAAACCGCGGGTATCCGAGACCGTCAGCACTGCGATATTGAGCGGCACGAAGGGCGCATCGGCAGAAACGTGGGCCATGAAATCCTCCTCGACCACCCGCGGGGTGGCGGCAATGTGAAAATGGAACGCACCTGTAGTGGTTTACTGCATCAGTGCACCGGCGTTTTCATCATCCAGTGACACGCCGCTCACGGCCAGGCGCGCTTCAAGGGCCAGCAGGTAGTGGCGCAGGGCGCGGCGTGTGGCCTGTTCGCGCAGGGTATGGCGCACGCGCTCGGCGGCTTCGGCGTAGGACAGGATGCGTCCGCCCTCACGGTGGTCGAGGCTCACCACGTGCCAGCCATAGCGCGAGGCCAGCGGACGGTCGTGGAGCCCTTCGGGCAGGCGCTGCAGGGCGCGGTCCAGCTCGGCAACGGTCTGGCCTGGCGCCAGCCAGCCCAACTCACCGCCATCATCCTTCGACGGGCAAGCGGAGTGGCGCTGGGCGAACTCGACGAAACGCTCGGGCTGAGTCTGTAGCTCGGCGACGAGTGCCTGGCCCAGGCGGTACTGGCTGTCCCGGGCCACGGCGTCATCCGGAGCGGCGGCAAGCAGGATATGGCGTACCGACAGGTGCAGCGGCTCGCTGAAACGCTCGGCGTTGGCCTCGAAGTAGCGCCGGCAATGGTCCTCGTCGGGCTCGGGAACTTCCAGTTCCGCGTCCAGCAGCGCGGCCAGTGCTGCCTCTTCGCCGTCCTCGATGTCCCAGCCCAACTCGCTGCAGCGCTGGCGCAGCAATTCGCGTACCACCAAGGCGCGTGCCGCCTCGAGCTGTGCTTCCTCCACGGAGTCGGCCTGGTGGTACTGCATTTCCCGGGCGATGTCCTCGGCTGGGATGTTCACAACGCCCACCCAGACCGGCGGGATCGCCATGGTCTGTGCGTTGGCGGGCAGGGTTTCGAGCGGAATCAGTTGCATCTTGATCAATCCTCAACAGTGAAACTGGGTCTGCTCGGCCAGCATTGCCTGGCCGAGCAGGGCAGTTTCAGGCCCGGCGACGGACAATTTGGTAACGCCGACCGACATAACCCAGCGGCGCGCTCCACACATGCACCAGGCGGGTGAACGGGAACACCAGTACGATGGTCAGCCCGAGCAGGATGTGCAGCTTGTAGATCAGGCCCATTTCGGCCAGGTGCTCGGCGGCGCCGCCCTTGAAGAACACGATGGACTGCGCCCACTCGGCCAGTTCCAGCATCGCGCCGCCGTCCAGATGACCCATCGCCGGGATGATGGTCAGCAGGCCCAGCGATACCTGGGCGACCAGCAGCGCCAGGATGACGATGTCGGCGCGGCTGGAAGTGGCGCGAACGCGCGCATTGGTCAGGCGACGATGTAGCAGCATGGCGCCGCCGGCCAGGCACATCAGCCCGGCAATACCGCCGACGACGATGGCGATGACCTGCTTGGTGCCGGCGCTGATGAACGGGGCATACACCCAGTGCGGAGTGAGCAGGCCGACCAGATGGCCGAAGAAGATCACCAGGATACCGATATGGAACAGGTTGCTGGCCAGGCGCATCTGGCGCTTGGAAAGCATCTGGCTGGAACCGGTCTTCCAGGTGTACTGGCCATGGTCGAAGCGCAGCAGGGCGCCGGCCAGAAAAATGGTTCCGGCCACATAGGGGTACAGGCCGAACAGCAATTCATTGAGATAGTTCATGACGGCAGGCTCCTGATTTAGTGGCCCGGGGCGGCGTTGACGGTGGATGGAACGATGCGGATCGGCACGTCCGCCTGGAACTGGCGCTTGAGTTCAGCCTGTCGCCGGCCGGTGGCTGACTGCAGTGCGCAGTCCTCGTCGGAGGTGGCGTTGAAGCGCACGGCTTCTTCCTCCCACACCGCGTCGAGGGCGGCGGGGGTGTCGTCGCGCGCCTCCTTCTTGACCGCCTCGGCGTGCTCGTCGATGGCGGTATCGGCACCCACCATGGCCAGCAGCGCGGTGGGTATCAGGGCATAGTCGGACTCGCGCTCGCACAGGCGGGCGGCGAGCAGGGCCAGGATATGGGCAATGTCGCTTAACTGCTGGGCGATATCGGCCTCGTCGCGGGTCGACAGGTATTCGAGGAACACCGGCAGGAAGTCCGGCAATTCGCGGGCGCTGAGTTCGAAGCCGGCCTGGCGGTACTGATCGAGCAGGTCGACCATCGCCTGGCCGCGGTCGCGGGATTCGCCATGGACATGCTCGAACAGTAGCAGTGAGGTGGCGCGGCCCTTGTCGAACAGCGCCACGTAGTCGGCCTGCAGGTCGAGCAGCTCGGCAGCACCGATGCGTCCGATCCAGCCATGCAGCGCGGCGCGCTGCGGGTGGCTCAAGTGGTCCTCGTTGGCGACGATGGCCTGCATTTCTAGGGCGGCCTGCTGCAGCTCCCGGGTGGGATAGTCGAGCAGGCGGGCAAGGACGATCAGGCTACGCATTGGATTCTTCCTCCGGCGCGGGACGTTTCGGGGCCGGTGTCGGCGTGTAATGGTTGACGGCGACAGCCGTTGCCGGGGCCGCGTGGTCGTGGTCGTCGCGATGGGTCTGCGGCTTGACCAGCGTGGCGGTGTGCTTGCGTGCGCCGAACAGACTCGCGTCGCTGTCGCCGCCATGGCAGCCATTGCCGAACGAGAAGCCGCAGCCGCCGCGCTCGGGGAAGGCCTCGCGGGCCTGCTCGCGATGGCTTGTCGGAATCACGAAGCGATCCTCGTAGTTGGCGATGGCCAGGTAGCGGTACATCTCCTCGACCTGGGCCTCAGACAGCCCCACGGCGTCGAGCACCCCATCGGCGCGGCGCCCTTCGACCTGCTGGGCGCGCTTGTAGACGCGCATCGCCATCAAGCGCTTGAGGGCCAGCACCACGGGCGCCTCCTCGCCGGCGGTGAGCAGGTTGGCGAGATAGCGCACCGGGATGCGCAGCGACTCGATATCGGGCAGCACGCCGTCGCTTTCGATGTGGCCGGCATCAAAGGCGGACTGGATCGGCGAGAGCGGCGGTACGTACCACACCATCGGCAGAGTGCGGTATTCCGGGTGCAGCGGCAGCGCCAGGCCCCAGTCCATGGCCAGCTTGTAGACCGGCGAGGCCTGGGCGGCCTTGATCACGTTGTCGGTAATGCCGTCGCGCTTGGCCTGGGCGATCACTTCCGGATCGAAGGGGTCGAGGAAGATCTCGCGCTGGCGGTGGTACAGGTCGCGCTCGTCAGGGGAGGAGGCCACTTCCTGGATGCGGTCGGCGTCGTAGAGCAATACGCCCAGGTAGCGGATACGGCCCACGCAGGTCTCGGAGCAGACCGTTGGCATGCCGGACTCGATGCGCGGATAACAGAAGATGCACTTCTCGGACTTGCCGGTCTTCCAGTTGTAATAGATCTTCTTGTACGGGCAGCCCGAGATGCACATGCGCCAGCCGCGGCACTTGTCCTGGTCGATCAGCACGATGCCGTCTTCCTCGCGCTTGTAGATCGCGCCGGACGGGCAGGAGGCCACGCACGTCGGGTTGAGGCAGTGCTCGCACAACCGGGGCAGGTACATCATGAAGGTGTTCTCGAACTGGCCGTAGATATCGGCCTGGACCGTCTCGAAGTTCTTGTCCTTACGGCGTTTGGAAAACTCGGTGCCGAGGATCTCCTCCCAGTTGGGGCCCCATTCGATCTTGTTCATGCGCTGACCGGTGATGGCGCTGCGCGGGCGCGCCACTGGCTGATGCTGGCCTTCGCCGGCCTTGTGCAGGTGCTGGTAGTCGAAATCGAACGGCTCGTAATAGTCGTCGATCTCGGGCAGGTCGGGGTTGGCGAACAGCTTGGCCAGCACGCGATAACGCCCGCCGATGCGCGGCTGGATGGAACCATTCTTGTTGCGCAGCCAGCCGCCTTTCCATTTCTGCTGATTTTCCCATTCCTTGGGGTAGCCGACGCCGGGCTTGGTTTCGACGTTGTTGAACCAGGCGTACTCGACGCCCTCGCGGCTGGTCCAGACGTTCTTGCAGGTCACCGAGCAGGTGTGACAGCCGATACACTTGTCGAGGTTGAGGACCATGCCCACTTGTGAGCGAATTTTCATATCACGGTCTCCGGGGTAATTGTGTCTTCAACCAGTCGGCAGCGGTGCGTCAGGGCCAGGCGGTGTCGCCGGTTCAGGCCGCTGCACGATGTCTCCCTTGACCCGTTGAAGCGTCGTTTCGCTGGCCACTTTGGGGCTTTTGTCGGGGCGGCTTTTTGACTCGAATCAAGTCGCCGGCCGCGGCGTTCGGCGTCGAAGCACCGGGTACTCCCTTGGGGGTAGAAGCCATCTTCTGTTCAAGTAGTTGTTTATACTGGCTATTCACAAGAAACCTATGTATTAGGGAGTAGTCGTTGAGCCAGGGGGGCTCTTTGGGGGTAGGGCCTGAAAGCCGCCAGAGCGCGCGATCGTCAGCAATGAAAAGAGCCGGCGGATGCCGGCTCTCTTGCTCGTCGTGAGGGACAGACCAATCGGACGTTGAATCAGCATGGCGCCTCGGCATTCTTGCGGGCGTAGTACCACCAGGTCATCGCGATGCAGCTGACGTAGAAGGCCACGAAGACCAACAGGGCGCCTTCGACGCTACCGGTCAGGGCGATCGAGGTGCCGTAGCTCTTGGGTATGAAGAAGCCGCCATAGCCGCCGATCGCGGAGGTGAAACCGAGTACCGCGCCGGCCTCCTTGGCGGCCTGCTTGGCCGCCTGTTCGCGAGCCTGCGGATCGTCGCCGGCCTGGCGCTGATGCTGGGTCATGAAAATCACCGGGATCATGCGGAACGTGGAGCCGTTGCCGATGCCGGAAAGCGCGAACAGCACCATGAACATGGCCAGAAAGCCCCAGAAGTTGCCGGTGCTTTCGGCGCTGGGCAGGAAATAGATGACCCCGAACACCGCCAAGGCCATGCCGGCGAAGGCCCCTAGCGTGACCGTGGCGCCGCCCAGCTTGTCGGAGATCCAGCCGCCGACCGGACGCAGCAGGGCGCCGACCAGCGGGCCGAGGAAGGCATACTGCATGGCGTTGGCGGCGGGGAACTGGGTGGAAATCAGCATCGGGAAGCCGGCGGAGAAGCCGATGAACGAACCGAAGGTGCCCACGTAGAGCCAGCACATCAGCCAGTTGTGCTTGCGCCTGAAGATGATCGCCTGTTCCTGGAAGGATGCCTTGGCGTCGGCGATATCGTTCATGCCGAACCAGGCGGCGACGGCGGTCAGCAGGATGAACGGCACCCAGATGAAGCCGGCATTCTGCAGCCAGATCGGCTGGGAGGCGCCGTCCTTGGCCAGCATCAGCGGTTCGCCGCCCAGGCCACCGAACACGCCGGCGGTGATCACCAGCGGCACCACGAACTGCACCACCGACACCCCCAGGTTGCCCAGCCCGGCATTCAGGCCCAGGGCGGTGCCCTTTTCGTCCTTGGGGAAGAAGTAGTTGATGTTGGCCATGCTGGAGGCGAAGTTGCCGCCGCCGAAGCCGCACAGGAACGCCAGTACCATCATGATCCAGTAGGGCGTGTCGGGCGACTGGGTGGCGAAGCCGATGCCCACCGCGGGGATCGCCAGCGAGAAGGTGGAGATCGCCGTCCAGCGCCGGCCGCCGAAGATCGGCACCATGAACGAATAGAAGATGCGCAGCGTGGCCCCCGACAGGGCCGGCAGCGAGGCCAGCAGGAACAGCTCGTTGGTGGTGTAGCTGAAGCCGACGCGCGGCAGATTGACGACGACCACGCTCCACACCATCCACACGGCGAACGACAGCAGCAGGGCGGGAATCGAGATCCACAGGTTGCGATTGGCGATGGGCTTGCCGACGCTCGACCAGAAACCCTTGTCCTCAGGTCGCCAGTCGGCCAGGATCGGCCCCGTTCTGGAGCTTGCGCCTACGGGGTGATTGATGCTCATGATATGTCCTCCTGAGCGAAGTAAAGGTTAGCGGTGGGAGATGGGGACGGCGTTTCGTGCCGGTTTGGGACCGGACGCGGAGCGCGCGAAGTAGTCGCTGCGGCGTACTTCGGCGAAGTACATCCACAGCAGGGATATGCAGGTGACGCCGTAGAGCAGCATGAAGATGCTGCTGTTGATGCCGGTGACGTCGAGCAGCACTCCGAACATCACCGGCAGCAGGAAGCCGCCGAGTCCGCCGAACAGGCCGACGATACCGGAAACCACGCCGATGTCGTCAGGAAAGTCGCTGGCGATATACTTGAATACCGAGGCCTTGCCGAAGCCCCAGGCAATTCCCACCACGAACAGCAGCGCGGTGAATATCCATACGTTCAGGCCAAGGGCGAACTCGCGGGAGCCGTTGACGGTCTGCACGGTCATGTCAGTTTTCGGATAGGAAAGCAGGAACAGGCAGATCCACGCGGTCCACATCACCCACCAGGTCACCGAGTGCGCGCCGAACCGGTCGGAGAGCCAGCCACCGAGAGCCCGGATCATGCCGGAGGGCAGGATAAACACCGTGGCGATCAGCGCGGCGGTCTGGATCGACAGGCCGTACTCGCCGATGTAGTACTTGGTCAGCCACAGCGACAGCGCCACATAGCCGCCGAAGACGACCGAGTAGTACTGGCAGTAGCGCCACACGCGAGCATCCTTGAGGGGGGCAAGCTGCTGTCTTACCGATACGCTGGCGCTCATCTGATGGGACTTGTCGGTAAAGGTAAACAGCCAGAAGACCATCGCCATGATCAGTATGGCGACGGCGTAGACACGCGGCACCATCTGCCAGCCGAAGGCGATCACCAGGCTCGGGGCGACAAACTTGGTGATCGCCGCGCCGGCGTTACCGGCACCGAAGATGCCCATGGCGAAGCCTTGGCGTTCCTTGCTGAACCAGCGCGCGATATAGGAAATGCCTACCGCGAAGGAGCCACCGGCCAAGCCGACGAACAGCCCCAAAACCAGGAAATGCCAATAGGCGGTTGCCGCCGAGATCATCCAGATCGGTATCACCGTGCTCAACATCAGCACGGTGAAAACGATGCGTCCGCCGAAGCGGTCGGTGAGCATGCCCAGCGGTAGACGGCTCAATGCCCCCGTGAGCACGGGTGTCGACGCCAGAAGCCCGAACTGGGTTTCCGTCAGGCCCAGTTCGGCCTTGATGGGAATGCCGATAATGGCGAACATCACCCACACGGCGAAGCATAGGGTGAATGCCGTCGTGCTCAGGGTGAGCACGGATAACTGTTTGACTTGTTGGCTTGCCATCGCGAGCCCTCCCGGTTGAACCTGAGGCAACCATAGGCACGATGCAGCTGGTCGAGATTGACTGGAATCAAGTGAACTCGCGAGGCGGGCGGGGTAGGTTAGCGTGGCTACTCCTTAAGAGGTAGTCAGGGGTTTTCATGCATCATATTGTTTTATAATAAATTTCAATAGGAACAGGACGGCATTGGGGCCCGTGGAAGCAACAGCGAGGCATTGGTGATAGTCCTGTAGGAGCGTGCATGTCCCAGTCCATTACCCGCTCGCTGATCTTCAGGGCCGGCCTCACCATGGCGGGGATCGTCATCCTCGCCCTGACCAGCATGCTCGGGTCGATCTTGATCGCCGAAACCTCAAGTGGCGACGCCGCGGCCATCAACAAAGCCGGTGCACTGCGCATGCAGGCCTACCGGTTATTGAGTACGCGTCTGCAGGAGCCGGTGGGTAACGCTGCGCTGCGCCAACAGCTCGAGCGTTTCGATGCCAGTCTGACAAGCCCGGTCATTGCCTCGTTGATTCCCGATGATCCACGCCACCCGCTGGCCGACCGTTATGCCGCCGTGACCGAGATGTGGCAGGGCATGCTGCGCCCGGCCCTGCTGACCGGCGAGCAACGCCCGCCGCCGGCATTGAACGCTCAGGTCGGCAAGTTCGTCAGCGAAGTCGATAGCCTGGTCGGCCAGTTGCAACAGGAAGCCGAGTCGCGCGTCCAGATGCTGCGCCTGTTTCAGGGCATCGTGCTGTTTCTGACCCTGATTCTGGTGTTCGTGGCGATGTACAAGCTGATCTCCGATATCGTGCCGCCACTGCGCGAGTTGTTCCATGTGATCAACCGGGTACGCCATGGCGACTTCGAGGGGCGCGTGGATTATGCAGGCAACGACGAACTGGGTCTGATCTCGCATACCATCAATCAGATGAACGAGAGCTTGTCGCACATGTATGCGGAGCTCGAGCAGCGGGTGGAAGCCAAGACGGCCGAGCTCAAGCGCAGCAATGAGTCGTTGCGGCTGCTCTACCAGGCTGCTCGTCAGCTCAATAGTTCGACCCCGGGCAGCGAGGACTTCCGCGACGTGCTCGAGCATCTGGAAAAGGTCACCGGCCTTGGCCCGATCACCTTGTGTCTGTCGCAGGACGATGCCGAGCGTGCCTATCAGCGCATTTCCACCCAACTGGGCGATCGCCCCGATTTCTGCCAGGCTCCGGATTGCGGACCTTGTCTGAGCGGTGAGCGGGTGCCGGCGCAAGTTCGTCCGGTGGTGGTCAGCGAGTCCGACCGTCGCTATGGCGTGCTGTTGATGCGGTACCCGAAAGGCACTCCGCCGCTACGCTGGCAGATGGATCTGGTCGAGACCGTGGCGGGGCTGATCGCGACGACCCTGTCACTGGGCCAGATCAACGACGAGCAGCGTCGCCTGGCGTTGATGGATGAGCGAGCGGTGATCGCTCGCGAACTCCACGATTCACTGGCCCAGTCGCTCTCCTACCTGAAGATCCAGGTGGTGCGTCTGCAGCAGGTCATCCGCCTTCAGCGGCCAGCGGCCGAGCAGGAGGCGATCATCGACGAGTTGCGCGAAGGTCTCAGCTCGGCCTACCGCCAGCTACGCGAACTGCTCAACACCTTCCGTTTGAAGATGACCGAACCAGGCCTCGAGGCGGCGCTCAACGAGACGGTGCGCGAGTTCGCCCAGCGCAGCAAGCTCAAGGTCTTGCTCGAATACGAATTGCGGCATTGTCCGTTGACCCCCAATGAGGAGATCCACGTGCTGCAGATCGTGCGCGAGGCGCTGTCCAACGTGGTTCACCACGCCCAGGCCGAAAACTGTGACATCCACCTGCAGACTACCGAGTCCGGTCAGGTCAGGGTATGCATCCGTGACGATGGGGTGGGCCTGGCCGAGCAGCATGCGCGGCCGAACCATTACGGCACCACGATCATGAGTGAGCGTGCGGCTGGCCTGGGCGGCACGCTCGACATGCATAATCGCGCCGGGGGCGGAGCCGAAGTTGAGTTATGTTTCACGCCGCAGGTCACTGCCGGGAGCGAATCGGTTACCTTGCTGGGAGGCACCTGATGAGTACACGCATCCTGATCGTCGACGATCATCCGTTGTTCCGGCGCGGCGTGCGCCAACTGGTCGAGATGGACCCGGACATGGTCATCGCCGGTGAAGCGTCCAACGGTGTCGAAGCCGTGGAGATGGCGGGTCAGCTCGATCTCGATCTGATCCTGTTGGACATGAACATGGCCAAGATGGATGGGCTAGATGCACTGCGCCAGATGCGCAGCAACGGCATTGATACGCGCATCGTCATGCTCACGGTCTCGGATGCCGACGACGATGTAGTCGCTGCGCTACGTGCCGGGGCCGACGGTTACCTGCTCAAGGATATGGAACCCGAGGATCTGCTGGAGCGCATCAAGGAGGCCGCTGAAGGCAAGCTGGTGATCAGCCCGCAGCTCGCCGCGATACTCGCCGGCATCGTCAGTGGTGGCCGCGCCGCTCACGCCGATGCGCTGTCCTCGCTGACCTCGCGCGAACTGGATATCCTGCGCACGCTGGCCCGCGGCATGAGCAACAAGATGATCGCGCGCCGGCTCGACATCACCGAGGGCACGGTGAAGGTTCACGTCAAGAACCTGCTCAAGAAGCTAGGCCTGCGTTCGCGGGTCGAGGCGGCGGTATGGGCGGTCAACCAGGGGGTGTCGTAACAGCCGGGTCCCCGTGTCGGTCAGTCGTCGATCTTGCTTAGTGTCGAGTCCTTGTGCATGGCGATATGATCCGTCTTGTCGCTCTCGATCTCGTATTGCGGCTCATCCTCGCTGGCGCGACGCTTGTGTCCCTTGTATTCGGTATCGCGGGTATGGACGCGGATTATCCGACCGCTGACATAACCCGCTTCCGAGTTCCAACGGACGTGATCGCCTACCTTGAAACGTTTTGCCATGTAATCCTTCCAGCCATGAATTGATGAAGTTCCGTATCCAGCGTAGACCTTGCGAGCGCATGTATTGATTTTACGTCGGCAGCATGTCGCCGCGTTACTGAATGTCGACCGCGTTTCCTTGGCGATCGAACGCCAGGAAGTTACCGATGCTGCCCATCTGCAAGGCTTCGACCATACGCTGCAGGGGGCGTTCGGCTTCTTCGCTGGTCGGCGGATTCACGCCGTCGCCGGCCAATGCGGCGACGAAGAGGAGATCCCAGGCTACGCCGGTGCGTTGGGATTCCTCGATCAGCGACTCCATGTCGCTCAATTCATCCAACGTCTTGTCGACGCAAAGGGCCGGTGTCAATACGCCGCCCTCGCCCTGCTCGAAGTGCTCGCGCTGCTGTGCATCGGGGTTGTCGGGCAGTTCTGCCTTGGCGAATACGAACAGCAGGCGCTGTGGAACGGGCTGACGGTGGGCTTCGGCGAGAAGTTCGGCGTAGTTGGCGATGGCCATGTCGATTACCTCGGAAAATGATGATTGCGCGCGAGCCCAGTTTCGGCATGGCGCTCGAAGCAGTGCGCGCCCGGTCGTGGGTCACGACCGGGTACGCCAAGGCTCGGTTGGACTACTTCGGATCGGTGATGTCCTCGATCCAGGTCAGTGCCGCCACGGCCTGGGGAAACCCCAGCGTAGGTATGGAGAGAAGGGCGACCTGCTTGATCGCCTCGGGAGCAATCGACTCGTCCAGGGCGCGGCGTACATGGGAGTGCACCGCGCCTTCGGAGCCCGCGCCAATCGCCAGGGCCAGTTTGACGAGCCGGCTCGACGACTTGTCCAGCGGGCCGGCCTCGGCACAGGCCTTGCCCAGGTCGGCGTAGGCCTTCCAGATTTCCGGATGGCGCTTGGCGACGTCGCCTGCGCCTGAAGGTAGTTGTTCAGCCATGGGGGCTCCTGTCTTGTCATTGATAGCCGCTAGTTGCGACCTGCGTGGCTAGCCTTCGAGGCTCTCCAGCATAACGTTTGTCTTTCGCGGCACGAAACTACTTACGGACCGATAAGACCCGGCTCCATGGGTGAGAATGACTGAAATCAAGGTCGGTCGAATCTGCACGCATGCGCGGCTAACCAGAGCCTTTTATGGGAGTAAGCTAAGCGGCAATTCTCCTGCGTGCCGCTCTGATGCGGTGTCGGGAGCACCAGTCAGCGGCGCCGAACGAGCAACCGCTCGGGTAATTGCCGAGCCATTACAGAACGCGACATGACAGCCGATAGCGACTGGTGAAACTTCCTAAGAGATCTATCCGGCCCGACCACCCCATGGACATACTCAATCTCGTCTTTCTGCTCACCCTGACCGTTGGCGCCAGCCGCATTCTCGCCAACATCATTCCGCTGCCTCTGCCCATTCTGCAGATCCTGCTGGGCAGCCTGCTGGCCCTGCCGCCGTTCGGCATGGAGATCGAGCTGGACCCCGAGATTTTCATGATGCTGTTCATTCCGCCGCTGCTGTTCTACGACGGCTGGAAGATCCCCAAGAAGGAATTCACCGAGCACGGCGGGCAGATCGCCGCCATGTCGCTGCTGCTGGTGCTGATCACGGTGGCGGCGGTCGGCTACTTCATCCATTGGCTGATCCCGTCGATCCCGCTGGCCGCCAGCTTTGCTCTGGCCGCGATCCTGTCGCCCACCGATGCCCTGTCGGTGATCGCCATCGCCCAGGGCCGGCTGCCGCGTCACATGTCTCATCAGCTGGAAGGCGAGGCGATGATGAACGACGCCACCGGCCTGGTGTCGTTCAAGATCGCCATGGCCGCGGTCATCACCGGCAGCTTCTCGCTGGTGTCGGTATCCGGCGAGTTTTTGGTGGTGGCGCTGGGCGGGCTGCTGATCGGTGGGGCGCTGAGCTGGACGGTGGGCAAGATCAAGCAGTGGATGACCGCGCGTGATCTCTACGACCCGGCGACCTATGTGGTCACCATCCTGCTGCTGCCGTTCGCGGCGTTCTTTCTCGCCGAGCATGCGGGCATGTCGGGGATCCTCTCGGCGGTGGCCGCCGGCATGGTGCAGAGCCGCGTCGACATGCTGCCGGTGAAGACCAGCACGCGCATTCTCAACCGCAGCATCTGGGAGATGCTCGACTTCAGCTTCAACGGCCTGGTGTTCCTGCTGCTCGGGCTACAGTTCCCCGGCATCGTCGAGCGCGTGTGGGAGGCCTCAGCCACCCAGAGCTACGACATGGGTACGCTGGTGGTCTATGCGCTGGTGATCATGGCGCTGCTGCTGATGATCCGCTTCGCCTTCATCTACGCCTACCACTGGAGCGAGACTCGCCTGCTCAAGCGGCGCGCAAAGGGTGGTCAGAGTCAGCCGCTGCTGCTGACCACCGCGCTGAGTTCGGTAGCGGGGGTCCGCGGTGCGATCACCCTGGCGGGCATCCTCTCGGTACCGCTGTTCATCGACGGGACGCCGTTTCCAGGGCGCGACCTGATGATCTTTCTGTCCGCCGCGGTGATCATCCTCTCGCTGCTGATCGGCGCGCTGGGCATTCCCTACTTCCTGCGATACCTGTCGCTCAACGACCTGGACGAGCATGAGCGCGAGTTGCTCAAGGCCCGCCAGAGCGCTTCCCAGGCGGCCGTCAGTTGGCTGGAGGAGTGGTTGAAGGCTCAGTCGAATGAGGATATCGAATCGAAAGGCTCGGTCACGGCCCGGATCATCGATTCCTATCGGCAGGAAATGCAGGCGATGGCCATGGAGCGCGAGGATCGAGCCAACGAAGCGGTGCAGCGCTATGTTCTGGAAACGAATCTGCGCATGCAGGCGATCCAGGTCCAGCGCAAGGAACTCTACCGGTTGCGCAAGCGACGCCATATCGACGAGCAGATGTTGCAGACCCTGATTCGCGAGCTGGATTACGAAGAAGCCGCTCTGCAGTAAGTCAACAAAGCAGTGAGCAAAAAAGCCGATCGCCATGGCGACCGGCTTTGTTCATCCCGGCTGATGAGGGATGAGGATTCAGATTCAGGCGGCGTGCAGCGGCCGTGACGGTCCGAAGTGTTCAAAGTGACGCCGCTCGGCGGGTACGCCGAGTGCTTTCAGCGCCTCGTCGACCGCCGTCATGAATCCCTGCGGACCGACGAAATAACATTCGGGCGAATCGTCGGGCAGGTAGCGCTCCAGCAGCTCACGGTTGACGCGGCCGATATGGTCGGCTCGGTCATCCTGCTCGCCGCGTTCATAGAACGTCACCGAGGTCAGGGAGCCTGGATAGCCTTTCTGGGCCAACCTGTCCAGTTCATCGGCGAAGGCATGATGCTCGCGCTCCTGAGCCGCGTGGAGATAGACGACTTGGCGCCCCTGTTCGAGTGCGCGGCAGGCCATGGGTAACATGGGCGTCTGGCCGACGCCGCCGCTGATCAGCATCACCGGGGCGGTGGTCTCGTCGAGTATCAACTGTCCCGCGGGCTGGAGCAGCTCAAGCTCATCGCCGACATTCAGCTCGTCGTGGAAATATTGGCTGACCCGGCCGCCGGGCTCACGCTTTATCGAGATGCGGTAGCTTTTCCCGTTGGGGAAGCCGGACAGGCTGTAATGGCGATGTACCGTTTCGCCATCAATGGTGAGTTTGACGCCGACGAACTGACCGGGCTGGAAATCAGCTACCGCTCCGCCGTCGACCGGCTCGAGAATGAACGAGCGAATTACCGCGCTCTCCTGACGGGTCTCGGCAATTCGGAATTGCCGCGTGCCCCGCCAACCGCCGGGACGCTCGGCAAATTCCTGATAACTGGCTTCCTCCAGTTCGATCAGCAGCGTCGCCAGTTCCTGGTAAAGAGCACCCCAGGCATCGGCCACCTCGGCCGTGACCGCATCGCCCAGGACCTCGCCGATGGCCGCCATCAGGCACTCCCCGACGATCGGGTATTGGTCGGGTCGTATCCCCAGCGACACGTGCTTGCTGACCACCGTGGCGAGTGTCGTCCTGACCTTTTCGGGTTCCTTACGTAGTTGCACGTAGGCCAGGACGGCGCTGGCGAGCACCCTGGGTTGCCCGCCATCTGCCTGGTGGGCCTGATTGAACAAGGAGGTGACCTCGGGATAGCGCTCGAACATCAGCGGATAGAATCGCTGAGTGATGGCGTCGAGGTGTTCCGCCACGACCGGTGCAGTCGCTTCGATGATTCGTTCCTGTTCGGATGTCAACATACACTCCTCTCAAGCTCACGGACCCCTGGTGACTATCGAATAGCCCAGGGAAATAGCTCGTCGATTAGATGAGGGCAGTCGAAATAGTTACTGCCGTCAAGCAGGGGTTAAGCCTGCGCTGGATGCGAATCGCCCTGCATGGAGCAGGGCGATTCGCCGTTGTGTTGCTGCAAGCGGAGCCGGTTAGCTTTTCACCTGCTCCTGCACGCTGTCGTTGCCTTCTCCGTCCAGCCAGTCGACATGGTGCATCTTGCGCACGATGACGAATTCGTCACGGTTGGAGCCCACGGTCCCGTAGTAGTTGAAGCTATAGGACAACTGGGCGTAGCCACCGATCATGTGGGTCGGCTTCGGGCACACGCGGGTCACGGAGTTGTGGATACCGCCGCGCGTACCTGTCACCTCGGAGCCGGGCACGTTCACGATGCGCTCCTGGGCGTGGTACATCATCGCCATGCCGTTCTTGACCCGCTGGCTGACCACCGCGCGGGCGGCGACCGCACCGTTGGCGTTGTACAGCTCGATCCAGTCGTTGTCCTCCACACCGATGGATCGCGCGTCGTCCTCGGACAGCCAGACGATGGGGCCACCGCGCGACAGCGTCAGCATCAGCAGGTTATCGCTATAGGTGGAGTGGATGCCCCACTTCTGGTGCGGGGTGATCCAGTTCAGCGCGATCTCCGGGTTGCCGTTGCTCTTGCGCTCCGTGAGGCCGGTCATCGCCTTGGTGTTGATCGGCGGACGGTAGACCAGCAGGCTCTCGCCGAAGGCGCGCATCCAGGCGTGATCCTGGTAGAACTGCTGACGGCCGGTCACGGTGCGCCACGGAATCAGCTCGTGGACGTTGGTGTAACCCGCGTTGTACGACACGTGCTCGTCCTCGAGACCCGACCAGGTGGGGCTGGAGATGATCTTGCGCGGCTGCGCGACGATGTCGCGGAAGCGGATCTTCTCCTCGTGCTTGGGCAGCGCCAGGTGGGCGTGCTCGCGGCCGGTGATCTTGGACAGCGCCTCCCAGGCCTTGACCGCCACGTTGCCGTTGGTCTCGGGAGCCAGCGTCAGGATCATCTCGGCGGCGTCGATCGCCGTCTCGATCTTCGGGCGACCGGCGGCCGGGCCCTCGCTCTTGCGCTGGTTGAGCTTGCCGAGCAGTTCGACCTCGGACTGGGTCTGCCAGCTGATGCCCTTGCCGCCGTTGCCCAGGGTATCGAGCAGCGGGCCGACCGAGGTGAAGCGCTCATAGGTCGCCGGGTAGTCACGCTTCACCGCGATCAGGTGCGGCATGGTCTTGCCGGGGATCGGCTCGCACTCGCCTTTCTTCCAGTCCTTGACCTCGGCCTGGGCCAGCTCGGCCGGGGTGTCGTGCTGCATGGGCAGGGTAACGATATCGGTCTCCTGGCCCAGGTGGCCGACGCACACCTTGGAAAAGGCCTTGGCGATGCCCTTGTAGATATCCCAGTCGCTGCGCGCTTCCCAGGCCGGATCGGTGGCCGCGGTCAGCGGGTGGATGAACGGGTGCATGTCCGAGGTATTGAGATCGTCCTTCTCGTACCAGGTCGCCGTCGGCAATACCACGTCGGAGTACAGGCAGGTGGTGGACATGCGGAAGTCCAGCGTCACCAGCAGATCGACCTTGCCTTCCGGGGCGTCCTCGCGCCAGGTGACTTCCTCGGGCAGTGCGCCGCCCATGTCGCCCAGGTCCTTACCCTGCAGGCCGTGCTTGGTACCCAGCAGATACTTGAGCATGTACTCGTGGCCCTTGCCGGAGCTGCCGAGCAGGTTGGAGCGCCACACGAACAGGTTGCGCGGGAAGTTCTGCGGGCTATCCGGATCCTCAGCGGCGAAGCGCAGGTTGCCGCTCTTGAGCTGGGCGACCACGTAGTCGGCCGGGTCGACGCCTGCCACACGGGCGGCCTCGGCGAGCTGCAGCGGGTTGGTGTCGAGCTGCGGCGCGGAGGGCAGCCAGCCCATGCGCTCGGCGCGCACGTTGAGGTCGATCAGGCTACCGGAGAAGTCTTCGCGGCGCGCCATGGGCGAGAGCAGCTCGCTGACTTCGAGTTTCTCGTAGCGCCACTGGCTGGAGTGGTTATAGAAGAACGAGGTGCCGTTCATGTGGCGCGGCGGACGCTGCCAGTCGAGGCCGAAGGCCAGCGGGGTCCAACCGGTCTGAGGGCGCAGCTTCTCCTGGCCCACGTAGTGCGCCCAGCCGCCGCCGCTCTGACCGATACAGCCGCACAGGATCAGCATGTTGATCAGGCCGCGGTAGTTCATGTCCATGTGGTACCAGTGGTTCATACCGGCACCGACGATGATCATCGAACGGCCATGGGTCTTGTCGGCAGTGTCGGCGAATTCGCGGGCCAGGCGAATGGCCTGGGCGGCGGGCACGCCGGTGATCCGTTCCTGCCAGGCCGGCGTATACGGACGCACCTGGTCGTAGGCCGTTGCGCCGTCGTCCTCGCCTTCGGCGCCCAGGCCACGGTCGATGCCATAGTTGGCGACCATCAGGTCGAACACGGTCACCGCCAGCACTTCGCGACCGTCGGCCAGCGTCAGGTGCTTGGCCGGCAGGTTGTGGTAGAGCACGTCGTTACCGGCGACATGATCGAAATGCTCATGCGCGATGCCGCCGAAATAGGGGAAGCCGACCTTGGCGACACTGTCGTGGCTCTCGGCCAGCGACAGCTGCAGGGACACTTCGTTGCCTTCGGCGTCGAGCGGCTCGAGATTCCAGCGGCCTTCGCCGTCTTCCTGTTCACCCCAGCGGAAACCGATGGAGCCGCGCGGCACCACCAGGCGGTTGCTGGTTTCGTCCCAGGCGACGGTCTTCCACTCGGGGTTGTTGTCCTGGCCCAGGTTGGCGTCGAAGTCACTGGCGCGCAGTTGCCTGCCGGGGGCGAAGCTACCGTCCTCGCGGGTTTCCAGCTCGACCAGGAACGGCATGTCGGTGTAGCGACGCACGTAGTCGGTGAAATAGGCGCTGGGCTTGGCGAGGTGGAACTCCTTGAGGATCACGTGACCCATGGCCATGGCCAGTGCCGCGTCGGTGCCCTGCTTGGGGCTCAGCCACTCGTCGCACAGCTTGGCGACCTCGGCGTAGTCCGGGGTGATGGCCACGGTCTTGGTGCCCTTGTAGCGCACCTCGGTGAAGAAGTGGGCATCGGGCGTGCGCGTCTGCGGGACGTTGGAGCCCCAGGCGATGATGTAGTTCGAGTTGTACCAGTCGGCGGATTCCGGCACGTCGGTCTGTTCGCCCCAGGTCATCGGCGAGGCCGGCGGCAGGTCGCAGTACCAGTCGTAGAACGACAGGCACACCCCACCGATCAGCGACAGGTAACGCGCGCCGGCGGCGTAGGAAACCATCGACATCGCCGGAATCGGCGAGAAGCCGATAATGCGATCGGGGCCATACTGCTTGGCGGTGTAGACATTGGACGCCGCGATCAATGTCTCCAGTTCGTCCCACTCGGCGCGTACGAAGCCGCCCATGCCACGGGCTTTCTTGTACTGCGCGGTCTTGTCGGGATCCTCGACGATGGCAGCCCAGGCCAGCACCGGATCGACATACTGGGCCAGCGCCTCGCGCCAAAGCTTGATCAGGCGCTTGCGCACCAGCGGGTACTTGAGGCGGTTGGCGCTGTACAGATACCAGGAATAGCTGGCGCCACGCGGGCAGCCGCGCGGTTCGTGGTTGGGCAGGTCGGGGCGGGTGCGCGGATAGTCGGTCTGCTGGGTTTCCCAGGTGACCAGGCCGTTCTTGACGTAGATCTTCCAACTGCACGAGCCGGTGCAGTTCACCCCATGGGTGGAACGCACGATCTTGTCATGCTGCCAGCGCGCGCGGTAACCGTCTTCCCAGTCGCGGGATTCGCTACGGGTTTCGCCATGGCCGTCGGCAAAGGCCTCGCGGGTCTTGCCCAGATACTGCAGTCGGTCGAGAAAATGGCTCATTGTGTCTTGCCTCGATGGATTCCGGTCATGAGTCGGGGAGTCGTTGGCTCGGTCATGTCGCCGGAGCCAGGGGGCATAGGCGTGTCAGCGGGCTTGCCATGGCGAACCTCCCATGCTTGAACTGAGGTCACCATAAGGAGATCGCGGCGGGAGAATTTTGATTTCAGTCAAGTTGCGCGGTAGCGCCCGAGGCGCCGGGTAGGTCGGCTACCCCTTAAGGGGTAACGGAGTATTTTTGCATAGCTTATTGTTTTAAAGCGTATTTCCGTGCCTTGGTGAGGACGGTAGAGGATTTTTAGCGTGGGGTGGAGCATTCGGGGTAGGTCGACGGCACGCTGTCCCTGGCCGTTGTTTCAGGGCAGACGGCGCCCGGTGAAAGCACTACGAAGCCCGACAAATCCCTAAGCGTTACCTCGCAATAGCGGCCGGACTACCCACTTAGGGATATCGGGGCCGAGGGATGGATTGGGTAACATTGAGTTCGTTGATGTTGCGGAACGCCCCCGCAGGAAGGAGTAACGCCATGACCCGTATTGCCATGCTGAGCGAATCACGCGACAGCTGTCACAATTGCCGCCTGCGCACGCTGTGTCTACCCGACAACCTGCCGAAAGAAGACATCGCCAAGCTGGAAGGGATCGTGCAGCGTCGCAAGCCGGTATCGCGGGGCGCGTATCTTTTCCAGGCGGGGCAACGTTTCCACTCGATCTATGCGGTGCGCACCGGCGCCGTGAAGACCTCGACGCTCATGGCCAATGGTGAGGAGCATATCTCGGGCTTCCATTTGCCGGGCGAAGTCATCGGGCTCGACGCCATCGTCGCCCACGATCATCCTTCGACCGCCGTCGCGCTGGAAACCGCCAGTGTCTGCGAGATCCCCTATGCCGAGTTGGAGAGCCTGGGCGATCGCACACCTGCGCTGCAGCATCAGTTGATGCGCATCATGAGTCGTGAACTGCTCATCGAGCAGGGCACCAACCATCTGTTGACGCGCCGCTCCGCCGAACAGCGTCTGGCGGTGGTGCTAATCAATTTCTCCGAGCGCTTCGCCAGTCGCGGCCTATCAGCGCTGCGCTTTCGCTTGCCGATGTCGCGCCTCGATCTCGGCAACTACCTGGCCCTGGTGCCCGAGACCATGAGCCGCACCTTCCGCCGCCTGGAGGAGCAGGGCCTGGTCAGCATCGCCGGCAAGGAGATCGAGATCATCGATATCTATGCCATGAAGGCGCTGGCGTTCGGTGCAGAAAGTGCGCAGACGGCCCGAGCCTGAATCGCAGCGAGGTGCGTCGAACGGCGGCGTGACTTCGGTCAAGCGGGGCATCCGGGACGCACGCTAGAGTGGGTCAGGACGCTCACCACCTAGGTGACTGTATGACCCGCGATATCGATCTTGCGCTTCTCTACAAGTATGACCAGCCGGCGTCGGATTACGGAACCTTTCCTGCCGTGGTTCGCTTTTCCAAAACGCTTGGCGCGGACAGCTACCGGCTGGCGGCACTGAGCAGCAACGAAGATCCGATCCCCAAGCCATTGACGGCCTATGTGCACATGCCTTCCTGGCCGTGCCGCGACAGCGGGGAAACAGCCCGCTACCTGGATTGTCTCAAGCGTGAAATAGCTCTTCAGGGGGCCTTGTTCGATGCCGACCGTCGCATCGGACGGCTCGTGCTGGTCGGGAATAGGGCTAGCCATCTGGGCGACGATCAGTTGGCCGACGTGCTGGACGAACTGCACCATTATTTCGGGCTGGAGCCCAGGCGGGACGCCTCGCTGTGCTTCGAGCCATCTCGCCTGTCGACGCAACGCCTGGCCGCCCTTGGCTTCAACCGGCTCACCGTCGGCGCCGCGGATCTCGGGGTGGCGTCAGGACTGACCCATCGACCACAGCCGAGCACGAATCAGGACTGGCTGAACGAGTGGACAGCCGCTCGCCGCGCCTGCCTGCGTCCGTTCGCTATCGACCTTACGCTGGAGCTGGCAGGAGCAACGGAGTCCGGTTTCTCGGCGCTGCTTGAAAGCCTGGTACACCTACGTCCGGAGCGCCTTACGTTGCGCCGTGATGGCGAACACGGTGGGTTGGGGCTCTCTTACGCCTCGACTACAGGCCAAGAAGTAAGTGCGCCCGAGCGTAGAGTGACCTTGACTCGCCTCGTTCAAGGCCTGGAGCGACTCGTGCCCGCGGGTTACGTGCACCTCGGCATGGGGCACTTTGCGCTTTCGAGCGATACACTGGCCGCCGCTCAACGCCATGGGTGGCTGCGGCGCTGCTTGCAGGGTTATGACGCGCGGGGCGATAGCGACTGTATCGGGCTGGGAGCCGGAGCAATCAGTCTCGTCGCCGATGGCTATTACCAGAATGCCCGGCAATCAAGAGACTATTGTGCCCGCCTGGAGAGCGGTAAGTTGGCCATTCGCCGAGGCTATGAGCTGAGCGCCGACGACAGGCTGAGGCGGGACGTCATCCGCCATCTAATGGGCAGCGGCGGCGTTATTTACGAGGCCATAGAAAAACGCCACCGGATCGTCTTTGGCAATTATTTTGCCCCCGAGATGCTGGCCCTTCAGGCCATGGCGAACGATGGCCTGGTGAACGTTCGGCGCGACTCGATTGGATTGACGCAAGTGGGGCGGCTGCTGATGAATCGTATCGCCATGATCTTCGATGGCGCTTTCAACCAGCTCCAACCGCGTCGGCTCCAGATGATCCGATAGTTGCAATAGTCTACGCAAGAGCGCTCGAGAAGGTCAAAGATTCCTCTTGTGTAAGGCCTGGAAAATTTCTGGATCCTTTTCGCCCTCCACAGTAAGGTATCCCACGAGGCCTTTCTCGACACGTGCCAGCGCGTGGTCCACCAGCATATACCTGCCAGGGTAGTCGACCTTGAATTCGACCATGGTGGCGCCGCCCGGGGCGACGGTGGTGGTCTGCACATCGGTCAATGGCGGGCTGGTCAGTGAAGCCTGGTTATAGACCCTATCGAAAATCTCGCCAATGACATGGAAGCTCGAGGTCGCATTGGGGCCGCCGACGCCGAAGTAGATGCGGACGGTGTCGCCGACGTTGACTTGCATCTTGTGGATCTTCGTCAAGGCGTCCACCGAGCCATTGAATACGAAATAGTCGGGGTTTTCGGCAAGAAGCTTGTCGACCGATTGTGCCTGAAGACCTTTGCTGTCCCGTTGGTGCTGAGTATAGAGTTCACCCTGCATGACGTAGAATTCCTTGTCTACCGATGGCAAACCACCCTCGGGCTCGACGAGAATCATGCCGTACATGCCATTGGAAATATGCTGAGCGACCATCGGCGTGGCGCAGTGATAGACATACAGCCCCGGCTTGAGGGCCTTGAAGGTGAAGCTCTTGGATTGGCCCGGGGCGACTTGCGTGACTGTACCGCCACCGCCGGGACCCGTGGCGGCATGCAGATCGATCGAGTGAACATTGTCGCTGCTGTCGGCGTTTTTCAGCTTGACGGTTACCTTATCGCCGACCCGAACGCGCAGCAGGGGGCCGGGCACCTTGCCGTTGAAGGTCCAGTACTTATAGCTTGAACCGTCGGCAAGCCGGCCGACGACCTCGCTGGTTTCCAGATTCAGGGTGACATGCCGTGGCAAGCGAGTGCCGACAGGTTGTCCCACAGCAGCGGGATTCTGCGAGATGCTAGCTGCGTCGTTGCGGTCTTTTTCCCGGGCTTCACCAACGATAAAGCGACCGACCATACCGGCGGCCTTGTGCCCAGGAAGCGAGCAGTAGTATTCGAAAGTCCCGTTCTTTCCGGCCTTGAAAATGACCGTGGTTGCCGCGCCCTTGGCGTTGACATTTTCCGATTCGGCATCAAATTCGGGTAACACGATGTCGTGGACCGCCCCATCTCCATTGATAAGATTGATTTGCACGATGGCGCCTTCCGGAGCGCTCAAGTCAGGATTGATCCGTCCCTTGATGGCCCCGGTGTCACCGATGAATACTAATTGGTCGGCAGTGATTGAAGTGCGCAATGTGTAGCTTACGTCAGGCTTGACATCGCCGGGAATCGCCTTGTCTAATTGAGCCGAAACGCCTGTCTGGCAGGCTAGGACAATAACGAAAAAAACAAGGGTGGCGATCAAACGACGGTGAACGTTATACGACAAGATTGTTATCCTCGATGGGGTGGGAATCGTGTGCCCAAGGTAGCATTTCAGGGTGCGGCTTTGGTTGATTCGTATCAAGACCGACCCTCAAAGATCGTGGCCAACGTCGCATAGCCGGCCAGCGCAATATCGACCGATCATCGACTCTGCATTAACCAGGAAAGCGGGTGGTGATTCATGGCCGCACCGGCGATATACACGAAGATGGCGATCGCGCGCAGTGACGATATGGCGCGGATCGTGGGCGTCCTGCCGCGCTTGGCGGCCAGCGTGCCGATGACGCTGTAGGCGACCAGGCCGACCAGTTTGGCTGCCAGCCAGGGGTGCTGCATGGGCCAGGCGCGCAGCATGACCATCAAGGTGACCCCCGCTGCCAGTAACACCGTATCGACCAGATGCGGCCCTACCTTCACCCAGCGCCGTTGCAGGCGGGGCGACTCGTGAACCGACCACCAGACACGCAGGCTGAACATTGCCAGGCTCAGGCCGGCGACCGGTCAATGTTGCGTTCGATCGTGTTTAGGGCGACTCGTCGATGGCCGGCGAAACGGCTGCCGCCTCGCCGACAGGGCCCTGGTTGGCGGTGGCCCGCTCGAACAGCACGTTGTTCTCCAGGTGGACGTGCTGCATCAGGTCCTCGCGAAATTCGTAGAGCCCCGCATACAGCGCGCGCCAGGTGGTGCAGGCGCCCTTGGGTATATGAATGTCGTGGGAGAGCGCCATCAATCGGGCCAGCGCTTCGCCGTGCTCGTCATGCTCGAAACGCATCACGGCGATCGGTCCGTGCGCGTTGTGGGCAAGGCCGCGCTTGAGCATCGGGAACAGGATCATTTCCTCCTTCTGCATGTGGCTTTCCAGTTCCTGATGCATGCTTTCGAGGTGGTCGGCCAGGCCGGCGGGGCAAGTGCCGCGCTCGCCGTGGACATGCTCGACGCGCCGTGCCAGGCGGATGAGCTCGGGCAGTTGCTGGCGATGCACGGCGTGATAGCGGGTCAGGATATGTTCGATCAGTTCGCTGTCGCTGGCGGTCTGCCAGTCGCGCTCGCCGGACTGGCTGGCCGGCAGCGCTTCCAGCGCGGCGACGAGCCGGGCCAGGTCGACATCGCGACCGGCCAGCGCATCGCGCAACGTGACGCGCCCGCCACAGCAGAAATCGATACCGTAATCGTGAAATACCCGGGTGGCGCCGGACAGTTGGCGGGCCAGCTGGCCGAGAGGTTGGTCGAGAAGGGTCATGGTGCTGTCCTTTTTATCAAGCGTGTGCCCTTCTAATGCAGCTTGTATGCCAACCCTTAAGTCATTGATTGGCAGAGGTTTCGATTGACTCCGGTCAATTCTACCCGGAGCTGTAAGGGTAATAATGACCTCGCTTCGGTGGTTTTTACCCGCCGACGCTTTGCCCATTAACCGCCAGGAGCCTTGCCATGCTCGAAGATGTCGTGCTTGCCGATCTCACTGCCGAACTGCCCAGCGCGGTGCGTCTGCAACGTCTAGTCAGGACCCTGCGTGAATACTTTCATTGCGGCGCCGTGGGGTTGCTGCGCCTCGATGACGGTGCGCTGTGTCCGGTTGCGGTCGACGGGCTGGCCCGCGAGGCGCTGGGACGACGCTTCGTGGTGGCCCAGCACCCGCGGCTGGCAGCGATTCTCGCTCGCCGCGAGACGGTGGCCTTCCCGCCTGATTCGAGCCTGCCCGACCCCTATGACGGACTGGTCGACAATCAGGTCGGCGCACCGCTGGCGGTACACGATTGCATGGGCATCAGCCTGCATGTCGAGGGTAGCCTGTGGGGAGTGCTGACCCTGGATGCACTCACCCCAGGCACTTTCGATGAGCGCGCCCAGGACGACCTGCAGCGCTTCACCCTGCTGGTCGAGGCGGCGGTGCGCGTGACCCGCCTGGAGCAGGACATGCGCCGCCTGCGGCTGTCGCGCAGTGCTGACGCAGGGGATCTCGTCGAACGCCAGGAGGGCGAGATCATCGGCCAGAGCTCGCTCATCCGTCAGTTGCTGGACGAGCTCGAGGTGGTCGCCGATTCCGAACTGCCAGTGTTGCTGACCGGCGAGACCGGCGTCGGCAAGGAGCTGTTCGCGCGTCATCTGCATCAGCGCTCGCGGCGCCGCCGGCGCCCGATGATCCAGGTCAATTGCGCGGCGCTGCCCGAATCGCTGGCGGAGAGCGAACTATTCGGCCATGTGAAGGGGGCCTTCTCGGGGGCCGGAAGCGCCCGTGCCGGGCGCTTCGAAGCGGCCGACGGCGGTACGCTGTTTCTGGACGAGGTCGGCGAACTGCCGTTGGCCATCCAGGCCAAGCTGCTACGTACCCTGCAGAACGGTGAAATCCAGCGCCTGGGTGAGGACACGCCGCGTCACGTCGATGTGCGGGTGATCGCCGCCACCAACCGCAACCTGCACGACAGCGTGCGCGCCGGGCACTTTCGCGCCGATCTTTACCATCGACTCTCGGTCTACCCGGCGCCGATCCCGCCGCTACGCCAACGACGCAGCGACGTGCTGGTGCTGGCCGGGCATTTCCTCGAGCTCAACCGCGCCCGCCTGGGCGTACGCAGCCTGCGCCTGTCGCCCGTCGCCGAGAACGTACTGTGCGGCTACGACTGGCCGGGCAACGTGCGCGAACTCGAACATGTCATCAGCCGGGCGGCGATCAAGGCGCTCAGCCAGGGCGCGCGGCGCGAAGACATCGTCACGCTCGAGCCCGAGCTGCTCGATCTGCCGCTGGCCGCCGCGCAGCCGATTGCGTCCGCGGAGCCGTTCCAGGATGCACCGGTCGAGGCGCTGCACTACAGCGTGGCGCGTACCCAGCGTCAGGTCATTCACCGGGCACTCGAACGCGCCGGCGGCAACTGGTCGGCGGCGGCGCGCCTGCTCGAGGTCGACTCGAGCAACCTACACAAGCTGGCGCGCCGGCTGGGCATCAAGTAGGGGACGCTCGGCAAAGCAGGGCATGAAGCAGGCGGTGGCCGACCTGCGCAAGGTGGCCCGGGACAAGGGGCTGGTGCGCTGTGGCATGAACCGCTGGGGCAAACCGATGTTCCACGATTCCGAGGTGGCGGCGATCGCCTGGTCGATCCAGCAGATCCTCTGTCGGCGCGGTTTCCTCGATATCGACGGTCTCCAGGTGCCGGTCGACGAACTGGTGCGTCGTTACGCCCATCGCATGACCCACGGTCACCCCTGGCAGCCGCCGGCCCACGAGGCGGACGTAGCCAAGGGGACGGCACCACCTGCACAGATAGGGGACGCCGCCGCTGCGGCCGGCCATTGTCCCGAGTGTCGCAGCGAACCGGTGATGATGGACGGCTGCTCGACCTGTACCGGTTGCGGCTGGTCCAAATGCGGCTGAGCGGCCGCGGCCGAGCGAGAGTCGATGGCGGGGCATGCGCTGCATGCCCTTGCCCTGATTCAAGTCAAGGCTCCTTGGGGCGCGCTCTGGTCAGATGAGGTCTTTACCCGCCTGGCTGTTGCCCGCCGCCATCGACGAGATCCTGCGCATCGATGCGCCGCTGATGTCCAACCGGCGCGTCACCACCTGCCCGGTGGAGATCGGTGGGCGGCGCATCGAGGCAGGGCAGCGTTTAATCCTGCTATGGGGCTCGGCCAACCGTGACGAGGCGGTATTCGGCGATCCGGAGGAATTCCGCCTCGATCGCGACCCGAGCCTCAACCTGCTCTACGGTGCCGGTATCCATGTCTGCCCGGGGCGCCACTGGCGCGCATGGAACTGCAACTGTTCATGCAGGCGCTGCTAGATCGCACCCGCACGTTTTCCGACGTGACGGACAAGCCGGCCATCCGGGCTCGCTTCCCGGCCGGTGGATATACGAAGGCCTGGGTGCTGATAGGGCGCTGAGCGGTCAGTCTTTCTGGAGCTGGTTTTTACAGACAGTAAGTCAGCCCGTGACGGCCCGGCGCAGATCGGTCAGGAGTAGCCGCGTGGTGCGCTGATACAGGCGCTATCTCCTGGCTCCGTGCTTCACCCCTAACTGTGAGGGATGTCATGTTCACTGTTCGCCTTTACCGCTATAACCCCGAGACCGACACGGCCCCCTACATGGAGGACTTCGAAGTCGGGGACGAGCTACGCAACAGGATGGTGCTCGAGGTCCTGGAGAGACTGAAGACCGCTCATCCCGACCTGGTCTATCGCCGCTCCTGTCGCGAAGGCGTGTGCGGCTCCGACGGGATGAACATCAACGGAAAGAATGGGCTGGCCTGCATCACATCGGTGGCCGAAGCGCTGGGCAAGGGGAATACCCTGATCCTCAGGCCGCTGCCCGGCATGCCGGTCATCCGCGACCTGGTCGTCGACCAGACCCTGTTCTTCAAGCAGTTCGAGAAGATTCGGCCCTATCTCATCAACGACAGTATGCCAGGGACAATGGAGCGCCTGCAGAGCCCCGAGGATCGCGACCGGCTCGACGGCCTGTATGAATGCATACTGTGCGCCTGCTGTTCTTCGCAGTGCCCTTCCTGGTGGTGGAATCCGGAGAAGTTCATCGGACCGGCGGGGCTCATACAGGCCTATCGCTTCCTGAACGACAGCCGCGATACGGCGACCAGCGAGCGTCTGGCCGAACTGGAAGATCCTTTCAGCGTCTTCCGCTGTCGCCAGATCGGCAACTGCAGATGGGTCTGTCCCAAGGGATTGAACCCGATGAAGGCCATCGGTCGTATCCGGGAAATGCTGCTGAAGGAGAGCGTCTGAAGCGCGCTTTCGAGATGTCTTGCCTAACCACTTGCGGGCAGGGTTCATTTTACCCGACCAGGTGCTATTCACCCGATCATAGTCGGGTTACTTTTACCCTTATTGAAATAATCCTACTGTATTTCAATGCTTTGATGGTTGGCATGAGTAATGCACTACATGATGCGTAGCAACCTAAAGCCACGCTCCGATCGGCACTGCATGTTCGAAGCCTGAACCACGAAGACCTTATTGCCTGGTGCCGCCAATGCCGACCAATTCAACTGAGAGTGCTGACATGAGCCATACGCTCAATCGCCGTGCAAACCATGTACCCGTGTTGCTCGCCTTTGCGTTTCGGCCGTTCTTCCTGCTCACCGCATTCTATGCGGCCGCCCTGGTAGCGGCCTGGGTCGCCTTCCTGTTCGGTGGGCTGCCCCTGCCACTGGGCGTGAATCCATCCCAGTGGCATGCGCACGAGTTGCTCTTCGGCATGGTGCCGGCGGCCATCGCGGGGTTCTTGCTCACCGCGATGTGCAATTGGACAGGCGCATCGCCGCTGCACGGCGGCGGCCTGCTGGCACTGGTCCTGCTGTGGCTGGCCGGGCGGGTAGTGATGTGGTTGTCGGGTTGGTTGCCGCTGTGGCTGGTCGCGGCAGTCGATCTGGTCTTTCTGCCGGTAATGGCGGCCTATGTCGCGCGAGTGCTGCTGCGCCACGGCAACTACCGCAATCTGGTGCTGGTTGTATTGCTTGCCTTGCTCACCGGAGCCAACCTGCTGATGCATCTGGGCTTCAGCGGACTCTGGCCCAGCGGAGGGCGGCTGGGTGAAGTCCTGGCGCTGGATCTGATTGCCGTGATCATGGTCGTGATCGGCGGCCGGATCACGCCGGCATTCACAGCCAACTGGCTGCGCATGCAGGGCAGGGACCCCGCTCAGGTCAGACGCTCGGAGGCGCTGGATCGCGCAGCCTTCTGGGGCACGCTGGTGATGATGCCGGCCGACCTGACGATGACCCTTCCGGTACTGGCTAGCGCCATGGCCCTGTTCGCTGCGCTCATCAACGCATGGCGCCTCTATTCCTGGCGAGGCTGGAAGGCCTCGCAAGAGCCGCTGGTGTGGATACTGCACCTTGCCCTGAGCTGGGTTGTCGTTGCGCTGGTGCTCAAGGCGATGACGCCTTGGCTGGAACTGCCGCCCGGGGTCTGGATGCATGCGATGGGCGCCGGAGCGGGAGGTACTTTGATCCTTGGCGTGATGACCCGCGTGGCGATGGGCCACACCGGACGGCCGATGCAGCTGCCGCGTCTGGCGATATGGATCTACGTCGCCATTATTGCTGCCGGGCTGGCGCGCGTGGTCGCGGCGTTCATACCGCAACTGACCTATTCCGCATTGATTGGCTCGGCGCTGGCCTGGGTCGTCGCCTTCATGCTTTTCGTGCTTGTCTACTGGCCAATCCTGAGCCGGCCGCGCGCCGACGGGCGTCCCGGCTGAATGAACGCACCGGGGCTGGCGAGAAACCATGGCTGTCAGCGAGGTAGCTTTATGAAAAAGAGCAGAATCATTCCAGCTATCCCAACTGTCGAGCCTATACGTTGGCCGGATGAAGATGAATGCCCGCTGGTAGGCGGAGCAGGTGACGCATGTGGTGAAGAGCCGTGTGTCTGCCTACTCTCGGAAGCCGGGATATTGGGTGCACTGGCCAGGGATTTCTACGCTGTGTTTCGCGCCTGACCGACTCGGTGAGGATAATCGCTGTGCCGGGGATTGATGCTTTCAGATCCAGAACCAGCCGTGGCTACCGGCGACGGCCCCGGCCACCGTGACCAAGCTGATGGCGAGCAGGAACCAATGTAGCCCTTGAAGGAGTCGAAACGTGGATTGTGGGGCGCGCTTGCTGCGCTCGTCGAACCAGTGGTGCAGAAACAACGGTTCGAGCACGAACAGCATAAGGGTGAAAATCAGCCATACCGCAATCATCGCGTGGATCCACCAGAACTCGACCAGCATCAGGCGTTGCCAGCCGAGTACATGCAGCATGTAGAAGCCGCTGAGCCCTGCCAGTAGCGTGGTGATTCGTGATTGCCAGGCGAAGCGTGTCTCGACCTTCTCGAAGAATTCCACGCGTTCGGCCTCGTTCTTGAAACGTCTGACCGCCGGTAGCAGCACGGTGGTCACCATGGCTACGCCGCCGATCCACAGCACGATGGCCAGCACATGTACGACCCGGGCCAGAAAGAAGTGCTCCATGGTGTCATACCGTCCGCGAGAAGAGGCCACGCTGGCCATCGCCCAGGTAGGCGTCGAAGGCCATGGTAACGCTGCGCAGCATCAACTGACCCTGAGGCAGCAGCATTACAGTGCCATTCTCAATTGTCACCAGGCCATCGGCTACATGACCGGCAAGCTTATCCAGCGACTCGGCGAAATAGTGGGTGAAGTCGATGTCGTAGTGGCGCTCGAAATACGCCATGTCGATGTGACCATGGCACATCAGGGCCATGATCACGTCACGGCGCAGGCGATCGTCATCGTGGAGCCGGTAGCCGCGCTTGACCGCCAGGCAGCCGGCATCGAGGCGGGCATAATACTGGGAAAGCTCCTTGGCGTTCTGGCTGTAACTATCGGCCACCTTGCCGATGGCCGATACGCCGAGACCGATCAGATCGCAGTCGGCATGCGTGGAGTAGCCCTGGAAGTTGCGTTGCAGCGTGCCGTTCTCTCGAGCCAGCGCCAGTTCATCGTCAGGCAGCGCGAAGTGATCCATGCCGATGTACACGTAGCCCGCCGCGGACAGGCGTTGGATGGTCAGTTCGAGCAGTTCTAGCTTGCGCTCGGGTGGCGGCATATGTTCGGGGCGGATTAGGCGCTGGGACTTGAACATGCTGGGCAGGTGCGCGTAGCTGTAAGCGGCGATGCGATCCGGGCGAATATTGATGACCTTATTCAGCGTAGCGTCGAAGCTCTCCACGGTCTGCAGCGGCAGGCCATAGATCAGGTCGACGTTGACCGAGTCGAATTCGGCCTCGCGGGCTGCCTTGACTAGGCCACGTACCTGGAATTCGCTCTGGATGCGATTGACCGAGGCCTGCACGTGCGGGTCGAAATCCTGCACCCCGAAACTCAGCCGATTGAAGCCTATCCGACGCAACTCATCAATGCGGTCGGGCGTTACCGTTCGCGGATCGACTTCCACGGAAAACTCATGCGCGCCGCGGGTATCGAAGCGAAACGCTTGGCGCAAGGTACCCACCAGTTCGGCAAGCTGCTCGTTGGTGAAGTAGGTCGGCGTGCCGCCACCCAGATGCAGCTGGGTCAGCCGTCGGCCGGCATCGAACAGCGCTGCCTGCATCGCGATCTCGCGCTTGAGATAGTCGAGATACTCTGCGGCCTTCTCGGTCTTCTGGGTGATGATCTTATTGCAGGCGCAGTAGTAGCAGAGACTCTTGCAGAACGGAATATGCACGTACACCGACAAGGGCTTGGGCAGCGAATCGGTATTGCTGATCTGCGTGGCCTGTCGATAGTCATCCAGGGCAAAGGCTTCGTGGAACTGCGGCGCAGTCGGGTAGGAGGTGTAACGAGGCCCCGGGAAGTCGTATTTGCTGACCAAGGCACGATCGAAGGCCTGCGTTTGGCTCATGAGTCTGCCGTCCGAAAGGAATTATGCGCGCACTATACGAGGTCCTATCGTCACCGAAGTTGCTTTCGATCATTTTCAATTCGATCGGCGGGCATCTCTTATCAAGGTCCCTAAACAGCACAAACAAGCAACAAAAAAACGCCACCGGATAATCCGTAGTGGCGTTTTCGATAATGCTGGTCGGAGCGACAGGATTCGAACCTGCGACCTCTGCAACCCCATTGCAGCGCGCTACCAAGCTGCGCCACGCTCCGACTGTCGTCTTGCTGTGGGTAGGGAGCCAGCATTTGCCGAGTGCCCTGCCCAAGGACGAGGCATATAGTAGCGATTTTTCCATCAAATGCAAGCAGGAATTGCGCTTTCCTTTCAATCGCTTGTCTTCGACGGAGCGCACTGCGGCAGTTGGCGTGTGCCGTCCGTTGTATAATTTAGACACACGCGAAGCTCGGGGGAGAGAAGATGCCATTGATTGTAGGAATGAGCGTTCTGCTGGGCTGCCAATTCATCGGTGAATTGCTTGTACGAGCGCTGGCGGCGCCGGTTCCCGGACCGGTGCTGGGAATGGTCGTGCTCCTGGTCGGCTTGATGATCAACGGGCGAGTACCCAGCGCACTGCGCATGGCTGGCGAAGGCTTGCTGCGCTATTTGACGTTGCTGTTCGTGCCGGCCGGAGTGGGGCTCATGACGCACTTCGGCCTGATTCGCGAAGAACTCGGCGTACTGGCCGTGACCCTGGTGGCTTCCACGGCCCTGACACTGGCAGTCACCGCCAAGCTGCTCGACTGGCTGGCGCACCGCCATCTGCGCGGAAGAAGGGAGTCGTAACGATGGCGGACTTCGAGCGCTTATGGGTCTATCTATCCGGCAACCCGCTGGTATCGCTGTTGGCTACGCTGGTGGCGTTCTATCTCGCCACGCACATCAACCGCTGGGCGCGCCACTCGCCGCTCGTGCACCCGGTGCTGGTCGCCATCGCTTTGCTGATCGTGTTCCTGATGCTGACGGGCATCGACTATGCCAGTTATTTCGAGGGCGCCCAGTTCATCCATTTCCTGTTGGGCCCGGCGACGGTGGCGTTAGCGATACCGCTTTTCGACCATCGCGAGCGGGTGCGACGGTTATTGTTGCCGATTCTGCTCGCCTGCGTGGCGGGTATCTTTACCGCTGTCGGGTCGACGCTGGGCATTGCCATGCTGCTGGGCGCGCAGCGCGAGACGTTGTTGTCGCTGGCGCCGCGTTCGGTGACATCGCCGATCGCCATGGGGATCGCCGAGCAGGTGGGAGGCATACCCTCGTTGGCGGCGGGATTGGTGCTGCTGACGGGCTCGATCGGCTGTGTGCTGGGGCCATGGTTATTCCGCTGGCTGAAGATCGAGGACCCCAGCGTACGAGGCTTTACCATGGGGCTGGCGGCCCATGGCTTCGGCACGGCCCAGAGTTTTACGTCTTTCGGTGCCATGGCCGGCGCCTTTGCCGGGCTGGCGATGGGACTGACGGGGATGCTAACCGCCTTTCTGCTGCCGCTAATCGTCAAACTATTCGGGCTTTGAAGGCCACCTACTCAGATTTCGTCCCAGATCTGTTCGCGAAAGTCATGCGATAGTTCGCTGACGCGGCGGAGTCGGGCGTATGCGGCCTCGCTGATCTCGTTCACCGTGCGGTGATAGCAGTGCATCAATTGCTCTGGGCTCTGATCGTTTACCCCAGGAAAACCGCAGCGACTCAGGCGCTCACTAGCCTGTACCGTGAGCTTGATGAACTCGGCTTCTTGATGGGCGAAGTCTGCGCTTGCATCGAGCCAGGCTAGTTGGAGGCGCAGAAGGCGAGACTGGGTGTCCAACCATTGCTGCAGCCACCAATAAGGCCGTGGCATGGTCAGGGGCGAGGGCACTGACGGGTCATCGTCGCTGAATAGAACGGCCACGCTGGAAAGAGGGGACACACTCATGGCAGGCCTCCTTGAGCACAAGCACTCCTGAGTATAGTTTCGAGCTCAAGCCTGACCCGGCAAATTGGCGGTAAAAATTGTGATGTTTTGTCTCCGGCAATCCACAGTCGAAAGTGAGCCGGAGGAGGGGCTGTGCGGAGCAGGCTGCCGGCACGAGGCCGGCAGCCCTGTGGAGCAATTACCAGAAGGTATTGACCACGAAGTAAGCCACCAATGTGACGACGACCGTGCCGGCGATATTGAGGGCGAAGCCGGCGCGGATCATCGACTGGATCTTCATGTGACCGGTGGCGAACACGATAGCGTTGGGGGGCGTGGCCACGGGCATCATGAATGCGCAGCTGGCGGCGATGGCCGCGGGAACCGTGATCAACAGCGGCGAGACGTCCAGCGACATCGCCAGGGCGCCGAGCAAAGGCAGGAAGGCCGCTGCCGTGGCGGTGTTGGAGGTCACTTCGGTGAGGAAGATGATGATCAACACCACCATGGCCACCAGGCCGATCAGCGGCAGCACCTCGAACATCGAGAGCTGGTTGGCGATCCATTCGGCGAGTCCCGAACTCTTGATCACTCCGGCCAATGCCAAGCCGCCACCGAACAGCAGCAGCACGCCCCAGGGCAGTTCCTTGGCCTGATCCCAGTCGAGCAGTTTAACCCCGCGCTGGGTGCCACTCGGCAGCAGGAACAGCAGCAGACCAGCGGCGATGGCAATCGTCGTGTCGGATACCCAGTCCAGCCCCAGGTTATTGATCAGCGGGCGGAGGATCCAGGCCAGCGCAGCCAGCAGGAAAATGATCCCGACACGCCGTTCGGCCGTGGAGAATCCACCCAGTTCTTCGAGTTGTTGCGCGACCAGGTTCTTGCTGTCTTCGCCGGCATCCAGTGCGAAGCCGCCGCGGGTCAGCCATAGCCAGGCGAGTATCAGCATGATGATGCTCACCGGCAGCCCGACGACCATCCACTGGGCGAAGCCGATGTCGATATTGCGATCGTTGGAGAGATAGGCCGCCAGCAGGGCATTGGGCGGCGTGCCGATCAAGGTGGCGATGCCACCGATGCTTGCCGCGTAGGCGATCGCCAGCAGCAGCGCCGTGGCGTAGCGGTTGAGCTCCTGGGGATCCTTGTCGCCGAGCAGGCTGATCACCGACATGCCGATCGGCAGCATCATGATGCTGGTCGCGGTGTTCGAGACCCACATGCTCAAAAAGCCGGTGGCGAGCATGAAGCCGGCAATCTGACGGCGCGGTTGATAGCCGACGTACTTGAGCACGTTGAGGGCGATGCGCCGATGCAGGTCCCAGCGCTGCATGCCCAGCCCGATCAGGAAACCGCCGAGGAACAGGAAGATGATCGGATTGGCATAACTCGATGCGGTGGGCTTGAGTTCGTCGATGCCCAGAGCCGGTACCAGGACCAGCGGTATCAAAGCGGTGGCGGGTATCGGTATCGCCTCGGTCGACCACCAGGTTGCCATCAGCAGTGCCAGTCCGGCGCAGTGCCAGGCAGTGATCGGCATCTCTCCGGGGGCCGGAACGACCAGCACCAGCGCGAGCCAGAAGAAGCCTAGCCAGAGCCCGATGCGCGCGGCGCTAGAAGGCCGGGAGTGGGGTTCACGGGTGTCTTCGGTGTCATCTCGCACGTCATGCCTCCTTGCGGTTTTTCCGGTGTGGCTCCTTGCTGCACAGGCTAGCCTGCTCTGCGCGTGGGCGACAGGCCGGCCGGGACGCATTATACGGCGCACGAGGCCGAATTATCAGTTGCTGTTGGGTCCATCAAGGACGCCACGTATACTGCGCGCAACGATGACCGGGGCGGGCGAGGCATAGATGAATCAATCGATAGGCTGGGTACTGCTAGGAATCGCGCTAATCGCGATTCTGGGGCTTGCCGGATACGCCTGGCGTCTCTGGCAGGAGGTGCGCCGGCGAGAGCGGTTTCGTGCTGAAGAGGTGCGGCGTGCCAATGAAAACTGTCTGGAAAGTCTCGATATCATTGCGCGGGCAATGAAGGCCGAGCAGGTCGATCTGACCGAAGGCAGCCTGCGCTGCAAGGTACTGCTCGAGATCATCGACCCCCGTCTGCTCGAGCGCGAATCCCTGCAAGTGTTCGATGAAGTACATCGGCGCACTGCGCATCTGCATACCCACACCGCCCGTCAGGCGTTGTCGCCGCGTGAACGGATGAGCGAGGATCGCGAGCGGCTGGCGCTGGAGGATGAGTTGCGTCAGCGTATTCTCGCGGCGGCAGGCGCGGTCGATGACTTCGTGCGAGGCTGGCCGGCCAGCCTGCACTGAACCTGCCTTCTTCAATGCGAACGAACGATGGAGCCATCGTGATGCCCCCGTCCCTGCTCGATACGCCACTCGCCGATCTTCGCCACGCCCTGCATGTTTCGCCCGAGCTTTCCGGCGACGAAACCCGAACGGCGGATCAAGTGGCCGACTGGCTCGCTCAGGCGGGTGCCGACAGCGTGATTCGCCGGTTGGGCGGGCACGGGGTGGCCGGGGTGTTTCGTAGTGCCGAGCCCGGCCCGCGGGTGCTGCTGCGGGCGGAGCTCGATGCCTTGCCGATCCGCGAGCAGGGAGCGCGGGCCTGGCGCTCGCAAAACGAGGCGGTGGCTCACAGCTGCGGCCATGATGGCCACATGGCGGCGCTGCTGGGAGTCGCGCAGCGGCTTGCCGAGCGTCGTCCGCGCAGCGGTGAGGTTGTCCTGCTCTTCCAGCCCGCCGAGGAGACCGGTGACGGTGCTGGGCGTGTGCTCGATTCGGCGGCCTTCGAGGTGATCCGTCCCGATTACGCCTATGCCATGCACAACTTGCCTGGCAGGCCGCTGGGCGAGGTGTCGGTCAGATCGGGGGTATTCACCTGCGCTTCCCGCGGGCTGATCATCCGGCTGAATGGGCTGTGTTCCCACGCGGCACATCCGGAACAGGGGCGCAGCCCGGCGATGGCGATGTGTCGCATTTTGCAGGGGCTCAAGCGCCTGCCTCAGCAGATGCCCGACGACCATGGGCTGGTGATGATAACCCTGATTCATGCACGCCTTGGCGATGTCGCCTTCGGTACGTCGCCCGGGCAGGCGGAAGTCATGGCGACGCTGCGCACGGAAAGCGACGACATGATGCGCGCCTTGGCCGAGGCCGCAGTTTCCCTGGCACGCACCGAAGCCGAGGAGGATAACCTGGGAGTGGATATCGACTGGTGCGACGCCTTCTCCAGTACCGTCAATGCGCCTGCTGCGGTGAGCGCCATCGAGCATGTCGCCGGTGAGTTGCAGATGCCGCTGGCGACGCTGCCCGCAGCGCATCGCTGGTCCGAAGACTTCGGGGTATTGAGCGGCTGTTGCGAAGGGGCGATGTTTACGCTGGGAAGCGGTGAAGATTGTCGGCCGTTGCATCATCCGGCGTTTGATTTCCCCGACGACTTGCTCGACCGGGCGGCCGCTATTTTTTCGGGATTGGTCGACTATCATCTTGCATGATCGATACTGCCCGGTATCCTTGTATAAACTTCGTACAAGTGAAGGATTTGCACCGTTCCGCGCATTCCTTCACGATGAGTGTTAACCGAAGTAAAGAAAGCGTCGTCGCGGATAAACCGAGATGACAGCGGGAGAGCACTAGCCGAAATGGCGCATTTGTGCTTTCTTTTTCGAGGACAGGATAGGTAGAAAAACGTCCTGGCCGAGCTATTGGGTTCCGACTAGTTTGGACCCGCCGAGTAACGACACGTTACGACGAGCGCTGTGTAAAGAAGGAGTCTTACATGAAGAAATCAACGACTGGCTTGCTAGTTGGGTCCGCGTTTGTGCTAGGCCTTTCAGGCTGTGCCAGCTCCGGTTCCTCCTCCATGAGCGATACCCAGCAGGACGCCTGGTATCAATCACCTTTCGTCTGCGGCCTGGCCGGCGGTCTGATCGGTGGTGGCATCGGCTACGCTTCCAGCAGCGATTCCGACGAGGACGATGGTGCAGCCATAGGCAGCGTCACCGGGGCTACCGCCGGTGCTCTGCTGTGCGCCGATTATGGCAGCAATGTCGTCGACAGCGATGGCGACGGGGTTCCGGACGATCGCGATCAGTGCCCCGATACGCCGGCAGGCGTTGCCGTTGATGCATCCGGCTGCCCGTTGGATACCGATGGCGATGGCGTACCCGACTATCGCGACGAGTGCCCGGGAACTCCGGCTGGCGTGGAAGTGAATGCGTCTGGCTGCCCGCTCGACTCCGACGGTGACGGCGTGCCCGACTACATGGATCAGTGCCCCGACACTCCGGCAGGTGCCGATGTCAACGCACTGGGCTGTGAAGCCGACGTCGTGCTGCAGGACGTCAACTTCGAGTTCGACTCAGCCACTCTGACCTCTCAGGCTGAAATGATCCTCAACGACGTCGCTACCAAGCTCGACGCCAACGAGAATGTCCGTGTTCGTCTCGAAGGGCATACCGACTCCATCGGTAGCGATTCGTACAACAAGGATCTGTCTCAGCGTCGTGCCCAGTCGGTCAAGGACTACCTGACCTCACAGGGCATTTCCGCGAACCGCATGCAGGCCATTGGTTACGGCGAAGAGCAGCCGATCGCGACCAATGAAACGGCAGCGGGCCGCGCTCAGAACCGTCGCGTCGAACTGGGCGAATGGACTCAGTAACGCTGACGTCATGAGGCCAGGCATTGTTTAGCTGGCTGAATGCAGGAAGGGGCGCCTCGGCGCCCCTTCTTCGTTTGTGGCGGGCCTGGCCTAGCCGCTCGGCAGTGGACTCAAGTCGGGGCCGCCTGCTAATGTAGCGCGCCGCACATTCATTCGCCGGTCGGATCTCGCGGCCTTGTACGCTGCCGCTGAGCGCGATCGCCAGGCGAAGTGCGTAGCTCGCCATACACCGATTTTTGCGGCAAGTGATCCTTGGTATGGATCACCACTGCGCTTTAGGATCCCTGAATGCCCATCGTGACCCTTCCCGACGGCAGCCAACGCCGTTACGACGCTCCGCTGAGTATCATGCAAGTCGCCGAGTCGATCGGCCCCGGCCTGGCCAAGGCCTGTGTTGCCGGCAAGATCGATGGTCGGCTGGTCGATGCCGCCGATCTGGTCGAAAATGACGCCGAGGTGGCGATCATCACCGCCCGTGATCCCGAGGGGCTCGAGATCATTCGTCACTCCTGCGCCCATCTGATCGGCCATGCCGTCAAGCAGCTCTATCCCGATGCCAAGATGGCCATCGGGCCGGTGATCGAGGATGGCTTTTATTACGATATCGACTTCGGTCGTTCGGTGACCCCCGAGGATCTCGAGGTCATCGAGCAGCGCATGAAGCAGCTGATCGACAAGGGCTACGATGTCGTGCGCGAGTACGTTGATCGCGATCAGGCGATGCTGACCTTCCTGCATCGTGACGAGCCCTACAAGCAGGAGATCGTTCGCGAAATTCCCGAGGGTGAGACGATCCGTCTCTACCATCATGAGGAATATACCGACATGTGCCGCGGGCCCCATGTGCCCAATACTCGGCATCTCAAGGCCTTCAAGCTGACCAAGCTGGCCGGCGCCTACTGGCGGGGCGATGCCGAGAAGCCGATGCTGACGCGCATCTACGGCACGGCCTGGGACGACAAGAAACAGCTCAAGGCCTACCTCCTGCGCCTCGAGGAAGCCGAGAAGCGCGATCATCGCAAGCTGGCTCGCAAACTCGACTTCTTCCATATGCAGGAAGAGGCGCCGGGGATGGTGTTCTGGCATCCGCGCGGTTGGACCCTTTGGCAGACGGTCGAACAGTACATGCGTAACGTCTACAAGGAGGGCGGTTACCAGGAGATCCGCTGCCCTCAGATCATGGACGTCTCGCTGTGGAAGAAGTCCGGTCATTGGGACAACTACGCCGAGAACATGTTCTTCACCGAGTCGGAAAAGCGCGAGTACGCGCTCAAGCCGATGAATTGCCCGGGCCATGTGCAGGTCTTCAACTCGGGACTGCGCAGCTATCGCGAGCTGCCGGTGCGTTACGGCGAATTCGGCGGCTGTCACCGTAACGAGCCTTCGGGCGCCCTGCATGGCATCATGCGGGTGCGGGCCTTCACCCAGGACGATGGCCACGTGTTCTGTACCGAGGCTCAGATCGAGCCGGAGGTCACCGCCTTCCATCGCCAGGCCCTCAAGGTCTACCGCGATTTCGGTTTCGAGGATATCGCCGTCAAGATCGCCCTGCGCCCCGAAAAGCGCCTGGGCAGCGATGAGGTCTGGGACCGTGCCGAAGCCGCGCTGCGAGGCGCGCTCTCCGCCTGCGAAGTCGAGTGGGAGGAGCTGCCGGGCGAAGGGGCCTTCTATGGGCCCAAGATCGAGTACCATATGAAGGACTGCCTGGGACGCGAGTGGCAGGTGGGCACCATGCAGGTCGACTTCATGATGCCGACTCGCCTGGGCGCGCAGTACGTGACCGAAGCCGGCGATCGTCAGCCGCCGGTCATGCTTCACCGTGCCATCGTCGGCTCCATGGAGCGATTCATCGGTATCCTCATCGAGCACTACGCGGGATCGATGCCGTTATGGCTGGCGCCCCTGCAAGCGGTGGTGCTGAATATCACCGATGCGCAGCGCGAATACGTCGGAAAAATCGAAAAACGCCTGCAAAATACCGGGCTGCGCGTCAAGTCGGACTTGAGGAACGAGAAGATCGGCTTTAAAATCCGCGAACATACGTTGCAGAAGGTCCCCTATCTCCTTGTGGTTGGAGATAAGGAAGTCGAGACCGACTCGGTGGCCGTGCGTACGCGCAGCGGCGAAGACCTGGGCAGCATGACGGTGGACGCCTTCATCGAGCGGGTGCAGGCCGAGCGGTAATAGCGACATCTTCCAAGGCAAAAGTGGAGACGGAACCATCAAGAGAAGCAACCCGAGAGGGCGCCCTCAGGAAAAGCGCCCACCAATGAACGAGCGGATTACCGAAGATCAGGTACGCCTGATCGCCAGCGACGGCGAGCAGCTGGGCATCGTGCCCACCAGCGATGCACTCGAGCGCGCCGAAGCGGAAGGTATGGACCTCGTGCAGATTTCTAATGCCGATCCGATCGTCTGCAAGATCATGGATTACGGCAAGTTCCTCTTCGAGCAGAAGAAGCAGAAGGCTGCTCAGAAGAAGAAGACCAAGCAGATCCAGGTCAAGGAAGTCAAATTCCGGCCTGGCACCGACGAGGGCGACTATCAGGTCAAGCTCAAGAACCTGATCCGGTTCCTCGAAGGTGGCGACAAGGGCAAGGTCACCTTGCGCTTCCGGGGTCGTGAAATGGCTCACCAGGACATCGGCCGCAAGCTGATGGAACGGATTGCCGCCGACCTCGAGGAGCTGGCCGCTGTCGAGTCCTTTCCCAAGATGGAAGGTCGTCAGATGGTCATGATCCTGGCCCCCAAGAAGAAGTGATCCATCGGCAAGTGAACGGATGGTCGCGGCACACTGATTCGTGCTGCGCTATCGGCCCTGGATTTTCTAAAAAACCCGAGCGGAGTCATCTCCATGCCGAAAATCAAGAGTAACAGGGGCGCCGCCAAGCGCTTCAAGAAGACCGCCAACGGCTTCAAGCACAAGCAGTCGTTTCGCAGTCACATCCTGACCAAGAAGTCCACCAAGCGTAAGCGTCAGCTGCGCGGCATGAAGCAGATCCACGATGCCGACAAGGCGTTGATCTCTCGCATGCTGCCCAACCTGTAACGCGCTGGTCGAATTCATTTAAAGTCAGGAGATTGCCATGACTCGTGTCAAGCGTGGTGTCGTAGCGCGCCGCCGTCATAAGAAAATCATGAAGCAGGCCAAGGGCTACTACGGTGCCCGGTCTCGCGTGTTCCGTGTTGCCAAGCAGGCGGTCATCAAGGCCGGTCAGTACGCGTACCGCGACCGCCGTCAGCGCAAGCGTCAGTTCCGCGCGCTGTGGATCTCGCGGATCAACGCGGCGGCTCGCCAGAACGGCCTGTCCTACAGCCGCTTCATTGCCGGGCTCAAGCAGGCCGGCATCGAGATCGATCGCAAGGTTCTCGCCGATCTCGCTGTTCACGAAAAGGCTACCTTTACCGCCATCGTCGAGAAGGCCAAGGCTGCCCAGTAAGTGATGGCGCCGTCGGAGCCGCAAGCTTCGTCGACAGCATCGTGAACGCCGCAGGGGAAGAGCAGCCGCTCTTCCCCTGTTTTTTTGGACCCCGATACCAGGGTCCCAGGATTCAGGATTCGGAGCGTAACGGATGGACCATTTACCGACCGTGGTCGCCGAGGCTCGTCAGGCCATCCAGGCCGCCGAGAACGTCGCCTCTCTGGACGAAGTGCGGGTGAAATATCTCGGCAAGAAGGGCGAGATCACGGCACTGCTCAAGGGGCTCGGCAAGCTGCCCCCCGAGGAGCGTCCCCAGGCGGGCGAGCGCATCAATCAGGCGAAGCAGGCGCTCAACCGCGATCTCGAGGCGCGCCGTGGCGATCTCGAGCGGGCTGCGCTGGACGTGCGTCTGGCGGCCGAGCGCGTCGACGTGACCCTGCCCGGCCGAGGCCAGTCGCAGGGCGGGCTGCATCCGGTGACACGGACCCTGGAGCGGATCGAGGGGTTGTTCACGCGGATAGGCTTCGATGTCGCGGTTGGGCCCGAGATCGAAGACGATTATCACAATTTCGAGGCGCTCAACATTCCCGCTCACCATCCGGCGCGGGGCATGGCGGATACCTTCTACTTCGACGCCACGCGGCTGCTGCGCACCCATACCTCGCCGGTTCAGGTGCGCACCATGGAAAACCAGGCACCGCCGATCCGCATCGTCTGTCCGGGGCGCGTCTACCGCAGCGACTCGGATCTGACGCACACGCCGATGTTCCATCAGGTCGAAGGCCTGCTGGTCGATGAGGACGTCAGCTTCGCCGATCTCAAGGGCACCATCGAGGATTTCCTGCACGCCTTCTTCGAACGCGACGATCTCTCGGTGCGCTTCCGGCCGTCCTACTTTCCCTTCACCGAGCCGTCCGCCGAGGTCGATATCCAGTGCGTGATGTGCAGCGGCGAAGGCTGTCGGGTGTGCTCGCACAGCGGCTGGCTGGAGGTGATGGGCTGCGGCATGGTGCACCCCGAAGTGTTCCGTCATTCGGGCATCGACGCCGAACGTTACAAGGGGTTCGCCTTCGGCATGGGCGCCGAGCGTCTGGCCATGCTGCGCTATGGCGTCAATGACCTGCGGCTGTTCTTCGAGAACGACCTGCGCTTTCTGCGCCAGTTCGCCTGAGCGAATCAAGGAGACGGGATTCCAAGATGAAATTTTCAGAACAGTGGCTGCGTGAATGGGTCTCGCCGGATCTCGCGACCCAGGCGCTGGCCGACCAGGTGACCATGGCGGGACTCGAGGTGGACGCCGTGGAGCGTGTCGCCGCGGTATTCAGCGGTGTCGTGGTGGCCGAAGTGCTGAGCCGCGAGCCCCATCCCGATGCCGACAAGCTGAGCGTATGCCGGGTCGACGACGGTTCCGCGGAGCCCGTTCAGGTGGTCTGTGGGGCGCCCAACGTCGCCGCCGGCCAGAAGGTGGCCTTCGCCCGTGTCGGCGCCGCGCTGCCCGACGATTCCAAGGCTGACGGTTTCAAGATCAAGAAAGCCAGGCTGCGCGGCGTCGAGTCGCGCGGCATGATCTGCTCCGCCTCGGAGCTCGGCCTGGAAGAGGAAACCTCGCCGGGCATCCTCGAGCTGCCTCTCGACGCGCCTGCCGGCGCCGACTTCCGCGACTGGATGGGCCTCGACGATGCCACCATCGAGGTCGACCTGACGCCCAATCGCGGCGACTGCCTGAGCCTCAAGGGCCTGGCCCGCGAGGTCGGGGTGCTCAATCGCATGGCCGTCGTTGAGCCGGACATGACGGCGCAGGCAGCGGTGCACGACGCGAGCTTCCCGGTGCGTGTCAGCGCGAGCGAGGCCTGTCCGCGCTACGTGGGACGTATCGTCAAGAACGTCGAGGTCAACGCCAAGACCCCGTTGTGGATGGTCGAGCGGCTGCGTCGCAGCGGCGTGCGCGCCATCAATCCGTTGGTCGACATCACCAATTACGTGATGCTCGAGCTGGGTCAGCCGATGCACGCCTTCGATCTGGCCAACCTCGAGCAGGCGATCGAGGTGCGCTACGCTCGCGAGGGGGAAACCCTGGTGCTGCTCGACGGCCAGCAGATTGCGCTGCGCGAGGATACCTTGATCATTGCCGATGCCGAGAAGCCACTGGCCATGGCCGGGGTGATGGGCGGCGAGTTCTCGGGCGTCAACGATGCCACTCGCGATGTGTTTCTCGAGGCGGCCTTCTTCACGCCGCTGGCGGTGGCCGGGCAGGCCCGTTCCTACGGGCTGCACACCGACGCGTCGCATCGCTTCGAGCGCGGCGTCGATCCGGCCCTGACGCGTCAGGCCATCGAGCGCGCCACGGCCTTGTTGCTGGCGATCGCCGGCGGCGAGCCGGGACCGTTGAGCGAGACGGCGAGTCCCGATCACCTGCCCGGCGAGCGGCATATCGTGCTGCGCGCCTCGCGCATCGAGCAGTGTCTGAGTATGCCGCTGCCCGGCGATGAGGTGGTCGATATCCTCACGCGGCTGGGCATGCAGGTGAACGCGGAGGGCGATGCGAGCTGGCGGGTCGGCGTGCCCAGTTGGCGCTTCGACGTGGCGATCGAGGAAGACCTCATCGAGGAGCTGGCGCGCATCCACGGCTATAACCGTTTGCCGGTACGTCGTCCGGCGGCGCGTCTGTCGCTGCAGGCCGATGACGAGGCGCGCCAGCCGCTCGCGCGCTTGCGCCGTCAGCTGGTGGCGCGTGGCTATCAGGAGGCGATCAGCTACAGCTTCGTCGCGCCCGAGCTGCAGGCACTGCTGGCGCCGGGCGTCGAAGCCCCGCGTCTGGCTAATCCGATCTCCAGCGACATGGCGGTGATGCGGGCCAGCCTGCTGCCCGGACTGATCAAGGCGCTGATGCACAATCTCAACCGTCAGCAACAGCGGGTGAGGTTGTTCGAGTCGGGGCTGGTGTTCAGGGGCGATCTCGATTCGCTGGAACAGACCGCGATGCTGGGAGGCTTGGTCTGCGGGCCACGCGATCCCGAGGGCTGGGCCGCGCGCCGCGATAGCGTCGATTTCTTCGACCTCAAGGGTGACCTGGAGAGCCTGCTGACGATGGGGGGTGACAGCGACGCCTGGCGTTTCGAGACCGCGGAACATCCGGCGCTGCATCCGGGGCAGACCGCCGCGGTGCTGCATCGGGGGCAACGTGCCGGCTGGATCGGCGCGCTGCATCCGGCGGTGCGTGCCGAACTCGGCCTGAAGAGCGACCCGCTGGTCTTCGAGATCGAGCTCGATCGTCTGGTGCACGGCCGGCTGCCCCGTTTCGCTGCGCTGTCGCGCTATCCCGAGGTGCGTCGTGACCTGGCGCTGGTGGTCGACGAGTCCGTGGCCGTCCAGGCGCTGCTCGACACGCTGCGCGAGCAGGCCGGCGAATGGTTGACGGATCTGCATCTGTTCGATGTCTATCAGGGGGCCGGTATTGCCGAGGGCTATAAGAGTGTAGCTTTGGGCTTGACCTGGCAGCATCCTTCGCGCACGCTGAATGACGAAGAAATCAATCAGTTAGTCGAGGCGATCGTCGCCGAGTCCAGGCAGCGTTTCGGTGCCGAGTTGCGCGGCTGAACGTCGTCATCCAGCACGAGGGAGTGATAATGGGTGCATTGACCAAGGCGGAACTGGCTGAACACCTGCATACGGAGCTCGGCGTCTCGAAGCGGGAAGCCAAGACCATGGTCGAGGCGTTCTTCGAAGAAATCCGCGGCTGCCTGCGCGAGAACGAGCAGGTCAAGCTGTCGGGTTTCGGAAACTTCGATCTGCGTGACAAGCGCGAGCGTCCGGGACGCAACCCCAAGACCGGCGAAGAGATCCCGATTTCGGCCCGCCGCGTGGTCACCTTCCGTCCGGGGCAGAAGCTGAAGGCCCGGGTCGAGGCGTTCGACGGACCCGCGCCGCAGTGAGGCCGGCCGACGTGCGCTGACCGGCCAATGGCTGTCTTGTAAATGGCTGACTTGCAAACGAAAGGGCCCCGCTGTTTCAGCGGGGCTCTGTTGTTGTCGCTGCTAGAATTAGCGATGCTTCATCTTCGCCGGCGTCATTCTGGCGGCTCCAGCTCACCCCGGTTGGCCGTCAGGGAAACAGTTGGCTCAGTTTGGTTGCCAACATCAGGTTGCCGCTGGCCTTGAGGCGCCCGGACATGAAGGCCTGCATGCCGTTGAGCTCCCCGCTCAAAACGCCTTTAAGGGTATCGCTATCCGTGGAAAGCGATACCGAAGGATCGTCGTGCTCACCTTGCTGGATATCCAGCGTGCCGTCGTCGACGGTCATGAAGTAGTCGTCGGCATCGACGATATGAAACTGAAAGGTCTCGTGCATGCCCTTGGCGGCTTGCGGGTCGAAACGAGACTTGAGATTGTCGATTACCTGGGTGGTGTCGCTCATGGTGTTTTCTGCAGCCTACGAACCGTGAAGGTTCGAGCTTATTTTGAACAGGCGTTTGAATCAAGCGTTCCCCTTGGCCGGCCGAGCCAAAGGCCATACGGATTTTTGAACTCGCAACGAGGAGAAGCAGGGTGAGTCAATGGTTTGCGGAATACGGCCTGTTCCTGGCCCAACTAGTAACGCTGGTCGCGGTGATCCTGGCGGCGCTGGCAATCGTCAGTCGCGCCAAGAGCGGCCAGGCTCGCAGTCAGCTGCGCATCGAGGAACTCAACAAGCGCTATCGTGCGCGACAGCGGCAGTTGCGCCTGGCCGGTCTCGACAAGAAGCGCCGCAAGGCGGTACTCAAGGCCTTCAAGCGCGACGACAAGCGTCGCGACAAAGGCGATGAGGCGAGCGGGTCGGGGCAGCGGCCCACGCTCTGGGTGCTCGATTTTCATGGCGATATCAAGGCGTCGGGAACGACACGCCTTGCCGAGGAGATTTCGCTGATCCTCGGCGTGATCGGCGAGAAGGACGAGGTCGCGATACGCCTGGAATCGCCGGGAGGGCTGGTGCATGCCTATGGGCTAGCCGCAGCCCAACTCGATCGGCTGCGCGATGCGGGCGTGACGACCACGGTATGCATCGACAAGGTGGCGGCCAGCGGCGGTTACATGATGGCTTGTTGTGCCGATCGCCTGCGTGCGGCGCCGTTCGCGGTATTGGGCTCGATCGGCGTGGTCGCGCAATTGCCCAACATCCACCGTCTGCTCAAGCGCCACGATGTCGATGTCGAGCTGCTTACCGCCGGACGCTACAAGCGCACGTTGACGGTGCTCGGCGAGAATACCCAGGAGGGGCGCGAGAAATTCATCGAGGAGCTGGAAAGCACCCACGAGCTGTTCAAGCGCTTCGTCGCCGAACGTCGCCCGGTGCTGGACATCGACGGCATCGCCACCGGCGAGACCTGGTATGGCAGCCAGGCATTGGACAAGGGCCTGATCGATGCCGTGGGCACCAGCGAGGCCTATCTACTGGAGCGCATGAGCGATGCGCGGGTCGTCACGCTGAGCCTCGAGAAGCGCCGCGGCGTGACCGAGCGCCTGGGGCGTGCCGTGTCGCGAGGCATCGAGGGCGGGCTGCAACGGGTCTACGAGGCGCTTGAAGCGAGCGGGTGGCAGCGCCGTTGAGGCTAATCCAGATACAGCGCGGCCAGGGTGTCGATCAGCCTTTCGGCTTCGTTGCCCTGTAGCGAATAGTAGATGGTCTGCGAGGCACGCCGTGTGTTGACCAGCCCCACCCGGCGCAGTATGGCCAGGTGCTGGGACAGTGCCGATTGGCTCAGCGACAGCCGGGCATTGAGCTCGGATACCGAGAGTTCGTCGTTGTCGAGCAGGCACAGGATGCGCAGGCGGTTTTCGTTGGCGACCGCCTTGAGCAGGTTGGTCGATGAATGGATGGCATCGTTGGGGTCGTTCAGCAGTCGTGCAGCGAGCGGGCGGCTACTCATGTTTCGTCTCCTGTGGCCGGCGTTTCTGGCGCCGTGTCCATTTCCCCGCCGCCGATGGATGCGTGCATCGCAGGCTTTCGGAACCGCCGCGGGTGACGTGAGAGGTAACGCAACAAGTCTGCCTCTCTTACTGATTTAGTGAAACTTCAACAACCGCGCAAATTCACGTAGATCGGGCGACTAACGCTAATTCAGCGTCACGGGCGCTGGACGGTGTCGCTCAACGCACTGATTGTCGACAAACCCCGTGTGGCTGACTCCAGGGACGATCAGCGGCGCGCTCTTTCCAGCCGACTAGCCGATGGTATGACGGGAAAACCCGCTTATATGCTCTAGAGTTGTGTCAACAATTCATCGCGAGCCGGAGCGGCCGATGAAGCCGTCGATCATCCTTAAATGGCAGGCATTTCATGAGCGCATACCAGACCGAATATCAGCGATCGATCGAGCAGCCCGAGGCGTTCTGGGCCGAGCAGGCGCAGCGTGTTCCCTGGTTTCGTCAGCCTCGCGAAGTTCTCAGCCATGACGCCCAGGGGCATGCGCGCTGGTACGGCGACGGCGAAATGAATACCTGCTATGTGGCGCTGGACCACCACGTCGCCGAAGGGCGCGGCGATCAGCCCGCCCTGCACTGGGACTCGCCGGTGACCGGGGGCAAGCGCACACTGAGCTACCGGCAGTTACGCGACGAAGTAGCGCGGTTCGCCGGTGCGCTGGCCTCGCTGGGCGTGAGCAAGGGCGACCGGGTAGTGATCTACATGCCGATGGTCCCCGAGGCGCTGATCGCCATGTACGCCTGTGCCCGGCTGGGGGCCGTGCATTCGGTGGTGTTCGGAGGCTTCGCGGCGCACGAACTCGCCGTGCGCATCGAGGACGCCGAGCCGCGGGTGGTCATCGCCGCTTCCTGCGGCGTCGAGGTGGACCGGGTCATCGCCTACAAGCCGATCGTCGACGAGGCACTGGCGCGAAGCCGCCATCGCCCCGAGGCTTGCGTGATCCTGCAGCGCGATTCGTTGCGCGCCGAGCTGAACGACATCGATCGCGACTGGCAGGCGTTGGTAGCGAATGCTTCGCCGGCCGACTGCGTCGCCGTGAACGCCTGCGATCCGCTATATATCCTGTACACCTCGGGGACCACCGGCAAGCCCAAGGGCGTGGTACGCGACAACGGCGGGCATGCGGTGGCGCTGCATTACTCGATGGAGCGCGTCTATGGCATGGCGCCCGGCGAGGTGTTCTTCTCGGCTTCGGACGTCGGCTGGGTAGTCGGCCACTCGTACATCGTCTATGCCCCGTTGATCTACGGCTGCACCACGCTGGTCTACGAGGGCAAGCCGGTGCGGACCCCCGATGCGGGGGCTTTCTGGCGCCTGATCGAGGAGTACCGGGTGCGGGCCTTCTTTACCGCGCCGACCGCATTTCGCGCCATCAAGAAGGAGGACCCGGATGGCCGGCGGCTCGAAGGGCATGACATTTCTTGCCTGAGGACGCTGTTCCTTGCCGGCGAGCGGCTCGATCCGCCGACCTTTCATTGGCTCGCGGGACTGTTGTCCGTGCCGGTCATCGATCACTGGTGGCAGACCGAGACCGGCTGGCCGATCGTTGCCAACCTTCAGGGACTGGAGCCGATGCCGACCAAGGCCGGCTCGGCGACGCTGCCGGTTCCCGGGTTCGACGTGGCCGTGTTGAATGCGCAGGGCGAACCGGCCGGCATCGGGGAGCAGGGTAGCGTGGCGATCCATGAGCCGATGCCACCGGGTTGCCTGGCGGGGATATGGCGTGATCCGCAGCGCTTTCACCGCGCCTACATGGCGGCTTTTCCGGGTTATTACCTGAGCGGCGACGGTGGCTACTTCGACGAGGACGGCTATCTGTTCATCATGGGACGCAGCGATGACGTCATCAATGTCGCCGGGCACCGCCTGTCCACCGGCGAGATGGAAGAAGTCGTGGGCTCGCATGCCGCGGTGGCCGAGTGTGCGGTCATCGGCATTCAGGACGAGCTGAAAGGCCAGGTGCCGATCGCCCTGGTGATTCCCAAGGATGGCTTCGATGGCGATGCCGCCACCCTCGAGCGTGAATTGGTCGCCCTGGTGCGCGAGCGGATCGGCGCGATTGCCAGCCTGCGCCAGGCGCTGGTGGTTTCGCGGCTGCCCAAGACCCGCTCCGGCAAGATTCTGCGCAAGCTGCTGCGCAACATCGCCGATGGCGAGTCCTACGGCGTTCCTTCGACCATCGATGATCCTGCCAGTCTGCAGGATGTTCACGAGGCGATGGTGGCGGGCGAGGTGGGCACGGCGCATCGCGCGCAGCAGGCCGACTAAACGGTGGAGGAGTCCGGCGGAGAGCCTGCGTGAGCGGCGCTTACGTGCTAATATCCGGGCAAATTTTCCAAGTAAGTCCTGCCCATGCCAACGCTCAAGATCATTGTCGGCACCGTCTACGGCGGTGCCCTGGATGTCGCCGAACAGGTCAAACCGCTCTTCGAGCAGGCCGGCTATGAAGTATCGATCCTCGAACAGCCGACCCTAGCCGACATTACCGATGAAGCCGCCGATCTGACGTTGTTCTGCGTCTCGACGACCGGCAGCGGCGACTATCCCGGCGGCATCACGCCGTTTGCCCGCTCGATAAACGAGCAGCACCCCGCGCTCGTCGAGCTGCGCTACGGGCTGATCGCGCTGGGCGACAGCTCCTACGGCGACACCTTCTGTGGCGGCGGGCGCAGTCTCGATGCGTTGCTCGAGGACCACGGCGCTCAGCGCGTCGGCGAACGCCTCGAGGTCGACGCCATGGAAACCTTCATGGCCGACGATGCCGCCGTGCCCTGGGCCGAGGCGTGGATCGACGAAAACGGGCTGCGTGCCGAATGACGACGAGGTTCAAGCAATGACGACTCGCGTCATGACCGCCGAACGGGTCAGCATCCTCTGCGGCATTCTGATCGCCATGGTGGCGACCTTGCTGCGCTATGTCGCCAATGGAGTAGCGCAGGATCGTATGATCCTGCTGTGCATCGCCGCCGTCGTGGTGTCGGCCGTCGCCGTGGCCTCCTGGCGATTGCTCGACGAAGGCGCGCGGCAGCGCTTCCCCGCGCTGATGGGGCGCATGATAGCGGCCATGGCATCTAGCCTGCTCGTGATCGCCGTGTGGCAGGGCATTCGGGACGGCATGGTCAATATCGACGGCCTGGCCGTACTCTCGCACGGCACTGCGCTGGGGCTGTTGATCCATGCCTTGGCGTCGGGGTGGCGCCGCAAGCGCGCCTGACGACCCGCTTGATGCGCTACCCATCTAAAGCACTCATGAAAAGCCCCGGCCGAGTTGGCCGGGGCTTTTCATGTTGACCAGCATTGGTTCGCGACGAGGCGCCGAGAGGGCGGCCACTTCGCCGCGCTTAGCCCAGCGTGTAGCAGGGGACGTAGTGGCTGCCGGGCAATTTCATGCGTCCCTGGGCGACGAATGAGTTGAGCAAGGCATCCAGCCGCGCCATCAGTTCGGCCTCGGCGTGCAGGCGGAAAGGGCCGTGCGCCTCGATGGCGCGAATGCCGGGTTCCTTGACGTTGCCGGCGACGATGCCCGAGAACGCCCGGCGCAGGTTGGCGGCGAGCTCATGGATCGGCTGGTCGTGGTGAAGCTGCAGGGCGGCCATGGCCTCATGGGTGGGCTCGAAGGGCTGCTGGAAGCCGGGTTGCACGTTGAGACGCCAGTTGTAGTAGAAGGCGTCGTTGTGCGCACGACGGAATTCGGTGACTTCGTCGATACCCTCGCGCATGGCGCGAGCCACCTGCACGGGATCGTCGATGATGATGCGATAGTGCTGGCAGACCGCTTCACCCAGCGTATAGCGCAGGAATTCATCGATGCGCTTGAAGTAGTCGGCGGCGCTCGGGGGGCCACTGAAAATGACCGGGAACGGCGTGTCGGCGTTCTCCGGGTGCAACAGGATGCCCAGCAGGTAGAGCGCTTCTTCGGCGGTGCCCACGCCGCCGGGAAAGATGATGATGCCGTGGCCGACGCGCACGAATGCCTCGAGGCGCTTCTCGATGTCGGGCATGACCACCAGTTCGTTGACGATCGGGTTGGGCGACTCGGCGGCGATGATCCCCGGCTCGGAGATGCCCAGGTAGCGACCGTGCTTGCGGCGCTGCTTGGCATGCGCGACGTTGGCGCCCTTCATCGGGCCCTTCATGGCGCCGGGACCGCAGCCGGTGCAGATGTCCAGATCACGCAGCCCCAGGTGATAGCCGACGTCCTTGGTATAGTCGTATTCCTCGCGGGAGATCGAGTGTCCGCCCCAGCACACCACCAGGCTGGGCTCGCGGGACGACTTGAGCGTGCCGGCGTTGCGCAGGATGTGAAAGACCGCGTTGGTGGTGCCTTCGCTGGTCGTCAAGTCGAAGCGCGAGTGCTGCTGGATCTCGTTGAAGACGTAGACGATGTCGCGCAGGATCGCCGACAGGTGCTCGCGGATGCCGCGGATCATGCGGCCGTCGACGAAGGCGTCGGCGGGGGCGTTGGTCAGCTTGAGGCGAATGCCGCGATCCTGCTGCAGGACCTCGATATCGAAATCGCGATAGGCCTCCATCACCGCCAGCCCGTCGTCGGTCGGCGAGCCACAGTTGAGTACCGCCAGGGCGCAGCGGCGTAACAGGTCGTGAAGGCCGTTGGCCGAGGTGTCGCGCAGGCGGTTGACCTCCTGCTGAGACAGCACCTCGAGGCTGCCTTCCGGGGAGATCGTGGTCGAAATCGTTTCCGGCATTAGCGGTTCCTTGTCATGCCTGCAATCAGGTGGTGCGACGCGTACGGGCGTCGTTCCATGAATAAAAGTTCATACGGGCGCGGTCAGCGGCGTCCCGCTCCATCGACGACCGCACGGATTCAAGCATCTCGGTGCATGCGCAAAGAAATGGGCCGGTCGTGGTAACGGATTTTCCCTGAGCGTAGTACCTGTCGAACGATGCTAACACGCCGGCATCCCGACCGCAGCGCTGCGCCGCGGAGCCATCTTTGCTAAGATATCGGCCGGCATGTCATCTGACGGCAACGAGGCCCGGGTTGCGCCCGTGTCGAGCCGCTGCCTGGCGCGCTGTGGTCAATGAAATTCCAGCGAGTGGTCGCCTGTTCCATGTTCAATGCCCAGTATTTCCGTACGTTCATAACCTTGGTCGAGACCGGCAGCTTCACGCATACGGCACGGCGACTCGAGATGACCCAGCCCGGGGTCAGTCAGCACATTCGCAAGTTGGAAAACTACCTCGACAAGTCGCTGATCAATCGCTATGGACGCCGCTTTACGCTCACCGAGGCCGGCCGGCGCGCCTACGATTATTCGGTGCGGCTGTTCGCCGAGCACGAACATTTTCGTCACTCGCTGGACAACGAATCGCTGGATTCGGGCGACTGTCGCGTCGCCTCGCCGGGCAGCGTGGGGTTGCTGTTCTATCCGTTCATACTCGGCTATCAGCAGATGCACCCCGGGCTCACCGTCAGCTACAGTTTCGCCTTCAACGACGAGATCGTGCAGGACGTGGTGGCCGGCCGCTACGATCTGGGTATCGTGACCGAGGTGTTCAAGCACCCGGATCTGGAGTTCGAGCCCTGGCACCAGGAGCCGTTGTGCCTGGTCGTGCCGGCCGATTTTACCGGCACCTCGCTGCAGGAGCTGATGGCGCTGGGCTTCATGAATTACTCGGATGGCATCAATTACGCGGGGCAATTGCTGCGCGCCAATTTCGCCGGCGAGTTTCGCTCGATGAGTCATTTTCCGCGCCAGGGGCACACCAACGAGGTCGCCATGGTGCTCGACGCCGTCGCGCGAGGGCTGGGTTTCACGGTGGTCTCGCGGCCGGTGCTTGAGACCTCGCCCTGGCAGCGGCAGGTCAAGGCGATGACGCTACCGCACCAGATCTACGAGACGCTGTACATCGTCACCCAGGCGGGCACCGAAACGCCCAAGCGTTACGTGCAATTGCTCGACGATTTCCGCGAGGAGCGGCGCAGTACCCTGTACGGCCTGGTGGAGGAGCCCGGATTCGATATCTGAGCTATCCGCGCGCTCTCAAGACAAAGACGGATATGAAAAAGCCCCGCGATCGCGGGGCTTTTTCATTGCGGCGGGTGGCGTCAGTCGCGGTATTCGTCGATGCTCGGGCACGAACAGATCAGGTTGCGATCGCCGAACACGTTGTCGACGCGATTGACCGCCGGCCATACCTTGCCGGTCTTGGTGGCTTCCGACGGAAATGCCGCCAGCTCCCGCGAATAGGCATGCGGCCACTCGGCGTCGCGCAGGTCGGCCATGGTGTGCGGAGCATTGGCCAGCGGGTTGTCATCGAGACTCCACTCGCCATCTTCCACCCGCCTGATCTCCTCGCGAATCGCGATCATCGCCTCGCAGAAGCGTTCGATTTCGTAGCGCGACTCCGACTCGGTGGGCTCGATCATCAGCGTGCCGGGCACCGGGAACGACATGGTCGGGGCATGGAAGCCGTAATCCATCAGGCGCTTGGCGATGTCTTCCTCGCTGATCCCCGAACTCGCCTTGAGCGGGCGGGTATCGATGATGCACTCGTGGGCCACCATGCCGTTGGCGCCGCGATAGAGTACCGGATAATGATCGGCCAGGCGGTGGGCGATGTAGTTGGCGTTGAGGATCGCCAGCTCGGTCGCCTCGCGCAGCCCGCGAGCGCCCATCATCTTGATGTAGGCCCACGAGATCGGCAGGATCGAGGCGCTGCCGTAGGCCGCCGCCGAGACCGCGCCGCACTCCTTGCGCACCCCGGAGATCGGCGTGACCACATGGTTGGATACGAACGGCGCAAGATGCGCCTTGACGCCGATCGGACCCATGCCCGGGCCGCCGCCGCCGTGAGGGATGCAGAAGGTCTTGTGCAGATTGAGATGGGAAACGTCGCCGCCGAAATCGCCGGGGCGGCAGAGCCCCACCTGGGCGTTCATGTTGGCGCCATCGATATAGACCTGGCCGCCATGCGCGTGAACGATCTGACACACCTCGCGCACGGTTTCCTCGAACACACCGTGGGTGGACGGGTAGGTGATCATGATCGCCGAGAGCTTGTCGCTGTGCTGCTCGGCCTTGGCGCGCAGATCGGCAATGTCGATGTTGCCGCTGTCGTCGCACTCGACCACCACCACCTGCATCTGCGCCATGGCGGCCGAAGCGGGGTTGGTGCCGTGCGCCGAGCTGGGAATCAGGCAGATGTCGCGATGGCCCTCGCCAATGTCGGCCTGATAGCGGCGGATCGCCACCAGCCCTGCGTATTCGCCCTGGGCGCCGGAGTTGGGCTGCATGGAGATATGATCGTAACCGGTGACCTCGACCAGAAACGCCGCCAGTTCATCGATCATCTGCTTGTAGCCGACCGTCTGGTCATTGGGCGCGAAGGGATGGATCTGGGCGAATTCCGGCCAGGTGATCGGGATCATCTCGCTGGTGGCGTTGAGTTTCATGGTGCACGAGCCCAGTGGAATCATCGCGTGGGTCAGCGACAGGTCGTGATTCTCGAGCCGCTTGAGATAGCGCAGCATCTCGGTCTCGCTGCGGTATCGAGTGAAATTGGGGTGCGTCAGGTAGGCGCTCTCACGATGGTAGCCCGCCGGAATGCCATCGCGACCGTCGGCGACGAGCGCCTCGTCGAGGGCGCTGATCGAGAGTTCATGCTCTTCGCCGAGCAGCACGTCGAACAGCACCGCGACATCGGCCGGCGTGGTGGTCTCGTCGAGACTGACGCCGACCCGGCCGTCATCGTGCAGGCGCAGGTTGATCTCGTGGGTCAGGGCGCGACCATGGATCTTGCCGACGTCGACGCCGGTCAGCGTCAGCGTGTCGAACCAACTGTCGTGCTCGAGGCTCACGCCCTTGCGCTGCAGCCCCTCGGCGAGAATGCTGGTCAACCGATGGATGCGCGTAGCGATGGTGCGCAGCCCCTCGGCGCCATGGTAGACGGCGTAGAAGCCGGCGATGTTGGCCAGCAGGGCCTGGGCGGTGCAGATGTTGGAGGTCGCCTTCTCGCGGCGGATATGCTGCTCGCGGGTCTGCATGGCCATGCGCAGGGCGGTGTTGCCGCGGCTGTCCTTGGACACGCCGATGATGCGTCCCGGGATCGAGCGCTTGTGCTTGTCGGTAGTGGCGAAGAAGGCCGCATGCGGGCCGCCGAATCCCATCGGCACGCCGAAGCGCTGCGAGTTGCCGAGGACGATGTCGGCGCCCAGCGCGCCGGGTTCCTTGAGCAGCGCCAGGCTCATCAGGTCGGCGGCCACGCAGGCCATCGCCTGGTTGCCCTTGGCGGCGCCGATCAGCGTCGCCAGGTCGTGCACGTGGCCGCCGTCGCCGGGATACTGGAACAGCGCGCCGAAGACCTCATGCTCGGCGATGGCATCGGCGCGATCGACGACGAGTTCGATGCCCAGATACGCGGCCCGGGTGCGCAGCACGTCGAGCGTCTGCGGGAAGACGTCGTCGGCGACGAAGAAGCGTTCGCTCTTGACCTTCCTGTTGGCCCGCCGGCACAGCGCCATGGCTTCGGCGGCGGCGGTGGCCTCGTCGAGCAGCGAAGCGTTGGCCAGGTCCATGCCGGTGAGATCCATGACCATCTGCTGGAAATTGAGCAGCCCCTCCAGACGCCCCTGGGCGATCTCCGGCTGATAGGGCGTATAGGCGGTATACCAGCCCGGGTTCTCGAGCACGTTGCGCACGATCACCGCCGGAGTGTGGGTGTTGTAGTAGCCCTGGCCGATGTAGGTCTTGAAGACCTTGTTCTGACGGGCCAGGCGCTTCAGATAATCGAGCGCTTCCGCCTCGCCGCGGGGCGCTTCGAGGTCGAGCTCACGACCGAGCCGAATGCCCGCGGGAATGGTCTTGTCGATCAGCGTGGCCATGTCGGCGACATCGAGTGCCGCGAGCATGGCTTGCGTATCGTCGGCATCGGGGCCGTTATGACGTTGAACGAAGGCATCATGACTGACCAGTTCGGCCAGGCGGCGATTGTCTGTAGACATGCAACACCCTGAAGGAAAGGGGGCGGTCAGGCCCGGGAAAAGACGTCATCAAACGAATGGTGGAAGGGCGGGCGCGCTGCCCGCCCCGTCGAATTCACGCTTCTGCGTCGACGATGGCGGCATAGGCGTCGGCATCGAGAAGGTCATCGAGCGCGTCGCTGTCGCTGGTCTTGATGGTGAGCAGCCAGCCATCGTCGTAGGGCGAGCTATTGACCGTTTCCGGTGCGTCCTCGAGCGCTTCGTTGATGGCGACGATCTCTCCGTCCAGCGGAGCGTACAGGTCCGAGGCGGCCTTGACCGACTCGATCACACCGAACTCCTCGCCCTTGTCGAGCTCGCGGCCCACTTCGGGAAGTTCGACGAAGACCACGTCGCCCAGGGCCTCCTGGGCATGGTCGGTGATCCCGATGGTCAACGTGCCGTCGCCATTGTCGAGGACCCACTCGTGGCTTTCGGTATAACGCAGGTTCGCGGGAATGTTGCTCATGAAGTTTTCCTATACGAAAAAAGGTTTTCTTATCGAGGAATCGTATCGCGAAAAGCACCGATTGGCGAGTCCTGGCTGCCAACATGCGGGCTTGGCAAGACGCTTCCGAGAGGATGTGACCTGACCGTCAGGGTAAGGGTGGGCAGATTTTCCGGGCAAGTCCAGTCAGTCGACGGCCGACCTTGCCGCACCCGTGCCCCATGGGCGCACACGCAGCGTGAAAAGGGGCGTGCGAGTTACTACGTTCAACAAGGGTGCCGAGGGCGAGATCGGCTCCTTGTGGTTCGCGGCGGCGCTAGGTAATCTGGCCATGTTTCCTAAAGGAAACACTTTCTCGAGTTCCTTGGATTGCTTTGTACGGCCATGGGGCTCTGTATTTTTGATACAAACCAGCAGAAAGTCGGGTTTTCCTACTGAAACTTGGCGTCATAATAGCGAATTCCGCCAGGGTGCTTGCGTGTGCTCACACGAGTCGGCGCACCTGGCTCAACAATTGCCAAGACAACAACCGCTAAGGGAGAACGGACGTGGATGCTTTGACCAACTTTTTTTCAGCCGTCGAAGGCGTGGTATGGGGGCCTTTGATGCTGGTCCTGCTGCTGGGCGTGGGGTTCTATCTGCAGTTGGGCCTGAAAGTCATGCCCATCCGCAAGCTGGGGACGGGCTTCAAGCTGCTCTGGCAAGGACGCAGCGCCTCGGAGAGCGATCAGAAGGAAGGCGAGGTATCGCCCTTCAATGCCTTGATGACCTCGCTTTCGGCGACCATCGGCACCGGTAACATCGCCGGCGTCGCCACCGCGATCTTCCTGGGCGGCCCGGGGGCGGTGTTCTGGATGTGGATTACCGCTCTGGTGGGCATGGCCACCAAATTCTCCGAGGCCGTGCTGGCGGTGCGATACCGCGAAGTCGACGAGGCTGGCGACCATGTCGGCGGGCCGATGTACTACATCCGCAATGGCCTGGGCAGGAAGTGGGCCTGGCTGGGCGGACTGTTTGCATTCTTCGGCGGCGTGGCGGCGTTCGGCATCGGCAATACCGTGCAGTCCAACTCGGTCGCCGATGGTCTCAGCGAGTCGCTGGGCATGCCGCACTGGCTGACCGGGGTGATCATCATGCTGCTGGCCGGCGCGGTGATCCTCGGTGGCATCAAGCGCATCGCCAAGGTCGCCGGCAAGCTGGTGCCGATCATGGCCATCGCCTATATCATCTGTGGCCTGCTGGTGCTGATCATCAATGCCGATCAGATCGGCGCAGCGCTGGGGCTGATCTTCGGACATGCCTTCACGCCGGTATCCGCCGCCGGTGGCTTTGCCGGCGCCGCGGTGGCCAAGGCGATCCAGTATGGCGTGGCGCGGGGCGTGTTCTCCAACGAGGCGGGACTCGGTAGTGCGCCGATCGCCCATGCCGCGGCGCAGACCAAGAACCCGGTTCGCCAGGGGCTGGTGGCAATGCTCGGTACCTTCATCGATACCATCGTGGTCTGCTCGGTGACTGCGCTGGCGATCCTGACCAGTGCCGAATGGACCTCCGGCGAGACTGGTGCCACGTTGACCGCGATGGCCTTCGATGGCGCCCTGCCGGGTGTCGGGCAGTACGTGGTGTCCTTCGCGCTGGCGGTATTCGCCTTCACGACCATCCTCGGCTGGGCCTTCTACGGCGAGAAGTGCTGTGAATACCTGTTCGGTGTTGCCTCGATCAAGGTCTACCGGGTGGTCTATATCCTGGCGATCCTCGCCGGTGCCATCGCCCCGCTCAATTTCGTGTGGCTGATGGCCAGTGTCTTCAATGCGTTGATGGCGATACCCAACCTGATCGCCCTGGCACTGCTGTCACCGGTGGTCTTCAAGCTGTCGCGGGACTACTTTGCCGGCAAGACGGTGCTGCCCGGCGAGGATCTCGGTCGCTGAGACCGGCCCAACAACCTGACCCTGGAGCAATCAATGACTGATCTGCGCACGACCCCGCTATACGACCTGCATCTCGAACTGGGTGGCAAGATGGTGGAATTCGCCGGCTACCAGATGCCGGTGCAGTATCCCTTGGGGGTCAAGAAGGAGCACGAGCACACCCGCGCGGCCTGCGGCCTGTTCGACGTTTCGCACATGGGTCAGGTTCTGGTGCGCGGACCGCAGCCGGCACAGGCCCTGGAAAGTCTGGTTTGCGCGGATATAGTCGGCCTGGCGCAAGGCACCCAGCGCTATGCGCTGTTTACGGGGACCGAGGGCGGCATCCTCGACGACCTGATGGTGGTCAACGCCGGCGACGATCAGCTTTATCTGGTTGTCAATGCCGCCTGCAAGGCCCAGGATATCGCCCATCTGCGCACCGGCCTGGGCGGCGACTATCGGATCGAGGAGCTCGACCGCGGCCTGCTCGCCCTGCAAGGTCCGCAGGCAGCAGACGTGATGCGCCGGCTTTGCCCCGCGGCCTGCGAACTGACGTTCATGCAGCATGACCGGTTCGCGATCGACGACATCCCGGTATGGATCAGCCGCAGCGGCTATACCGGCGAAGACGGCTTCGAGATCTCGGTGCCCGCCGAGGATGCCGAGCGCCTGGCGCGCATGCTGCTGGCGCAACCCGAGGTCGAGGCGATCGGCCTGGGTGCGCGCGATTCGCTGCGCCTCGAGGCGGGGCTGTGCCTGTACGGTCACGATATCGACCAGAGCACCACGCCGGTCGAGGCCAGCCTGATCTGGGCGGTCGGCAAGCCACGCCGTATCGGCGGCGAGCGCGAGGCGGGCTTTCTGGGCGCGGACGTGATCCTGCATCAGCTTCAGGCGCGCGACCATCGACGCAAGCGCGTTGGTCTGCTCGGCGAAGGACGGGCACCTGTCCGCGAGGGCACCGAGCTGTTCGATGCCGAGGGGCACTCGATCGGTCAGGTGACCTCGGGCAGCTTCGGCCCGACGGTGGGCAAGCCGGTGGCGATGGGTTATGTCGCCATCGAGGCCGCCGAGATCGATAACGTCGTTTACGCCGAAGTACGCGGCAAGCGCCTGCCGATGACGGTCAGCAAGATGCCCTTCGTCGTGCCGGGTTATCATCGAGGCTGACAAGCAGCTTAGCCGGTTCCTTATACCGTTATCTTGATTTCGCCATCGTACGATGGCGAGAAACCTGCAAGGCTGCCCAGTCGGGCGGCCTTCGCCGTTTATACGAAACCGGTTGAGCTCGCACAGCCCCGCTAGGGGGCATCTATATGGCGGAAGGTCAGGCTGAGGCGAACCCCGGGTATCGCGCGCGGCAGCAGTGCATGCTGGAGTGCGTGCTGACAGCCGCGCCCCATGACCAGCAGGCTGGCGTGGGGTAGCCAGACATTGAAGGCCTGGCCTGGCCCGTGACGATGGCGAAAGCACAGCGGCCGTTCGGCGCCCAGGCTTACCGCGGCGACCAGCGGCGCATCGCCGAGTTCGGGTTCGTCGTCGCTGTGCCAGCCCATGCGTTCGTCACCGCTGGCGTAGCGATTGAGCAGCACGCTGTTGAAGCCCGCGGCGGGGTCGTGTTCGGCGACCAGCGACTGGACGCGATCGCGCAGCTCACGCACCGCCGGATGCCAGGGCTCGGGGTGGAAGTCCTGCTGCGAATAGCGGTAGCTGGCCTCCGGATCGCCCATCCATACCTGGCTACGCGGAATCGAATGGCGTCGGCCGTAGAACGTCAGCTCGGGGCGTTGCCACCGTAGTTCGCGCTCCAGGCATGCCAGCAGGGCATCGGCCCGCTCGGTAGTCAGGCAGTCTCGGTACAGCAGCAGGGGAGGCCGGGAAAGCAACGTTTCCCAGCCTGACGCGTCGGTGGAAAGCATGCTTCGAGCATGTCACGCGTGTTTTGCGTTGGCCAGCCGAAAGCGCGCCAGCCTACAGCGCAGTCGTGGGCCACAGCCACAGGCTGGTCTCGGCGATCAGTAAACCAAGCAGGGCGCCGGCCGCGACATCGCTGAGATAATGCAGCCCCAGCACCACCCGCGACAGTGCGATCAGCACGGCCAGGGGCGCGAGCAACGTCAGCAGCCGGGGTGCGCTGTCGGCGGTCAGCGTGGTGAATGCCACCGCGTGCATGGTATGTCCGCTGGGAAAGCTGTAGCGATCGAGCGGCGGCATGGTGCAGGCGATCTGCTCGAAGGTGATGAAGGGTCTTTCGCGACACAACCGGGTCTTGACCAGCCGGTAAATCAGCGCCGCGATGCCTGCGGTCAGCGCGAACTGCAGGGCCAGCCACCAACCGTGGACGCCGTGGATCAGCGCCTGGCAGGCGATCAGCGCGGCCCAGACCGGCCAGTCGCCGAGCCGGCTGACGATACGCATCGTCAGCAGCAGCGGCCAGTGGCGACTGTAGCCGGCCAGGCGGTGGCAGGTCTGCCATTCGAGCAGGTCGAGCCGTTCAAACGCGTGCAGAGTGCGGTTTTCCATGGGCCGTCTCCTGAACCTGTAGCAGGGTGGCGAGAAATTCGTCGGCGACCCGCGACCATGCGTGCCGCTCGACCCGTTGACGAGCGGCGCGTCCCAGGCGTGCCGCCTGGGCGGGGTTGCGGCACAGCGCCGCGGCATGGGCGACGAAGGCGGCGCTATCGTTGAAGCCGGCCTTGAGGCCATGGCGATCATGGTCGATCAGCATGGCGGCGGCCGCGTAATCGAAGGCGACGATGCCCAGACCGCTGGCCATGGCTTCGGCGACCACGTTGCCGTAGGTCTCCGAACGCGAGGGGAAGACGAACAGATCGGCGCTGGCGTAATGGCGAGCCAGTGACTCGTTGTCGACGAAACCGGTGAAGATCGCGCCGGGCAGGCGCTTCTCCAGTGCCGCCCGCTGCGGCCCGTCGCCGACCACCAGCGGTTGCAGGTCGGGCTGCACGGCCTGCATCGCCGCGAAGGCTTCGACCAGCAGGTCGAGATTCTTTTCCTGGGCGATTCGTCCGACATGCAACGCCACCGGTTGCTGCTCGCCGACGCCCCAGCTGCGGCGCAGGGCGGTATCGCGCTTGTGCGGGCCGAAGTGCTCGGGATCGATGCCGCGGCCCAGCACCTGGACGCGCTTGAAGCCGGCCCGGCGCAGCTCCTCGGCGCGTTGTTCGGTAGGCACCAGCGTGGCCTGGCTGCGGTTGTGAAAGTAGCGCAGCGTGGCGCGTATCGGCGCTTCAAGCCAGCGCATGCCGTAGTCGCCGGCATAGTGGTCGAAGTTGGTGTGAAAGCCGCTGACGGCGGGGATCTCCAGGCGCCTGGCGAGGTTGAGCGCCGACCAGCCCAGCGGGCCTTCGGTGGCGATGTAGACGGCGTCGGGGCGTGCTTCTCGCCACAGCCGGGTCAGGGCTTTGCGCGCTGGCAGGCCGAGGCGGACATCGGGATAGCTCGGGGCGCGAAAGCCAGGGACTTGCAGCTCGTGCTCCATCCCCGCCGCGCTGCCCGGCCGAAAGGGCCTGGGGCGGACCAGTTGCAGCGTCACGCCACGCTGGATCAGTGCCTGACTCAATTGGTGGAGCGTATGGGCGACCCCGTTGATGTCGGGGGCCCAAGTCTCGCTGACCATGGCGATGCGCATGCGATGTCCCTCGTCGTACTGAACGCTGTCAGCTTCGCAAGCGGCCATGACAGCCGCGCGACAAGGGCATTAAGAGTCGGTGACGCGGCTCAGCGCAGGACCTGGCGAGGGTCGATGGGCTTGCCGCCATGGCGCACGTCGAACAGCAGATCGTAGCGGCCGGTGGTGGCGTTGTGGCTGACCGTGCACAGCGGCGTGCCGGCCTTGATCGACTGGCCCTCTTTGACCTTGAGGTCGCCGCACAGGGCGTAGACGCTCTGCAGGTTGCCGGAATGATGGACGATGACCACCTGGCCTAGCTGGCGCATGGAGTTGGCGAAGCGTACGTCGCCGTCGGCGACCGCGTGCGCCTGCTTGCCCTGCTGGGTGGCCAGCAGCATGGGCTGGAGGGTGCCGCGCGAGTCGCGGCCGAAACTGCGCACCAGTCGATAGTCGTCGAGCGGCCAGGGCCAGTTCTTTTGCTGCTTGGGCAACGGGCCGGGGTCGGGGAGGCTAGCGGCGCGACGTGCGCTGGGCTTGGGAGCGCTCGCGGCGGTGCGCCGTACGCTGCCCGTCAAGGGAACCTGAATCAGCTGGCCGACCCTGAGTTGATCGGGGGCCAACCCGCGGTTGGCGGCCTGGATGCGCGCCGCTGTGGTATCGAACAGGCGGGCCACTTCGGTGTAGGTGTCGCCGGGGCGTATCTGGTAGCGATACGGTCCGCCACCCGGGGCGCGCTCGCGTTGCGTGGGAATCAGAATACGTTGTCCGACCCGCAGTTGGCGCGCCTGAACGCCGGGGTTGAAACGCTGCAGCCGCAACAGCGGCACATTGGCCCGTCGCGCCAATTCGCCGAGCGTATCGCCGGGACGGATACTCACCCAGTTGCCGGCGAGCGGCGCCGTGTCGCTGATCGTGGGGCGTGAGTGCGAGGCACAACCGCTCAGCACCAGCAGGAGCAGGATCAGCGCAGCGAGTCGAGTCTGGCGTCCTTTTCCTGCCATAGGGCATTGAGCCATTGCTGGAAGCGTTCCTTGTAGTGCGGGTCCTGATGGTAATCGCCACCGAGCATCCATGTCGGCAACTCGATATGGCGGGCGTAGAGGGTCATCGGCCCTTCGCGGCCACAGAGAAAATCCCAGAAGTTGGGGCGATCCCGGGCATAGGTCAGGGTCACGTCGAGAATCCCGCTGAGTCGCGCGCCGAGCAGGTTGATGACCTGGGCGCTGCCACCGGCCTTGGGCCGCAGCAGATGACGATAGGGGCTGTCCTGCATCCGTTGCTTGGCGGGCGTGAAGCGCGTGCCCTCGACGAAGTTGTAGATGGCCATCGGCATCTGCTGGGCATGCTCGCAGAGCCGCTCGGTGGTCCGGCGATCGCGTTCGGCCAGCGCCGGGTTGCGAGCCAGGTGTTCGCGCTTGTAGCGGCGCATGAAGGGGAATTCCAGCGCCCAGAAGGCAACGCCGACGATCGGTATCCAGATCAACTCGCGTTTGATGAAGAAGCGTGGCATGGGAATGCGCCGGTGCAGCGCCATCTGCAGCACGAAGATATCGGTCCAGCTGCGGTGGTTGGCGATCACCAGCCACCATTGATGGGGCGACAGGGCCTCGGGGACATGCATGTCGAGGACCGGACGAATCCAGTGTCGCATCCAGCCCAGGTTGGTTCCGAGCCAGGCCAGCGCGATCTGGTTGAGCCCGCCGAGCACGTACAGGCGCAGGCGTCGGGTCGGGGTGATCAGTTTGAGCAGTGTCAGGGCGAGCAGGGGTACGCCCCAGAACAGCGTGCTGAGTATCAGCAGTAGCAGGCTGACGAGCCCTTTCAGGGTCGACATGCCATTCTCCATCAGTGACTTGGCGGTCATGCTACTGCAAGCGCAGGAAGCTGCCCAGCCCTTCGCCACTCACGCTGGCCATGCTTGGCGCGGCGTGAGTGGGCATTCCTTCCTCGTCGTGCGAGCGACCCGGTCAGTGTTGCAGCTCGGGAAGGTCCCGATAGAGTTCCAGCGCTTCGGGATTGGCCAGCGCGTCCTGGTTCTTGACCGGGCGGCCGTGCACGACGTTGCGCACCGCGAGCTCGACGATCTTGCCCGACAGCGTGCGGGGAATGTCGGCGACCTGGATGATGCGTGCCGGCACGTGGCGTGGCGTGGTATTGGCGCGGATGGTGCGTTTGATCTCGTCGCGCAGCGCGTCGTCGAGGGTGAGGTCTTCCTTCAGCCGCACGAACAGGATCACCCGCACGTCGTCCCGCCACTCCTGGCCGATGCACAACGATTCCAGGACGCCCTCGACCTTTTCCACCTGGCGATAGATCTCGGCGGTGCCGATGCGCACGCCGCCGGGATTGAGCACCGCATCCGAGCGGCCGTGAATGATCAGACCATCCTCGGTGGTGATCTCCGCGTAGTCGCCGTGCGCCCAGATCCCCGGGAAGGTCGAGAAATACGCTTCACGATAGCGCTCCCCATCGGGGTCGTTCCAGAAGCCCACCGGCATCGAGGGGAAGGGCCGGGTGCAGACCAGCTCGCCCTTCTCGCCGCGCAGCGGCTTGCCGTCGTCGTCGAACACGTCGACCGCCATGCCCAGCCCGCGACACTGTAGCTGGCCACGGTAGACGGGGCGGATCGGACAGCCCAGCGCGAAGCACGAGACGATGTCGGTGCCGCCGGATATCGAGGCCAGCAGCAAATCGTTCTTGATGTCGCGATAGACGTAGTCGAACGATTCGTGGGCCAGCGCCGAGCCGGTGGAGAGCACTGCGCGCAGCGCCGACAGGTCATGGTCGCGGCCGGGGGCCAGGCCTTGCTTCTCGCAGGCGGCGATGTACTTGGCGCTAGTGCCGAACACGCTGATGCGCTCGCGCGCGGCGATCTCCCAAAGCACCTGCGGGTTCGGTGCGAATGGCGAGCCGTCGAACAGCACCAGGGTCGCCTCGCAGGCCAGACCCGAGACCAGCCAGTTCCACATCATCCAGCCGCAGGTGGTGTAGTAGAACAGCACGTCGTCGGCGTCGAGGTCGGTATGCAGGCGCTGCTCCTTGAGATGCTGGAGCAGGCTGCCACCGGCCGAATGGACGATGCACTTGGGTGCGCCGGTGGTGCCGGATGAGTAGAGGATGTACAGCGGGTGGTCGAAGGGCTGCGCCTCGAAGGCGATATCGCTGGCCGGGTTGCTGAGATAGTCGTCCCAGGCGACGCCCTTGTCGATGCCCCGGATGTCGGGGGCGTCGTGCAGGAAGGGGAACACGACGACCCGGTTGAGCGAGTCGATCGCCTGGGCGATCTGGGCGAGGCGCTCACGGGTATCGATCGACTTGCCGTTCCAGGTGTAGCCATCGGTGGCGATCAATACCTTGGGCTGGATCTGGCCGAAGCGGTCGAGCACCCCGTTGAAGCCGAAATCCGGCGAGCAGGACGACCACACCGCGCCGATGCTGGCCGTGGCGAGCATACCGATGATCGCGTGCTCGCTGTTGGGCACGAAGCCGGCGACTCGGTCGCCGGGGGTGACGCCGCTGTCGCGCAGCGCCCGGGCGAGCCTGGCGACCCGATCATAGAGCTGGCCATAGCTCAGCTCGCGGCGACGGCCGCGTTCGTCGCAGGCCACCAGCGCCGGCTTGTCGTCGCGCCGGCGCAGCAGGTTCTCGGCGAAGTTGAGCCGTGCCTCGGGGAACCAGCGCGCGCCGGGCATGGCGTCCGGACGCGCAAGCACGCTGTCGCCGCGTCGCTCGGCGATCACTCCGCCGAGCTCCCAGACCAGCGGCCAGAAGTGCTCGAGGTTGTCGATGCTCCACGCATGCAGGTCGGCGTAGTCGGCGAGCGACTGGCCGTGCTCGCGGTTGATGCGTTGCATCAGCGCATGCATCTGGGTGGCTTCGAGACTCGCCTGGGAAGGCTGCCAGAGTGGCGTGGTCATCTTTCCCTCCTTTTTCTTGTCCGGGATGGTTATGATTGGCGCGCGCTGGGGTGGCCCTGGATTCATTATCGGCCGGCGAGCGATGACGGGCGTTGTGCGATGGCTAGAGACGACCCGGAAGCACAGCTTGTGCAGCGCAAAACACTATCATTGAAAACGGCTGCCGGTGAATTGTCACGATTGCTCGGCGGCTCGACAAGGAGCCTTTCGGATGACGTGGTTGTCGTGGTTGTTGGTCGCGCTGGCGGTACTGGCTTTCTTACTCGTCGCGCTGGAAGACGTCATCCATCTCAACAAGGCCAAGTCGACGCTGTTCATCGGCACGCTCAGTTGGCTGCTGCTGTTCATCTTCTCGTCGCGCGAGAGCGGGCTGACCCTCGAGGCGCTCAACGAAAACCTGCTCGAGATCGCCACGTTGTGGCTGTTCTTGATGGCGGCGATGACCTTCGTGGCCTATCTCAATGCCAAGGGCATGATCGCCAATCTAATCTATCGCATCCTGCCCAAGCGTATCGGCGAGCGGTCCCTGCTGCTGTTGACCGCGATCTTCGCTTTCCTGTTCTCGTCGCTGGCCGACAACATCACTGCCTCGCTGGTGTCGCTGACGCTGGTGCTGTCGCTGCAGTTGCCCCCCGAGAAGACCCGGCGCTTCGCGGTGATGACCGTGTTCGCCGTCAATTCAGGCGGCGTGGCGTTGATCACCGGCGATGTCACCACGCTGATGATCTTCTTGAGCGGCAAGGTGGCGATCCCCGACCTGCTGATGCTTTCGCTGCCGTCGCTGGTGGCGGTCCTCATGCTGGCGCTGTTGTTGATGCCCGGGCTCGGCGGTACGGTGACCATCCCGCATGAGCGCCGCCAGACCCGTCGCTCGGATCGCTTGATCGCCGTGGTCTTCCTGGCCACGATCCTCGCCACGCTGACCGGCAACGTGCTGTTCGGCATCCCGCCGCTACTGACCTTCCTGTTCGGCATGTCGGTGATGTTCATGATCGGCCATTACGTCGAGCGTCGCTCGGAGGCAGAGGAGCGCCGGGTACTCGACTACATCCGGGTCATCGAGTACGACACCTTGCTTTTTTTCCTGGGCATCCTGCTGCTGGTGGGCATGCTCAAGGAGATCGGCGTGCTGGCCTTGCTGACCCAGGGCTATCAGTCGCTGCCGATCTGGCAAGCCAATTACGTGATGGGGCTGCTCTCGGCACTGGTCGACAACGTGCCGTTGACCGCGGCACTGCTCAAGTCGGGGATCGCGATGGAGCGTGCCGACTGGTTGGCGCTGACCTATGCCGCCGGGGTCGGCGGTTCGCTGCTGGTGATCGGTTCGGCGGCGGGGATCATCGCCCTGGCCAAGGTTCGTGTACTGACCTTCAGCGGCTATCTGCGCTACCTGCCGGTGCTGGTGCTGGCCTACAGTCTGGGCTTCGGCGGCGCTTACGCGATGGGCCTGCTGGTCAGCTGATCAAGGCATGATCAGTTTCCGCTACCGCGCGCTGCTGAAGGCCTGAGGCCGGTTGCCCAGCCATCGCTCACAGGGTTGTGCACAGTTGCTGTGCATAACTGTCGGACCCGGCGGGCGGACTTGGTAGGGGGGGTATCTGCGGGCTACAATCTATCTTCAATAGTGCACTCCAGCCGCCGGACGGGTTTCTCACCCGCTCCGGCGGCCTCGTTTTTCCGCCATCGACCCGGAGGTGACGCTCTTGCGCGGCTTGCCGGCAACCCTGCCGATTCTTTTCGTTTGCGAAATCAGCTTCCTGCTCGGCCACGGCCTGATCATGACCCTGCTCGGGGTGCGCATGTCGCTGGAGGGCTTCCCGTCGCAAATGGCGGGCCTATTGATGTCGAGCTTCTCGCTGGGCTTCGTGCTGGGCAGTTACTTTCTCGAGAAACGCATTCGTTCGGTGGGCCATATCCGTGTATTCGCGGCCTGCGCGGCGATGCTCGCGGTCACCGCGATGCTGCATGGCATCTGGATCAATCCGTGGGCCTGGTTGGTCTGGCGCGTCGCCGGGGGCGCGTCGACCGCCGGCCTGCTGATGGTGATGGAGTCGTGGGTTTCGGGTGAGTCGAGCAACGAGAACCGAGGCAAGGTGCTGGGCTGGTACCTAGTGATCTCGACCCTGTCGCTGGCCGGCGGGCAGTGGATGCTCAACATCGCCGACCCGGCCTCCGCCGTGCTGTTCTCGGTGGCCGGCATGCTGTTCGCGCTGTCGCTGGTGCCGCTGTCGATTCATCGTATTCATGGCCCCTCGCAGTCGAGCCATGACATCGCCCACAAGATCAGGCTCAAGGAGCTGTTCAAGCGTGCACCGGTGGGGCTCGTGGGCGCTTTCACCGCGGGCCTGATGGCCCAGGCGTTCTTCGCCATGACCCCCTTCTTCGGCCAGGAGATCGGTCTGTCGACGAGCCAGACCGCCCAGTTCATGGCCATTACCACGATGGTCGCACTGGTCGCTCAATGGTCTCTGGGGCGCATTTCCGATCGTCTCGACCGGCGCAAAGTGATCCTCTGCATGGCCACCGTGATGGCGGTGACCGGGGCCTTCATCTCGGTGGCCGCCAACTACAGCTATCTGGCGCTGCTGATCGTGGCCTGTCTGCACACCGCGATGTTGCACACGCTGTACTCGCTGAGCCTGGCGCACACCAACGATTGGCTCGAGCCCGCCGAGATCATCGCCGCCAACGCCAAGCTGATGATCTGGTATGGCATCGGCTCGATTATCGGCCCGTTCAGTGCGTCGTTGGTCATGCAGTTCCTGGGGCCGGAAGGGCTGTGGCTCTTCCTCGGCGCTGCTGCGCTGGCGCTGGCGATATTCGTGATGGTGCGGCTGTACAACGCCCCGAGCGTCGCCGAGGAGGCGATCGAGCAGGAGCCCTATGCGCCCATGCCGATCATCGAGACGCCGCATTATCATAGCGAGCTCGATCCGCGCCACGAACCGCACCAGTTGGAAATCGATTTCACTCATCATGACTCCGAAGATACCGTCGGCAGCGATGCACCGCCCGAGCCGACGATGGACCCCGCCGAGCGCCGTGGACGGGCGGCGATCGGGGCGGCCGGCGGGCACATCTATCCCGACCGGGCCGATTGAGTCGTATCAGGCGATTTCGCAGCGGGTATGCTCGGGCAGTAGCAGTTCGGCGGCCCGCTCATGGTTGTTGCTCAGGCATTTCTGGACCATGGCGATGCCGCCCAGTGCGATACGGTGCTCGTCGCCCTCGGCGAAGGCCAGGCGGCGGGTGCAGGCGGGGTAGAAGCGGTAGTTGAGCAGTGGCGATATCGGGAAGACTCCTGACTGACGGTCGCTGGAGCCGATCAGGCCAGCCTGTTGCAGCCGCTGATCGAGCGACTCGAGGGAGTGGCCTAGGCTATCGCAATCGAAGCCGACATGGTGCAGCCGTGGGCCCAGCGCCGCCAGCCAGGCGGCCAGCGGATGGGCCCGCCGCAACTGTTGATACGTCGCCCAGTCGGGCATCGGCCAGGGGCGGCCACGGCATAGCAGGTTCTGGCCGCGGGTGTCGCAGCGCTGCGCCTGGTTGACCAACGCTTCCAGTTGCTGGCGCGGCCCACGCGTCAGGGTGCCGGGCTGGAGTTCGCCAAGCACCAGCCACGGGCCGGGTGTGGCAGGCGAGAGCAGTGTTATCAGCACGCCACGATCGGCCATGGCGAACTGGCCGGCAGAGCGATAGCCGAAGTGCCGGAGGGTCGGCAGCAAGGCTTCGGCGCAGAATGGGCCGTAATTGAGCGTGACAACGACCAGATATTCGGCACTTTCCAACGATGGCATGAAATCCAGCGAGCCGAAATCGGGGTGCAGGTGAACGTAATCCAGCCACAGTTGCTGCAGGAATTCTTCGCGTTGCATGCGTTGGCGCTCCGTGCCCAGTGCCTTGAGTAGCTAGTATAGGGGCTCGGCATGGATGAGCTTTCAACTGCCCACCGGGTTATTCAACGCTGAAGAATTTACGAATATTCAATCGTCGGCGATGTCCAGGCATTCGTTGACCGAGCCGAGGATCTCGGCCTCCTCGTCGGCCTTTACCACGCAGATCCGGGGGCCGCGCCCGGTGTCAAGGCGTTGGGCGTGATGGGCATTGGCAGTGTCGTCGAGCTCGATGCCCAGCCAGTCGAGCTCGGCGCAGATGGCGCGCCGGACCGCCGGCGCTTTTTCGCCGATGCCGGCCGTGAAGATCAGCGCATCGAGCCCGCCGAGCAGGGCGATCAGGGCCCCCGCTTCGCGTACCGCGCGACGCACGAACAGCGCGACCGCTTCCTGGGCTGGCGACTGCTGGCTCTCGAGCAGATCGCGCATGTCATCGGAAATCCCGCCCGAGACGCCATACAGGCCGCTATCGTGGTAGAGCATCCGCTCGAGCTGCTCGCCGCTCCAGCCCTTGCTCTGCAGCAGGTACAGCAATACGCCGGGATCGAGGCTGCCGGCCCGGCGTCCCATCATCAGGCCATCGAGCGCCGTAAAACCCATCGAGGTCGCTAGGCTCTGGCCGTCGCGAATCGCGCACAGGCTGCAACCGTGACCGAGATGGGCGACCAGCACACGCCCCCGCGCCCGATCGCCTAGCAGGTCGGGCAATTGGCGGGCGACATGCGCATAGGACAGGCCGTGGAAGCCATAGCGCTGTATGCCCTCGTCGGTCAGCTGGCGCGGTAGCGCGTAGCATCGGTTGAGCCATGGCTGGGTGCGGTGAAACGCGGTATCGAAACAGGCAACCTGAGGCAAGCTTGGCCAGTGCTCGTGGATCTGCCTGATGATCGCCAGCGCCTGCGGCTGATGCAGCGGAGCCAGCGGCACTAGCTCGTCGAGCTCGCTCAACAGGGCATCGTCGACGCGCTGGGCCCGGTCATGCGTGCGGCCGCCGTGCACCACGCGATGGCCGACGGCGGCCAGCGACGCCTGGCCGACGTAGCTTTCCAGCCAGTCCAGCAGGGCATGCGCGACTGCGGCATGCCCGGTGCCTTCGACCGTGAACCCTTCGGTTTCGGCAGCTTCTTCGTGAAGGCTGAGGCTTGGCGCCTCGTGGATACGTTCGACGAGTCCGCGAAGCTGTTGCCGGCCTTGGTCGTAGAGCGCGAACTTGAGCGACGACGAACCGGCGTTGAGGGTCAGGATGGGGCTGCTCATGGCTTGTTGTCTTCGTGCAGTACCACCAGGCAGGCCAGCGCCGCCGAGGCGAGGCGGGTGGCGACATCGTCGCTGCGGCTGGTCAGCATGATCGGCACCTGGGCGCCCATCACCAGCCCGGCGGCCTGGGCACCCGCCAGATGGATCAGCAGCTTGGCGATCATGTTGGCCGCTTCGAGATCGGGCGCCACGAGAATGTCGGCGCGCCCGGCGACCGCCGAGTCGAGACCCTTGGTGCGGGCCGCCGCTACCGAAACGGCGTTGTCGATGGCCAGCGGGCCGTCGAGCTCGCCGCCGCTGATCTGGCCGCGTTGGCTCATCTTGCACAACGCCGCGGCGTCGAGCGTCGAGGGGATGCGCGGATTGACGGTCTCGACCGCCGAAAGGATAGCCACCCTGGGGCACGCCAGGCCCAATGCATGGGCGAGGTCGATGGCGTTCTGGACGATGTCGCGCTTGGCGGTCAGGTCGGGCTGGATATGCAGGGCACCGTCGGTGATCAGTAGTGGTCGGGGATAGCTGGCGACATCCAGCGCATAGATATGGCTCATCTGACGTTCGCTGTGCAGGCCGGCATCGCGCTTGAGCACGGCGCCCATCAGCTCGTCGGTATGCAGGGCACCCTTCATCAGCGCTCGTGCCTCGCCGCTGGCCGCGAGCCTGACGGCGGTATCCGCCGAGGCATGACTATGCGGGGTATCGACGATCCGCAATCCATCGAGGTCGGCGTCGAGCTTCTCGGCGGTCGCCTCTATGCGGCCTCGCGGTCCGACCAGCAGCGGCTCGATCAAGCCTTCGTGCCAGGCGGCCAATGCGCCGCTCAGTGAGGGCGCGTCGCAGGGATGAACGATGGCGGTTGGAATCGGCGAATGGCCGCGTGTCGCTTCGAGCAGTTGTCGATGGCGTTCGCCGACCGAGGCTTTATCGTGGATGTCGAACGTCGCGGGCATCTCGGGCTCCTATCGAAGGCTGCCATGCTCGGAAAGGCAAGCATGCCTCCGACTTTAGGCGCGCTGGCCGTCGACTGCCAGCGTTGCGATGCAGCATTTCGCTTCCATCAAACTTCAAGTGACGCCAAAGCCATCCGTGGCGGCGCCTGAAACGAAAACACCGGCCACAAGGCCGGTGTTCGAGGTACGGCGACACGCGCTCAGCTGACGCTTTCGGGCATCAGCTTGTGGTCGCGCACGTAGCGGTCGAATTCGGTGAACCCGCCGATATGCGTTTGGTCGACGAAGATCTGCGGCACGGTCTCGACCGGCTTGCCGATGGTCTTTTCCATGTCGGCCTTGGTGATGCCTTCTTCATGGATGTCGATGTACTTGTATTCGAAGTCATCGCGCGCGGTGCTGAGTTGCTCGGCGAGGTCCTTGGCACGCACGCAGAAAGGGCAACCGGAACGTCCGAAGATAACGGTGATCATGGGCTCTCCTGAGAGTTGATGAATGCTTGCTGAAACTTTGGCGTCAATTGTCAGGCATCGTGGCAGCGTATGCCAATAGCGTACTACTACCCAGGTTATTGCGCGCTGCTATGGGGATGCGCCATCGCCGCCATGGCGATCCTCGTCGGCGCTCTTCAGCAGTTTGCGCAGACTCGCATAGATATCGGGGGCGGCAACGACGATATGTTCGCCGTAGAGATCCTCGGGTATGCCCTCGGGACAGGTATAGACGTGCCCGGTGCGGGCGCCGGCCTCGCGGGCGATCAACAGGCCGGCGGCGAAATCCCAGGGCGAGACGCTCTCGTAGTAGGCGTCGAGTCGGCCACAGGCGACGTTGCACAGGTCGAGCGCGGCGGAACCGCAACGGCGAACGTCCTGGCAATTCTGCATGACCGCCGAGAAACGCCGCAGTAGCGGTGCACGCCCGTCGCGGCGGTAGGGAAAGCCGGTGGCGATCAGGCTGCGCTCGAGCGTGGAGGCGAGGCTGGCGCGGATCTGACGGCCGTCGCGCTTTGCGCCTTGGCCGCGAATGGCGGTAAAGGTTTCGCCGAGAATCGGCGCATGCACCACGCCGACCTGGAGCTTGCCGTCGAGCGCCCAGCCGATCGATACCGCCACGTGCGGCAGGCCCTGGGCGAAGTTGACCGTGCCGTCGATGGGGTCGACGACCCACAGCGGGCCGCGTTGATTGAGGGTTTCCTGATCCGGGGCGAGTTCCTCGCTGAGCCGCGCCTCGCCGGGGAAGTGCTGCTCGAGTCGCTCGCTGATCATCCGGTCGATCGCGACATCGACGTCGGTGACCAGTTCGGTGCCCTTCTTGTAACGCTTTTCATAGGAGGGGTTCGCACGGGCCTCGAGAATTTCCCGGCCGGCCTCTTCGGCGATGTCGGTGGCAATGGCAAGCCGCTCGGCAAGCTGCATGGTCGCTCCTGGTCGATGGGTACGCTGGCGCAAGTCTAGCACCCCCCGGGGCGGGTCCCGCTACCGTGCAGTCGCGGTGGCCGGGTTACCTTCTTACCGGGCGCTTCTGCAGCTTGCGCTGCAGGGTCCGGCGATGCATGCCCAGCGCGCGGGCGGTCGCCGAGATGTTGCCGTCGTGTTCCTGGAGGACCTTCTGGATATGTTCCCAGGTGACGCGGTTGATCGACGGCGGATTGTCGGCGATGTCGATGTCCGGGTCGCCGTCGTCGCGCTCGAAGGCGGCAAGCACCTCGTCGGCGTCGACCGGCTTGCAAAGGTAGTTGACCGCACCCAGCTTGATCGCCTCGACGGCGGTGGCGATGCTCGAATAGCCCGTCAATACCACGATGCGGCAATCCGGCGCGATCTCCAGCAGTTCGGGCAACAGCTTGAGTCCCGAGGAGTGTTCGAGCTTGAGATCCAGCGTGGCCAACTGGGGCGGCGCTTGCTGAGCGATGCTCAGCGCCTGATCGGCATCCAAGGCGGTCACCACATCGTAGCCGCGGCGACTCAGGGCGCGCTCCATGACACGGCAGAACATTTCGTCGTCGTCGACGATCAGCAGGCGTTCGGGGGTTGGCATGGCGGGTGGTCCCTCCTGCGGTGGTTTTGGCGGCTGATCATTGGCCGGCGATCAGGCGGGGCAGCTTGACCTCGGTCAGGGTGCCGCCCTCTTCGTGATTATACAGGCTGACCCCGCCGGCGAAGCGGTTGATGGTGGCATGGGTGAGAAACAGTCCGATGCCCATGCCCTTGCTCTTGGTCGAGACGAAGGTGTCGCCGAGTTGGTCGGCGATCGACATGGCCACCCCGGGGCCGTGATCGCGAATATCGATGATCACTTCGTCGGCGTTCCAGTCGAGGCTGATGACGATATTCTCGGGGTTGGCGTCGGCGGCATTGTTGAGCAGGTTCATCAGGGCCTGCTCCAGCGTCGCATCGACCGCCAGCATCGGCGTGCCGCGCTTGCCGAGGATCTCGACCCGATGGGTGACGTCCGGGCGCAGCACCAGCCAGCGCTGAACCACCTGCTCGAGCCAGGCGACGGCGGGGCGTGAATCGGGCTCGGCGAGACGTCGTCGGTCGGCGTTGGCGACCAGTTGTTGAAGGCGTGCCTTGCAGGTATCGACCTGCTGGCGCAGCAGGTCGATGTCGGCCGTCAGGGTCGGCTGGTCGGCGGCGTCGCGGCGCATCTCGGCGAGCAGCACCGCCATGGTCGACAGCGGCGTGCCCAGTTCGTGGGCGGTCCCCGCCGCCTGGGTGGCCACCGCGAGCACCTGCTCGTTACGCAGCGCCGCCTCGCGGGTCCGCGACAGGGCCCTATCGCGCCGTCGCAGGGCATGCGCCATCTTGTAGATGAAGAAGGTCACCAGGCTCGCCGAAAGGCCGAAATTCAGCCACATGCCGAGTACGTGCAGGCTGATGCCGGGGCCGACCACGGCGTGGCTGAGTTGCGGTACCGGCTCGTAGAACAGCATCAGGAAGGTATAGCCGGCCAGCGCGGCGCTGGCGATGATCCAGGCGTGACGCCAGGGCAGCGTGGCGGCGGCGATGGTCACCGGCACCAGGTAATAAGAGATGAACGGATTGGTCGCGCCGCCGGTGTAATAGAACAGCAGCGAGAGCCCGGCGATGTCGGCGAGCAGATGCAGCAGGTACTCCACATCGGTCACCGAGCGCGGCCGGCCGAGCCGCCACCAGCTGGCGACGTTGATCAGCCCCATGGCGACGATCACCCCGATCACCGGCGTGACGCTCAGTTGGAAGTCGAGCACCTCGATACCGAAGATGATCGCCGCGAGAAAGCCGGTCCAGGTGATGCCGCGCACGAAGGTCAGCCGGACCAGGTTGCGGTTGGGGGTCGACAGGGGCAGGGGGGTGGGCTGTTGCATGAGCTCTCCGGCGGGCGCGTCGAGGCATGATAACCGAACTCGCCCGGCGTCAGGCTACAACTCGGACCGTGTAGCCCGTAGAATTGGCCGCCAGCCCATTCACGTCAGCCGGGCGCGGCGATGTGTGCCGCGACGGATGTACCCAGACCAGCGATCCCACGAATGACAGACAGCCAGATAGCGCAGGCCGCCGAGTTGCGTCGCACCTTCGCGATCATTTCCCACCCCGACGCGGGCAAGACCACCATTACCGAGAAGATGCTGCTGTTCGGCAACGCCATCCAGCTGGCGGGCTCGGTGAAGAGCAAGCGCAACGACCGCCATGCCACCTCCGACTGGATGAAGATGGAACAGGAGCGCGGCATCTCGGTGACCACCTCGGTGATGCAGTTTCCGTATAACGGACGGATCGTCAATCTGCTCGACACGCCGGGGCACGAGGACTTCTCCGAGGACACCTATCGCACCCTGACCGCGGTGGACTCGGCGCTGATGGTGATCGACGGCGCCAAGGGCGTCGAGGCCCGTACCATCAAGCTGATGGAGGTCTGCCGGCTGCGCACCACGCCGATTCTGACCTTCATCAACAAGATGGATCGCGACACCCGCGATCCGGTCGAGGTGATGGACGAGGTCGAGACGGTGCTCGACATCCAGTGCGCGCCGATGACCTGGCCGATCGGCATGGGCCGGCATTTCCGCGGCGTCTATCATCTCTACAACGACGTCATCCACCTCTACAAGCAGGGCCAGGGCAACCGCATTCCCGACGACGTGCGCATCGAGGGGCTCGACAGCCCCGAGGTCGACGAGGTGCTGGGCGCCGCCCAGGCCGAGGAACTGCGCATGGAGGTCGAGCTGGTGCGCGGGGCATCGCATGAATTCGACCTCGAGGCCTACCGGCGTGGCGAGCTGACGCCGGTCTACTTCGGCACCGCGATGGGCAATTTCGGCGTGCGCGAGATGCTTGACGGCTTCGTCGAGTACGCGCCGATGCCGCAGGCCCGCGAGACAGATACCCGCGATGTCAGCGCCGAGGACGAGCGCTTTTCCGGTTTCGTGTTCAAGATCCAGGCCAACATGGATCCCAAGCACCGCGATCGGGTGGCGTTCCTGCGGGTGTGCTCGGGCAAGTACGAGAAGAACATGAAGATGCGCCACGTGCGGATCGGCAAGGACGTCAAGATCGCCGACGCGCTGACCTTCATGGCCTCCGACCGGGCGCAGGTCGAGGAAGCCTGGCCGGGCGACATCATCGGCCTGCACAACCACGGCACCATCCAGATCGGCGATACCTTCACCGTCGGCGAGGACATGCGCTTCACCGGCATCCCGCACTTCGCCCCGGAGCTCTTCAAGCGCGTGCGACTGCGCGATCCGCTCAAGACCAAGGCGCTGCAGAAGGGCTTGCAGCAGCTCTCCGAGGAGGGCGCGACCCAGGTGTTCATGCCGCTCGACAACAACGACCTGATTCTCGGCGCGGTGGGCTCGCTGCAGTTCGACGTGGTCGCCCACCGGCTCAAGGAGGAGTACAAGGTCGACTGCATCTACGAGGCGGTCAACGTGCAGACCGCGCGCTGGGTGTACTGCGACGATGCCAAGAAACTCGACGAGTTCCGGCGCAAGGCGAGCAGCAACCTGGCCCTGGATGGCGGCGGCTATCTCACCTATATTGCCCCGACCCGCGTCAATCTGCAGATGACCCAGGAGCGCTGGCCCGAAATACGCTTCAACGCCACCCGCGAGCATTGAGCGAAAGCGCTTGCCGGCCGCGGCTCTCTGGCCAATGCTTGAGGCGAACCAATCATCCAGCAACGGCCAGGGAGCGCGCATGGCGGTGAAGTTTCTCAAGGAGTTTCGCGAATTCGCGGTCAAGGGCAACGTGGTCGACATGGCGGTGGGCATCATCATCGGTGCCGCCTTCACCGCCATCGTGCAGAGTCTGGTCAAGGATATCTTCACGCCGCTGATCGGCCTGGTGACCGGCGGGGTCAACTTCACCGACCTGTTCTGGGTGCTCAAGGCCGGCAGTGGCGGTGCCGACTACACCACGCTGGCCGAGGCTCAGGCGGCCGGCGCGGTAACGCTCAATATCGGGCTGTTTCTCAACGCCGTGCTGTCGTTTCTGATCGTCGCCTTCGCGACCTTCCTGCTGATCCGCAACATCAACCGGCTCAAGAACCTGCATCACGAGCCGGAAACCGTGGCGCCGCCGACGGTCAAGAGTTGCCCCTATTGCATCAGCAAGATCCCGTTGCCGGCCACGCGTTGCCCGGCCTGTACCTCCGAACTCCCCGAAGTTGCCGAGCGGACTGAACTGAACTGAGCAAGGAGCGCCGAGATGCTGATAGACGCTCACTGTCATCTCGATTTTGCGGCCTTCGACGAAGACCGTCAGGCGATGTTCGAGCGCGCCCACTCGGCGGGCGTCGGCCACTTCGTGGTGCCCGGGACGACCCGGGAAAGCTGGCCGCGGGTCGTCGCGCTGGGCGAACGTGACGACGTCAGCATCGCGTTCGGCCTGCATCCCGCCTTCATGGATCGCCACGCCGAGGATGACGTCGAGGCGCTGGCGCAGGTTCTGGACGCGCATCCTCAGGCCGTGGCGTTGGGCGAGTGTGGCATCGACGCGCGCTTCGAGGACACCCTCGACGTCCAGTGGCGACTGCTCGACGCCCAACTGAAGCTGGCCAAGGCGCGTCGCCTGCCGGTGGTCCTGCACTGCGTGCATGCCAACGACAAGCTCAGCAAGCGGCTGCGTCAACTCGACATGCCGGCCGGCGGATTGATCCACGCCTTTGCCGGCAGTGCCGATCAGGCGCAGCGCTTCATCGACCTGGGATTCGTGGTGGGATTGGGCGGGGCGACCACCTATCCGCGTGCCCAGCGGCTGCAGCGCGCCGTGGCGGCGCTACCCAACGACGGCTACGTGCTGGAAACGGACAGTCCGGACATGCCGCTCTGCGGCTTTCAGGGGCGGCGCAACGAGCCGGCCCGGATCGCGCGGGTGGCCGAGCGGATAGCCGAGTTGCGCGGCCAACCCCTCGCGGAGGTCGTCGCTCATAGCGCGGCCAACACGCGCCGGCTGTTCGGCATCGAGGGCTAGGAGCGGCATAGCATCAACCGCCGCTAGTGGCCAGCATCTCGGGGTCGACGCGCTCGATCGGATAGGGCAGATCGAGCCATTCGAGGGGTTGCCCGTCGACCGTCAGCGGCTCGCTGACGTCGCGGGTCGTCATCACCGCGAGTATCTCCACGCGACCCTCGCCATCGCTCGCCGCGACAACCAGATCGCCTCGCGACTTGCCGTCGGCGTCGACGATGGCGCTACCCGATTCGGGCAGCACGCTACCGGTGAATCGTCCGCGTGCCAGGCGCTTCTTGACCTGGCCGCGGAAATGCGCCCGGGCGACGACCTCCTGGCCGGTATAGCAACCCTTCTTGAAACTGATGCCGCCGAGAGCCTCCCAATTGAACATCTGTGGCAGATAGCTGTCCTGCAGGCTCACTTCGAGCCACGCCAGACCGGCCCGGATGTCATGCAACCGCCACACGGCATTGCCGGTCGACACGGCCTCGTTGGCCAGGTTCTGCCAGGCACCGATCGCTTCGTCCTGCGGCAGGCACAGCACCAGACGCGGCAGGGCGCCGGGATGACGCAACACGACGCCGCCACCGAGCGCGACCTGCTGCCAGGTAGTCGGCGCCAGCGCATCGAGCCGGCGTTCGACCAGCGCCGGGACCTGGTGACCGATCAGCCCGAGCACCGCGAGATCGTCGCGCGGCGTCAGCTCGACCTTGTAGAACACCGCGAACTTGGCCAGGTGACTGCGGAGCGGCTCGAGCAGGCTCTCATCCAGCAACAGCCAGAAGCGCACCTCGTCGATACGCATCAATTGCCCATTGGCGAGCATGCGGCCCTTGGCCGTGCAGAAGCTGGTGGGTGCAGCGAAGTTGCCGTCGGCTAGTTTCAATTGGGCGCTGGTCTGGCCTTGCAGGAAGCGCTCGGCATCCGCCCCGGCAATCTCGAGCACCGCAAAGTGCGTCAGCGGCGAGAGTAGGCTCTGCTCCGCGCTCGGCGCGGATTCCTGCGTATCGAATTCGACGTGTCGATCGTCGACGAAGCGTGCGCCGTGTTGTTGAAGGTGGACGGTCCAGTCGCTCATGCAGTCTCCTAGCGCCCTCCGGGAGGCAAGGCATTGATTGATCTTCAGGATTGGGTAATGGGGGTGCGTCGCGATGAATGCAAGATGTCCGTCGGGCTGACGGCTCTCCACTTTCTGCCGCCTCATCCGCATGAGCCACCTGGATCGGAACCGTACAGCCCCCTCACCGCTCCAATGCTCGCTGAGCAAGCGCCATTCCGGTTCATGTCATCCAGGTCAATGGCCAGGAATAGAGCTCGGTGGGGTGGGGCGTGCCCGCTGAAGCGACCCCTCCAGAACTGCACAAGCTATAGTGCAACTAGCATGAGGTAGAGGAGCAACAGATCCACCATCTAACGCTTGACCGCCAACATTCTTACCGGTCATTAACGGCAAGGGGACTGGCCACTAGTCAGCCATACACTGCCAACCGCCATCGTGAGCGGGCTTGCGAAGGGAGACAACATGGATGATCTCGACATGTCCGACCTCGATCCCGGCACACGGGTCAGCCAGATCGAACCGGCCGACCCGTTGACGCCGGCCGATCGCTACGCCGAACTGTTCGTCGACGTGCAGTGCAGTCGCGTCTTCGACGACAGCAAGACCTTCGTCGACTGCATACCGCGCCAGGACCCCGAGGCGATTCTCAGGGCTTACCGGGCGCGCAAGGATATGCCGGGCTTCGATCTCGCTGCCTTCGTGGACGAGTACTTCATCCCCGAACGCGAGCCGTTCAGCAATTACGCCTCGCCCCCCAATCAGTCCTTGGTGGTGCATATCGATGGCCTGTGGGATGTGCTAACGCGCCATCCCCAGCAGCATCCTCGCTACTCGTCGCTGCTGCCTCTGCCGTATGCCTACGTGGTGCCGGGAGGGCGTTTCCGCGAAATGTACTATTGGGATTCGCACTTCACGATGCTTGGCCTTGCCGAGAGCGGTCGCCCGCATCTGATGCGCGCCATGGCCGGCAATTTCGCCTACCTGATCGATACCTACGGGCATGTGCCCAACGGCAATCGCAGCTATTATCTCAGCCGCTCACAGCCCCCGGTATTCGCGCTGATGGTCGATCTCTTTACTCGCTACGGCGTCATCAGGCGCTCGCTCGATTACTTGCCGCAGCTCCGCAGGGAATACGCCTACTGGATGGCCGGCGCCGAAACCCTGCGTCCCGGCGAGGCACACCGCTGCTGTGTCCGCCTGGGCGACGGCACCCTGCTCAACCGCTATTGGGACGACCGCGACACACCTCGCGAGGAGGCCTACCTCGAGGATGTGACCACGGCGCAACAGTCGACACGTCCGGACCGGGAGGTCTATCGCGACCTGCGCGCCGGGGCGGCCTCGGGATGGGATTTCAGCTCACGCTGGCTGGATGACGCGCAGCAGCTATCGAGCATTCGCACCACGGCCCTGCTCCCCGTTGATCTCAACAGTTTCATGTACAAGCTCGAAGCGCAGATTGCGCGACTGAGCGCTCTCGATGGCGATATCGAGACCGCCAAGCGCTTTCAGGACAAGGCGGACGAGCGTAGTCGGGCGATCAGGCGTGTGCTCTGGAACGAGCGGGTCGGTGCTTTCTTCGATTACGACTGGCAGCGCGACCGGCTATGCACGTCGCTGAATGCGGCGACGGTGACCCCGCTGTATGTCGAACTGGCCACTCGCGAACAGGCCCGGCGCGTCGCCCAGGTGGTTCGTAGACGGCTGCTCAGCGCCGGTGGTATCGCCACCACCGAAATCGACAGCGACCAGCAGTGGGATCACCCCAACGGCTGGGCGCCGCTGCAATGGCTGGCGATGCGCGGCTTCACCCTCTATGGCGAGACGGCACTCGCTCAGGACATCTCGGATCGCTGGCTGGCGACGGTCGGCAGGCTCTACGAGCGTAAGAACAAGCTGATCGAGAAGTACGTATTGACTCCCCTGCAAGCGGGTAAGGTCGGTGGCGGCGGCGGGGAATATCCATTGCAGGATGGCTTCGGCTGGACCAACGGCGTGACGCGCAGGCTGCTGCGCGACAGCCCTCGGCGCTCAGTGGACCAGAGCCGGGTGCAGAAGCCGTAGGCATGCATGTCGCAAGCACAATTCTGATACGCATCGTTCCAGCTCTTCGGCAAGGAAAGGAATCATGACTCATTCTCAGACCCCCGCAGCCCCTCCGGCCACACTGTTCTTGTTCGGCGCCAGTGGGGACCTGGTCAAGCGCCTGCTCGTTCCCTCGCTCTACACGCTTTTCCGCGCCGGTCTGCTCGCCCCGGGCCTGCAGATCGTCGGGATCGACCGCGTGCCGGGCGACGACGAGAGCTTCCGCCAGCATCTGGGCGACTTCCTCGCCGGCCAGGCCAACGATCCCGCTGCCGAAACCGGCGAGATCGACCTTGAGCAATGGCCGGCCTTCGCACAATGCCTGCACTACATCGAAGGTGATTTCACCCAGGCCAGCACCTATCGGCAGGTCACTCGGACCATCCAGGCGAGCGCGACAGGCAATGCCCTGTTCTATCTCGCGACCGCGCCACGCTTCTTTGCCGACATCGCCGAGCGGCTGGGTGACGCCGGATTACTCCAACAAGATGCCGAGCAGTATCGGCGCATCGTGGTCGAGAAACCGTTCGGTCATGACCTCGCCTCGGCGCGCGCACTCAATGAGCGCCTGCTCGCGGTCCTGTCGGAGAGCCAGCTTTATCGCATCGACCACTTTCTCGGCAAGGAAACGGTTCAGAACATTCTGGTGGCCCGTTTCGCCAACGTCCTGTTCGAACCGCTCTGGAACAACCACTACATCGATCACGTCCAGATCACCGCCGCCGAAACCGTGGGTATCGAACAGCGCGGCAGTTTCTACGACAAGAACGGCGCCCTGCGGGACATGGTACCCAATCATTTATTCCAACTGCTGGCGATGGTGGCGATCGAGCCGCCTGCCGCCTTCGGCGCCGATGCCCTGCGCAGCGAAAAATCCAAGCTGCTGGGCGCCATCCGCCCCTGGACCACAGAGGAGGCTAGACACAACTCGGTGCGAGGGCAGTACCGGGCAGGGCTCTGGAAGGGCGAGCCGATCCCGGGCTATCGCGACGAGTCCGATGTCGCTGCCGACAGCCATACCGAAACCTACGTCGCCATGAAACTCATGATCGACAATTGGCGTTGGGCGGGGGTGCCTTTTTACTTTCGCACCGGCAAGCGCATGGGCGCCCGCGATACCGAAATCGCCATCTGCTTCAAGCCGGCGCCCTACGCTCAGTTCCGTGATACCCAAGTAGATCGACTCGAATCCAATTATCTGATCATTCAGATCCAGCCCGATGAAGGCATATGGCTGGACTTCGAGGCCAAGCGGCCTGGACCTACCCTGGACATGGAAACCATCCAGATGGGGTTTGCCTACGAGGATTTCTTCGAGCTTCCCGCCTCGACAGGCTACGAAACCCTGCTCTACGACTGTCTAACCGGTGACCAAATGCTTTTTCAACGGGCCGACACCATCGAGAACGGTTGGCGGGCCGTACAGCCGTTCCTGGATGCCTGGCAGGAAGACGACCGTGTCGATGATTACGCGGCGGGGGAGGACGGCCCGGCGAGCGCCAATGAACTGATCGAACGCGACGGGCGCATGTGGCACCCGGTAGGCGCAGTTACCGGCCCGGATCAGACCGCAAGGCGGAAAAGCAACCTTCGTCGACATGGCAACGTATCGTAATTGCTTTGCGTCTTGCGTGACGCTAGCGGGGCAGATAACCCACTGTGAGAAATTGAAAGACGCTAGGTTCGTCTGGGCTAGCGTGTGCTATGCGGCGCGCTTCACGGCGCGTGCTAGACTTGGGCGCACGTAACCAGCAGCGAAACGGGAGAACCCGGCATGGCGCACGTGTCTCTGACCTTCGAGGGCGTCGAAGGCGCCGAGTTGATCAACCGCTTGACCAGCGAACTGATGATGGTCGATGGCGTCGAGAGCGCCGAGGTCGGTCGCCATGGCGCCGATGTCGAAGGACGCGTGAGCCGGGCGGCATTGATCAAGGCGGTCGAACGGCTCGGCGTCACCGTTAACTGAGCAAGACGACCGCTGAGCGAGGCGTGCGTTGCACGCGAAGAAGGAGCCTGCATGACTATCACGGTGATCAGCAGCGATGGCCACAGCCTGCGCCAGCGCGTCGAACTGGAGCAATTCGAGGATCTATTCGTCGATGCGCCGGCCATCGTCGGTGGCGACGAGAGTGCCCCCGACCCGCACGACTATTTCGACCTGGCGCTGGGCGCCTGCAAGGCGATCACCGCGCGCATGTACGCGCGGCGCAAGCAGTGGCCACTGACCCGGGTAGTTGCCACGGTGACCCGCAACGACCGCGAGGAGCGCCAGGGCCGTTATTATCTGGATGTGGAGTTAAGCTTCGAGGGCATCGATGATCCCGCCCAGCGCCAGCGCCTGCTTGAAATAAGCGACCGCTGTCCGATCCATCGTCTGATGACCGATGCCACCGTCGAGATTCGCAACCAGTTGGCGCCGGACACGGGTGCGAGCGCTTGAACTTTCACCGCACCGCTACCATTTCAGGGCCATGAACAAGCCATTTCGCATCCAATCCAAGTATCGACCGGCGGGCGACCAGCCCACCGCCATCGAGGGGCTGGTCAAGGGCCTCGAGGCGGGCTTGGCGCATCAGACCCTGCTCGGCGTCACCGGCTCGGGCAAGACTTTCACCATGGCCAACGTGGTCGAGCGCCTGCAGCGCCCGACCATCGTGCTGGCGCCCAACAAGACGCTCGCCGCGCAGCTCTATGGCGAGTTCAAGTCGTTCCTGCCCGACAACGCGGTCGAGTATTTCGTTTCCTATTACGATTATTACCAGCCCGAGGCCTATGTGCCGTCGTCGGACACCTTCATCGAGAAGGACGCCTCGATCAACGACCATATCGAGCAGATGCGACTGTCGGCGACCAAGGCCCTGCTCGAGCGCCGCGACTCGCTGATCGTGGCCTCGGTGTCGGCCATCTACGGTCTTGGCGACCCGGACCAGTACCTGAAGATGCGGCTGCACTTCAACCGCGGTGAACAGATCGATCAGCGCTCCTTCCTGCGCCGGCTGGCCGAGTTGCAATATACCCGCAACGACATGGATTTTCGACGCGGCACCTACCGGGTGCGCGGCGACGTGATCGACGTGTTTCCCGCCGACTCGGAGGAGGAGGCGGTGCGCATCGAGCTGTTCGACGACGAGATCGAGTCGATCAGCCTGTTCGATCCGCTGACCGGCGAGATGCGCGGCAAGCTGCCGCGCATGACCATCTACCCCAAGAGTCACTACGTCACGCCGCGCGAGACGATCCTCGCCGCCGCCGACCGGATCAAGGCCGAGCTCGTCGAGCGCCTGGAGTGGCTGCGCAATCACGACAAGCTGGTCGAGGCCCAGCGGCTCGAACAGCGCACCCTCTACGACCTGGAGATGATGCACGAGCTGGGCTACTGCAACGGCATCGAGAACTACTCGCGCTATCTCTCGGGGCGCGCGCCGGGCGAACCGCCGCCGACCTTCTTCGACTACCTGCCGCCCGACGCGATCCTGTTCATCGACGAATCCCACGTCAGCGTGCCGCAGGTGGGCGGCATGTATAAAGGCGACCGCTCGCGCAAGGAAACCCTGGTCGAATATGGCTTTCGCCTGCCGTCGGCGCTCGACAACCGGCCGATGACCTTCGAGGAGTGGGAGCGGATCTGCCCGCAGACGGTGTTCGTCTCGGCAACACCCGGCCCCTACGAGGAGAAGCATGCCGGCCAGGTGGTCGAGCAGGTGGTGCGCCCGACCGGGCTGGTCGATCCCGAGATCGAGGTGCGTCCTGCCTCCACCCAGGTCGACGATCTGCTCTCGGAGATACGCCTGCGCACCGAGGTCGGCGAGCGCGTGCTGGTCACCACCCTGACCAAGCGCATGGCCGAGGATCTGACCGAGTATCTCGACGAGCACGACGTTCGCGTGCGTTACCTGCACTCGGACATCGATACCGTCGAGCGGGTGGAGATCCTGCGCGACCTGCGGCTGGGCAAGTTCGACGTGCTGGTGGGCATCAACTTGCTTCGCGAGGGCCTGGACATTCCCGAGGTCTCGCTGGTGGCGATCCTCGATGCCGACAAGGAGGGCTTCCTGCGCGCCGAGCGCTCGCTGATCCAGACCATTGGCCGCGCCGCGCGCAACGCCAACGGCAAGGCGATCCTCTACGGCGACCGGGTGACCGATTCGATGCGCCGGGCGATCGACGAGACCGAGCGGCGTCGCAACAAGCAGATCGCCCACAACGAGGCGCATGGCATCGTGCCGCGAACCGTGACCAAGTCGGTCGCCGACATCATGGAGGGCGCCCAGACGCCGGGCAAGAAGGGCAGTCGTCGCAAGAGCGAACGCAAGGTCGCCGAGGGTCCCGGCGAGTACACTCTCGAGGCGCTGCGTAATCTCACGGTCCCCGAGCTGACCCGCGAGATCGGCAAGATCGAGGACGCCATGCACGAGGCCGCACACAATCTCGAATTCGAAGAGGCTGCGCGGCTGCGCGACAAGGTCCAGACGCTCAACGCCCGCTTGATCGAACTCAAGTAAGCCAGCGCTCGTCGCTCCTCCCATGGCCTGCGACCGGGAGGGGACAATGGTGGGCCCGTATTTATACCGTTATCTTGTCTTGTGAGCCGAAGCACTCCGACGAGCCTGCCTGTCCCCAGGTCGATGCGGTATACTGCGTCACCGTTAAACCGCCGGGCAGCCTGACCTGTCAACGGCGGCCGTTTGTGAGCGCAAGCGTGAGCCAAGGAGCCCCGATCCCATGACCGTGATCCGCCAGGACGATCTGATCCAGAGCGTCGCCGATGCCCTGCAGTACATCTCCTACTATCATCCCAAGGACTTCATCGAGGCCATGCACGCGGCCTACCAGCGGGAAGAGAACCCGGCGGCGCGCGATGCCATCGCCCAGATTCTGATCAACTCGCGGATGTGCGCCACCGGTCATCGACCGATCTGCCAGGACACCGGCATCGTCACCGTGTTCGTGCACGTCGGCATGAACGTGCGCTGGGAAGCCGACATGAGCCTCGACGACATGATCAACGAGGGGGTGCGGCGCGCCTACCTGAATCCCGACAACGTGCTGCGCGCCTCGGTACTCGCCGATCCCGACGGCAAGCGGGCGAACACCCGCGACAATACTCCGGCGGTGATCCATCACAAGCTGGTCCCGGGCGACAGCGTCGAGGTGCATGTCGCCGCCAAGGGGGGCGGCAGCGAGGCCAAGTCCAAGTTCGCGATGCTCAATCCATCCGACAGCGTGGTCGATTGGGTGCTCGAGCAATTGCCCAAGATGGGCGCCGGTTGGTGTCCGCCGGGCATGCTCGGCATCGGCATCGGCGGCACCGCGGAGAAGGCCATGGAGCTCGCCAAGGAAGCGTTGCTGGATCCCATCGACATCCAGGCGCTGCAGGCCCGCGGAGCCGGGAACCGTGCCGAGGAGCTGCGTCTCGAGCTCTACGACAAGGTCAATCGCACGGGTATCGGCGCCCAGGGCCTGGGCGGCCTGACCACGGTGCTCGATATCAAGGTCAAGGACTACCCGACCCACGCCGCCAACAAGCCGGTGGCGATCATTCCCAACTGCGCCGCCACGCGGCACGTGCACTTCAGCCTGGATGGCAACGGTGCTGCCGAGCTGCCGGTGCCCAAGCTGGAAGACTGGCCGGAGATCACGCGCGAGGTGGGTGGCAACGTCAAGCGCGTCGACCTGGATGCGATCACCCCCGAAGAAGTGCAGACCTGGCAGCCGGGCGACACCTTGCTGCTCAATGGCAAGCTCCTGACCGGGCGGGACGCGGCCCACAAGCGCATGGTCGACATGCTGGCCAAGGGCGAGGAACTGCCGGTGGATCTCAAGGGGCGGTTCATCTACTACGTCGGCCCGGTCGATCCGATCCGCGACGAGGTGGTGGGACCGGCCGGGCCGACCACCTCTACCCGCATGGACAAGTTCACGCGCACCATGCTCGAGCAGACCGGTCTGCTGGGCATGGTCGGCAAGGCCGAGCGGGGTCCGCTGGCGATTGAGGCGATCCGCGACAATCGCGCGATCTATCTGATGGCCGTGGGCGGTGCTGCTTACCTAGTGGCCCAGGCGATCAAGAAATCCCGTGTGGTAGGCTTCGAGGACCTAGGGATGGAAGCGATCTACGAGTTCGAGATCGAGGACATGCCGGTGACCGTCGCCGTCGATTCCCGGGGCGAGTCGGTGCACCAAACGGGGCCGGCGAAGTGGCAAGCGATCATTGCCGAACGCGCTTGAAGCAGCGCTTGGCTAACCGACGGCACGCCCTCGGCGCAGACCGGGGACGTGCCTCGAGCGGAGCGCTCTGGGAGGTGCGATGACGACCATTTGCAGCATGGAGCGCCGATGACGTCCTGGCTTCTGGGGATCGGCGTCTTCGCGATTCATGTGGCCGGGGCGATCTCGGCGGTGCTGGCGCTGCTTTCCAGCCGTACTTCGCAAGGCGCCGTGGCCTGGATCATTTCGCTGGTCACGTTTCCCTATGCGGCGCTGCCGGCGTATTGGATTTTCGGTCGGCCGCGCTTCTACGGCTATGTCTATTCGCGTGGCGAGCATGACTCGACCCTGCGGCGGATTCTCGCGCGCTACCGGCCATTGATAGAGCCGTACCTCAGCGACGCGGCGCAGGTGCACGTCAAGGCCGTGGAAAAGCTGGCGATGATGCCGATGACCAGCGGCAATCGCGCCTCGCTGCTGATCGATGGTCAGGCGGCCTTCGACAGCCTCTTTGCCGGCATCGAGGCCGCGCAGGATTACGTGCTGGTGCAGTTCTTCATCATCCGGCGCGATCGCCTGGGCATCGCCTTCAAGGATCTGCTCGAGCGCAAGGCAGGGCAGGGCGTGCGCGTATTCCTGCTCTACGACGAGATCGGCTGTCATGCGCTGGGTGACGCTTACCTCGACGACCTGACTCGCGCCGGGGTCGAGGTCAGTGCCTTCAACTCGTCGCGGGGCTTTCGCCACCGTTTCCAGCTCAACTTCCGCAATCACCGCAAGGTCGCCGTCGTCGATGGCGTGACCGGTTGGACGGGCGGCCTCAACGTCGGCATCGAGTACCTTGGCGAGGATCCGCGCCACGGGCCGTGGCGAGATACTCACTTGATGCTGTCCGGACCCAGTGTGCTGGGGTTGCAGGAAGCCTTCTGGGAGGATTGGCACTGGGCGACGGGACGGGTCATCGATCTCGAGTGGAAGCCCAGGGTGACCTGCGAGGAATGCCAGAACGTGGTGATCGTGCCCTCGGGGCCGGCCGACGGCCAGGAAACCGCCAGCCTGATGACGCAACACAACATCCATACCGCCCAGCGGCGCCTGTGGATCACCAGCCCCTATTTCGTGCCCGATCAGGGCGTCCAGGATGCCTTGCATCTGGCGGCGCTGCGGGGGGTCGATGTCCGGGTGATGATGCCCGAACGACCGGATCATCTATTGATCTTCCTGTCGGCGTTTTCGTTCCTGCCGGACATGATTCGAGCCGGCGTCAAGATATACCGTTATCAGCCCGGTTTCATGCACCAGAAGGTGATGCTGATCGACGATCACAGCGCCACGGTGGGAACGGTCAATCTCGACAACCGCTCGTTTCGGCTCAACTTCGAGATCACCGCCTTCATTCCCGACCGCGGCTTCGCCGAGGAGGTCGAAGCGATGCTCGAAAGCGACTTCAGCCATTGCCGCGGGGTGACTCTCGAGGAACTTGAAAGCCGGCCGTTGTGGCGCAAGTTGGTGTCGCGCGCCGCCTACCTGCTGGCGCCGGTGCAGTAGGTCAGGGAGCCGGCGTGAGCCGGCCCTGCTCGGCCGCGATGGTGGGCGGGCACGGGCTTGGGTACACTCTGGCGCTTCAGGACTGGCCATCGTCCAGTCGCTTATCTTTCCTTCGGATGCGGAGCCGCGGTGAATCTCGAAACCAAATGGCTGGAAGACTTCGTGGCGCTGGCCAACACGCGCAGCTTCTCGGCGTCGGCGCGCCAGCGTCACGTCACCCAGCCGGCCTTCAGTCGGCGAATCCGCTCGCTGGAGCAGGCCGTCGGGGCGACTCTGGTCGATCGTTCGACGACCCCGGTGGGGCTGACTCCGGAGGGCCAGCTGTTTCTGATCACCGCGCGCAATCTGGTCGAACAGCTCAGCGAGAGCCTGAGTCACCTGCGCGGTCTGGCGATCGCCAACGAAGCGCTCGACATCGTCGCGGCGCATTCGCTGGCGCTGGCCTTCTATCCGCGCTGGATTTCGCGCCTGCAGAAGGGCGTCGGCGAACTCCCCACTCGGCTGGCGGCGATGAATGTCGGCGATGCCATTCATGTATTGCGCGAAGGCAACTGCGACCTGATGCTCGGCTACCACGATCCCTATGCGACCATGCAGCTCGACGCCGAGGTCTTTCCGTCGTTCTCGATCGGCAAGGCGATGATGGTGCCGGTGTGCATGCCCGATGCCGAGGGACGGCCGCTGTATCCGCTCGGCGGCGACAGCTCGATTCCTTTCCTGGCGTACACCCAGGGCGCATTCCTGGGGCGTTCGGTGCGCATGTTGCTGAAGAACGATCCGACCCGCATGCGTTTGAAGACCGTCTACGAGACGGCGATGGCCGAAGGGCTCAAGGGCATGGCGCTGCAAGGCGTGGGGATGGCCTGGATCCCCGATTTCTGCATTCGCGACGAGCTCGAAAACGGGCGTCTGGTGCGCGCCGGCGACAGCGCCTGGGACATTCCGCTGGAGGTGCGCCTGTACCGCTGCGCGCTGGTGCACAAACCGGGGGTGGAGCAGCTGTGGCGGCAAATGATGAAACTGCCTCGCGACTTTCTTCAGGCCTGAAGGAAATCGCCAGAACGCTCGCTCGCCGCGGCATGTGGAACGTGCCGGTTAGGGGGTGGCCCAGCCCGCAGGCAGGCCGAGAAAGTTCTGGATGATGAAGAAGTGGTCCTCGAACAGTGTGTCCGGTTCGAGATCGGCCAGCGCCACCCAGCGTGCCTGCTCGCCGCCCTTGGCGGGCTTCAGCTGCGGCAGGCGCTGCTCGGGACGCAAGGCGAAATAGAAGGCCTCGGCGAGGGTGCGGCCCCGCCAGCTGCGATGCGGATTGTCGAACAGGCGCTGGTCGCGTAGCGAGCCCTTGAGTACCGGTTCGGGGACCTTCAGCCGTACCCGTTCGCGGAGTTCGCGCAGGCAGGCGTCCTGCAGTCGCTCGTGGGGGTTGATGAACCCACCCGGCAGGGCCAGCAGGCCCTTGCCGGGGGCGGCGTTGCGGCGCACCAGCAATACGTGGCCGGACTGCACCACTACGGCATTGACGGTGACGAAGATCGGCGGGTAGGGCGCCTGGGCCCAGGCTCTGCGGTATTGCTCGAGCAGTTGCTGTTCCTCGAGCAACTGTTGGCAAGCCTCGGAATCGTGAAAGGCGATCAAGGCGCGGTGCACGTTGGCCGGCAGGTCGTGCGCGGCGCCGGTCGACAGGTAGTCGCTGGCCGAGTTGCGGGAATGAAAGAGCCGCTCGCGGATGTGGCTCGCCGAGATACCGTCGACCAGCGGTACGCTGACCGATTCCCACTGGGGAAACAGGCTCAGGAAATAGCTCGACTGACCGCGGCTGGCGCCGATCAGACCGATACGCGGCAGCTTGCCCTGGCAGGGGCGGGCGATGTCGCGCACCTTGCGTTGCACGTCGCGCACCCAGACATCGTCGTTGTACAGCGCATCGAGCAGCGGTTCGATCTCGAGCCGGTCGTTGTCGGCGTCGTTGAAATCGCTGCGCAGCATGTCGCGGCGCTCCTCGAAGCGCCATGGGTTGCGCAAGGAACGCGCCTGCCAGGCCGAGCCGATCAGCACGATGACCTGGCGTGCCCGCTTGAGCGCTTCATGAATCACCGCAAGATGGCCCAGATGCGGAGGCTGGAAACGGCCGATGAAGACCAGGCAATCGAAATCGGGCTGCTGCATCGCGTCGGACATGGGCGCTCCGGTCAGATTGGCGCGGCCATTATGGGCGGCCGCTCCTGGCACTACAAGCTTGACGCTTGGCACCACCAGGGCGATCCGAGACGCTTTCGCACGCCAGGGTCGGCCCGGTTATGCTGAATGCATCGTTACGCTTGGGAATTTACCTGTGATCACCAAGACCATTGCCTACTGGTTTCGCATCGTGCGCGACGCGACCAACTTGTGGCTCGACCACAACGCCTTCAGCTACGCCGGCTCACTGGCCTTCTACACCCTGTTCTCGCTGGCCCCGACGGTGATCATCGCCGTCACGGTGATCGGCGTGGTGCTCGGCGAGGATGCCGCACAGGGCGAGATCGTCGCGCATCTTCAGGGGCTGATCGGGCCCGACGCGGCGGAGGCCGTGCAGAACGCCGTCTCGGCCTCGCGCATCGAGAGTTCGGGCCTGCTGCCCACGTTACTCGGGGTCGGCACGCTATTGGTGGGCGCGACGACGGTATTCGCCCAGATGCAGTATTCGCTCAATAACCTGTGGGGCGTGACCGTCAATCCCGATCGCAATAGCATCTTGATCTTTCTTCAGCAACGTGTGCTGTCGATGGCGGTGGTGGTGTCGATCGGCTTCGTGCTGCTGGTGTCGTTGGTCCTGGGGGTGGCGCTGCGGGCGGCGTTTCGCTATGCCGGTGGCTGGCTGCCGGGAACCGAACTCCTGCTCAGCGTCGGTGAACTGGGGTTATCGCTGCTGGTGATCGCGCTATTCTTCGCCACGATCTTCAAGGTTCTGCCCGATGTCATGCTGCGTTGGCGGGATGTCTTGGTCGGCGCGCTGGTCACCGCGGTACTGTTCGCCGTCGGTCGTTACGCGATCGCCGCCTATCTGGCCTATACCGCCACCGCCTCGACCTATGGTGCCGCCGGCTCGCTGGTGCTGATTTTGCTGTGGGTCTATTACTCATCGCTGATTCTGTTGTTCGGAGCGGCGCTGACCCGGACGCATTTCGAGGCACGCGGCCATGAGATCGTCCCGCGCAACATGGCGGTGCGGGTGAAGACCGAGTTGCTGAACGGTTGAGCGGTTTTAGACGGACGCCTTGCCGCGCGGCTCGGCAAATCGTTCCTCGGCCAGGCGATCGGCGATCGCGACGGGCGAAAGGCCCTCGCGCCCGGCACGCTCGAGTATCGTCTCAAGGGTGCTTTCGATGCCGGCGATATGCGCCATGACCTGCCGTCGGTCGTAGTCCGCGCGGCGTCGCCAGGCGACTTCGATGACCCCGCCGGCATTGGCGACATAATCCGGTACGTAGACGATGCCACGCGCGAGCAGTTGCTCGGCGCAGGCCGGCTCCGCGAGCTGATCGTTGGCGGCGCCGACCACGATTCGCGCCTGCAGGCGGCGGCAGACCTCGGCGTTGAGGACCGCGCCCATCGCACAGGGCGCGAAGATATCCGCTTCGACATCGAAGATCGTCTTGGGGGCGACTACCCGGGCGTCGAGGTGGCGGGCCAGGCTGTTGACGGCATGGCTGTCGACATCGCTGAGCACCAGCCGCGCTCCGGCCTCGTGCAGATAGCGGGCGAGCCGGGCGCCGACGTGCCCGACGCCCTGGATCGCCACCCGCAAGCCGCAAAGCTCCGTCTTCCCCAGCGTATGGCGGACCGCGCCGCGCATGGCATTGAAGACGCCCCAGGCCGTATAGGGTGACGGGTCGCCGCCGGCGCCGGCGGGGTTCCTCAAACCCACGACATGCGGCGTGACCCGCGCCAGTGCCTGCATGTCCGCTGCATCGCTGCCCTGATCCTCGGCGGTGATGTAGCGGCCGTCCAGTGAATCTATCAGGCGCCCCATGGCCTCGAGCAACGACGGTGTCTTGTCGTAACGCGGGTCAGCGATGACAACCGCCTTGCCGCCGCCGTGGGGTAGATTGGCCAGCGCTGTCTTGTAGGTCATGCCTCGCGAGGATTTCAGTGCTTCGCCCAGCGCCTGAGCGTCGTTGCGGTAGGAGTGTATGTGCAGGCCGCCGAGCGCCGGACCACGGTAACTATTGTGAATGGCGATGATGGCCTTGAGTCCGCTGACCGGGTCGTTGGCGAAGATGACTTGTTCATGGTCGGAAAACTCGGCGTGATCGAAGATCGACATTATTGTTGTCCCTCTCTCATGGAGGTTTTTGCCTGGGACCGGTGATGGCAAGGGTAGTTGCCTTTACGCCCGCCTGCTCAATCAAGCCTAGGGCAGCGGCGGCCTTCTGTCCCGGTTTGGGCCGATAGTGGCGGCGATGCTACAACTATCGGCTATAAGTCCGCATCGATGCCGGATCGTTGGCAGTGAGCGAAGCAAGGAAGAGAGCCAAGGCAAGTCAGTCACGGGAGACCGCCATGGAGTCGAGCTGTTGTGTAAAGGCCTATGTCAGTGGCCAGGTGCAAGGGGTGAGCTATCGGGCGGCGGTTCAGGAGCGCGCGCTCACCACGAAGGTGACGGGCTACGCCCGGAACCTGCCCGATGGGCGCGTGGAAGTGCTGTTGTGTGGAGATCGTGATGCGGTCAACGCGCTCACGCAATGGCTCTGGCAGGGGCCACCGGCGGCGCGGGTGGCCCATGTCGAATTGCAGCGCGTGGAATGGCGGGATCGAACCGGTTTCGTGACCCGCTAGCCGCGGGGATGTCGCTTCAGCTCACTTTTCAGCTCAGAGTCTCGACGATCCAGTCGATGACCGCCGGGCCGTCGGCATTCAGGCATACCTGTGCCTTCGGCGTGCGCGACCAGTGCTCGGCAATGAACGGGCGATCCGCCGGCGCGAAGATCGTCTGGCCCTCGGCATCGCCCTCGGTGACGACCGTGAGATGCCCGTCGACCGTAGTGAACAGTTCGGGCTTCATCAACCAGGCCAGTGCGCAGCTGTCGTGGGGGCAGCAGCCGTCGATACCCAGCGCCTGCTGATAGAACGCCTTGTAGAAATCGTAGCTACCGGCGAGCACTTCACCGAGTTTGCCCTGGCCGGCGGCGATCCTGGTCATGGCATCGGGGTCGAGCACACACCGATGCGTGGCATCCAGCCCTACCAGCGTCAATGGCCAGCCGGCGGTCAGCACGCGTTGCCCGGCGTGAGGGTCGTTGAACAGGTTGGCTTCGGCGACCGGCGTGACGTTGCCGCCTTCGCGGATCGAGCCACCCATCACCACCACCCGCTTGACGCGCTCGACGATGCTCGGATCGAGTTGCAGGGCCGCGGCCAGGTTGCCCAGCGGACCGACCGCGACCAGCGTGATCTCGCCGGGACGGGCGTTGACCTGATCGACGATGAACTGTGCGGCGCTGACGGCTTCGGCATGGCCCTGGACGGCGGGCAGGTCGATGTTGCCCAGGCCGTTGGCGCCATGGATGTGCTTGGGCGGCGGAAAGCGCGTCTTGACCATGGGAGCGGCCGCGCCCTGGGCCACCGGGATGCGTTGTCCGGCCAGTTCGGCAAGCAGCAGGGCGTTATGGGTCGCCGTGGTGACATCGACGTTGCCGTAGGTGGTGGTCATCCCGAGTAGTTCGATATCCGGATGGGCGAGGGCGAGAGCGATGGCCTGGGCGTCGTCGACCCCCGGGTCGGTATCGAAGATGATCGGTGTTGCCATGTCGGAATCCTTTGATGGAAGTGTCGCGGTACTCGTGCTTAGTCGGTATCTATCGTCAGCTCATCCCAGTGGCTGGCGGCGTCCTTGACCTCGCTGAGCACGGGAATGCTGGGCGCGGCGCCCTCACGCTGCACGCACAGCGCCGCGGCGGCACTCGCCAGCCGCAAGGCGGCGCCAGTGTCATGAGCGTGCTGAAGGGCGGCCATGAAATAGCCGATGAAGGTGTCACCGGCGGCGGTGGTGTCGCGCGCCTCGACCTTGTGAGCCGCGAGTCTCAGGCGCTGGCCATCGCTCTGATAACAGACCCCGTCACCGCCCAGCGTGAGCACTATCTCGCTGCCCGGCAATTTTCGCTGAAGCGCATCGAGCAGGCGCTCGACGTCATCGTGTTCGTCGAGTTCGACCAGCGCGGCCGCTTCGCCGCGGTTGAGAAACAGCAGTCGGCAGCGGTCGAGGGGCAGACGCAGCACATTGGCGGCCATGGGGGCGGGGTTGAAGGCGATCCGCATGCCCTTGTCGGCGGCGTTCGCCATCAGTTTGCCGAGTGCGTTGCACTCGTTCTGCAGCAGCAGCCAGTCGTCTTCGGCGACCGAGGCGAGCAGGGCCCCATGCTGGGCATCGGTAAAGCCATGATTGGCGCCGGGATGGAGGATGATCGAGTTCTCGCCCTGATCGTCGACCTGGATCAGCGCATGGCCGCTCGGCTCGGCGGTCAACTCGATGTGTGCGGTGTTGACGCCGGCCGAGGAGAGCGTTTCCAGGGCCCAGCGATCGGTCTGGCCGAGCCGGCCCCAATGGGTGATGTCACCACCGGCGCGGGCGACGGCCAACGACTGGTTGGCGCCCTTGCCGCCCAGTACCTGGCGATAGCCGTGGCTGGTCAGGGTTTCTCCCGGGCGAACCAGGTGAGGGACGCGATAGACATGGTCGATATTGATCGAACCATAGTTGTAGAGCATGGATCCTCCAGATAAAGACCAAGCGTGCGGTGACGGGTAAGGCGTTGATGCAACTGTTTGTCGAACAGGGATCGAAAGCCTGGCCTGCCGCTGTGCCAAGAGTATTGGCATTCGTTTCGATGGATGCAACTGTCGTTTTTATACCGTTATCTTTCTTATACCAACAAATTAAATAACGCCCAATTTGGTTTTCAAGTCTCGATTTTCCAGCGCTTCAGGTTCTCGACCGTCAGTTTGACGACGTTGGCCCGAGCCTCGGGACTGATCCAGGCATTGTGTGGGGTGACGATCAGATTGAGCGGCTCGCCGAGCGCATCGAGTAGCGGGTGACCATCGCGCGGGGGCTCGGAAGGCAGTACATCGACGCCCAGCCCGCCGATCCTACTGGCCCGCAGGGCATCGAGAGCGGCCCGTTCATCGATGACTCCGCCGCGCGCGCAGTTGATCAGCAGGGCTTCGGGCTTGAAACGAGCCAGCATCGGCGCGTCGATCAGGTGTCGGGTTGCCTCGGTCAATGGGCAATGCAGACTGACGATATCGGCGCTGCCGGCCAGCTCGACGAGCGGGGGGCGCGTATCCAAGGCCTCGTTCCCGGGGCGGGCGGCAAACATTACTTCGACGTCGAAGGCTTCGGCGAGTCTGGCCACGGCCCGTCCGAGTTCACCGCTGCCGACGATCACCAGGCGCTTGCCGGCGAGCTGCAGGGTGCGGTGACCGAGCAGGCAGAACAGCGGACTACGCTGCCACTCGCCGCTGGCGACGTCCCGCTGATAGCGGGGCAGGCGGTTGGCCAGGGCCAGCATTAGCATCAAGGTGTGTTGAGCCACGCTGGCGGTGCCGTAGGCGCTGACGTTGCGAACGGTGATACCCTGGCGCTCGGCGGCCGCCATGTCGATGTTGTTGGTGCCCGTGGCCAGCACGCAGATCAGCCTGAGTTCGGGCAGGCTGGCAAGCAACTCGGCATCGAGCATCACCTTGTTGACGATCGCCACCTCGGCCCCGGCAAGCCGCGGCTGGCGTTGCTCGCTCGCCGTGGTCGCGTGGACATCGAGCGTATCGACTTCGCATCGGATCGGTTCCAGGTCGGTGTCGTCGCCCAGCGTGGCGGCATCCAGAATCACGGCTTTCATACAGGGCTCCTTGGTCGGAGAAAGGGTGAGCGGCGACCGCCGGAATCCAAGAAGCGGATAAGCTCGCCCGGGCGCGCTGACAACTTGCCCGCGAGGGGCCGCTACACGCTATAATATGCGGCTTTCATGGCAGGCTTGGAAAGCGCGTCGCGTGGCCACATATCGTTATCGCCGCACATTGCCAAGATGCCTGCGGACGCCGTTCAGTCACAGAGTGATAAAAACCATGCCCATCTATGAATATGAGTGCAAGGCTTGTGGCCATCGTCTGGAAAAGCTCCAGAAAGTCAGCGCGGCACCGTTAAGCGAGTGCCCGGCGTGCCAGACCGAGTCACTGTCGCGGTTGATTTCGGCGGCCGGTTTCCGGCTAGCGGGGGGCGGCTGGTACGAGACCGATTTCAAATCGGGCGGTACCAAGCGCAACCTGGCCGGAGATGGCAATAGCAAGGCGCCCGCCAGCGGCGACAAGCCCGCGCCGTCTTCGACTCCGGCATCCGACGCCAAGGCGTCCGCCTGATACCGCTGCCGGCGCGGGCCGGCAGCGTTACCTTTTACAGCAACGAAACAGGATGTGACATGCGCAGCCATTATTGCGGCCAGTTGAACGAGACCCTGGTGGATCAGGAGGTCACGCTTTGCGGATGGGTGCATCGTCGCCGTGACCACGGGGGCGTCATTTTCCTCGACATGCGCGATCGCGACGGCATCGCTCAGGTCGTGGTCGACCCCGATACCCAGGACGCGTTCGCCACCGCCGATCGTGCGCGCAGCGAGTTCGTGCTGCGCATCCGCGGTCGCATCCGGTTGCGCCCCGAAGGCACCCAAAACCCCAACATGCCCACCGGCATGATCGAGGTGCTGGCCAAGGACGTCGAAGTCCTGAACACGGCGGCCACGCCGCCGTTCCAGCTTGACGAACATGGCAAGGTCGGCGAGGAGGTGCGGCTCAAGCACCGCTATATCGACCTGCGCCGTCCCGAAATGATCGACAAGCTGCGGCTGCGCTCGCGGATCACCCACAGCGTGCGCGCCTACCTCGAGAGCCAGGGTTTTCTGGATATCGAGACGCCGATCCTGACCCGCGCAACGCCTGAAGGCGCCCGCGATTACCTGGTGCCCAGCCGTACCCATGAAGGCCACTTCTTCGCCTTGCCGCAGTCGCCGCAGCTATTCAAGCAGCTGCTGATGGTGGCCGGGCTGGACCGTTACTACCAGATCGCCAAGTGCTTTCGCGACGAGGACCTGCGCGCCGACCGTCAGCCGGAATTCACCCAGATCGACCTCGAGGCCTCGTTCATCGACGAGGATGCGATCATGGGTATCACCGAGCGCATGATCCGCCAGCTGTTCCAGGAGGTGCTCGAGGTCGAGTTGCCCGAGTTCCCGCGCATGCCCTATGCCGAGGCGATGCAGCGCTACGGCTCCGACAAGCCGGACCTGCGTATTCCGCTGGAACTGGTCGATGTCGACGACCTGATGAAGGATGTCGATTTCAAGGTGTTCTCCGGCCCGGCCAACGCCGACGACGGTCGCGTCGCGGCGCTCAAGGTCAGCGGCGGTGCCAAGCTGACCCGCAAGGAGATCGACGAGTACACGCGTTTCGTCGGCATCTACGGGGCCAAGGGGCTGGCCTGGATCAAGGTCAACGAGCGCGCCAAGGGCCTCGAAGGCCTGCAGTCGCCGATCGTCAAGTTCATGGACGGCATCGTCGAGACGCTGCTGGACCGGCTGGGCGCCGAGGACGGCGACATCATCTTCTTCGGGGCCGACAAGACGCGCATCGTCAACGAGGCGATCGGCGCGCTGCGCGTGCGGCTGGGTGAGGATCTCGACCTGTACACGCAGGCCTGGGCGCCGCTGTGGGTGGTCGACTTCCCGATGTTCGAAGCCGACGACGCCGGGCGGCTGTCGGCGCTGCACCATCCGTTCACCGCGCCCTCGTGCAGCCCGGAAGCGCTCAAGGCCGACCCGGCCAGCGCCCTGTCGCGCGCCTACGACATGGTGCTCAACGGTACCGAACTCGGCGGCGGCTCGATCCGTATTCACGATCAGGGCATGCAGCGCACGGTGTTCGAGGTGCTGGGCATCGGCGAGGCCGAAGCCGAGGAAAAGTTCGGTTTCCTGCTCGATGCGCTGCGTTTCGGTGCGCCGCCGCATGGCGGCCTGGCCTTCGGCCTCGACCGTCTGGTGATGCTGATGACCGGCGCGCGAACCATTCGCGAAGTGATCGCTTTTCCCAAGACCCAGAGCGCCGCTGACCTGATGACCGACGCCCCAGGCGAGGTCAGTGCCGATCAGCTCAAGGAGCTCAACATTCGGCTGCGCCAGAAGGCCAAGGTGGCGACGGGCGACGAGTGACGCGACACCTGGCGTCGTTGCGCCAGGTGTGCGGGACAATCCGCTTTTCAATGAACCCGGCGGCGCTCTCAGCGCCGCCGGTTTTGCTGAACGAGGAGGCTTTCGATGGCAGGCCACAGCAAATGGGCGAACATCAAGCACCGCAAGGCGGCCCAGGACGCCCGGAAGGGCAAGGTCTTCACCAAGCTGATTCGTGAGCTGAGCGTGGCCGCGCGTCAGGGTGGCGACGAGCCCAACGATAATCCGCGGCTGCGCGCGGCGATCGACAAGGCGCTGGCCAACAACATGACCAAGGACACCATCCAGCGCGCCATCGATCGCGGTGCCGGCAATGCCGACGGCGATGCGATGGAGGAGACCGTCTACGAAGGCTACGGCCCGGACGGCGTCGCGGTGCTCGTCGAGTGCATGACCGACAATCGTAACCGCACCGTCTCCGACGTGCGTCATGCCTTCACCAAGCACGGCGGCAACCTGGGCACGTCCGGGTCGGTGGCCTTCCTGTTCAGCCAGCAGGGACGCTTGAGCTTTGCCGCGGACTGCGACGAGGAAGCGATCATGGACGTCGCCCTCGATGCCGGTGCCGAGGATATCGTCACGCTCGACGACGGCGCCATCGAGGTGGTGACCACGCCCAAGGCATTCGGCGGCGTCAAGGATGCGCTGGACGCGGCCGAGCTGGCTCCCGAGCGCAGCGAGGTCGGCATGTTTCCGGACAGCTATGCACCGGTCGAGGACGTCGAGGTGGCGCGCAAGATCGTCAAGCTGTTCGATAGACTCGAGGATCTCGACGACGTGCAGAACGTCTACTCCAACGCCGACTTCGCCGATGCGGTGCTGGCCGAACTCGAATGAAACCACTCAGCGTATCCGGGCGAACCGGGGAGGCCACTTGATCATCCTGGGCATCGATCCCGGCTCGCGCATCACCGGCTACGGGGTGCTCGACGTCAGTACGCTGCGACCGCGCTACATCGCCAGCGGCTGCATTCGCATCCGAGCCGATGACCTGGCCCAGAAGCTGGCCCAGGTCTATGCCGGGGTCGCCGAGCTGATCATTCAATACCGCCCTCAGGAACTGGCCATCGAACAGGTGTTCATGGCGCGCAACCCCGATTCGGCGCTCAAGCTGGGCCAGGCCCGCGGCACGGCGATCGTCTGCGCCGCCAATCACGGTCTTCCGGTGCACGAATACGCGGCGCGGCAGATCAAGCAGGCGGTGACCGGCACCGGCGCCGCCGACAAGACCCAGGTGCAGCATATGGTCACCGCGCTGTTGTCGCTCAATGCGCGGCCACCGGCGGATGCCGCCGATGCACTGGCGATTGCGCTCACGCATGCCCACGCCCGAGCCGGGTTGCTCGGCCAGAAGGACAGCCGCCGGCGGCGCTCGCGGGGTGCGGGTTGGCGCGACTTTCGGCCCGAGTCCTGACGCCGCAAGGTGGGCGCTGGTCAGTCGAACGGGTGATGAGTATAGTGACTACCCAGTCAGCCCGAGGAACGTAACTGCATGATTGGACGCCTGCGTGGCACCTTGCTGGAAAAACAGCCTCCATGGCTGGTGATTGACGTCGGCGGCGTCGGCTACGAGCTCGAAGCCTCGATGAACACGCTGCTGGCCCTGCCCGGTATCGGCGAAACCGTGCAGCTCTATACCCACCTGAGTATCCGTGACGACGCGCATCTGCTCTATGGCTTTGTCCGTGAAGCCGAGCGCGCGCTGTTCCGAGCGCTGATCCGGGTCAATGGCGTGGGCCCCAAGCTGGCACTGGCGATTCTTTCGGGAATGGAACAGGACCAGTTCATTCGCTGTGTGATGGACAGCGACGTCAAGGCCCTGACGCGGCTGCCGGGTGTGGGGCGCAAGACCGCCGAGCGGCTGATCGTCGAAATGCACGATCGTTTCCCGCATTGGGCCGGCGAGCAGGCCGATGGCCAGGCGAGCGCGCCGCCTTCGACCGCACGAGCGCACGACCCGCTGGTCGATGCCGAAGCGGCCCTGGTGTCGCTCGGCTACAAGCCGACCGAGGCGGCACGCATGCTCAGCGGACATGACGAAGGGCTGTCCACCGAGGCGCTGATCAAGGCCGCACTCACTCGCAAGCTGGCAGGGTAGCGACGAATGATCGAAAGTGACCGACTGATTGCCGCCGAGCCGCAGCAGGGCGAGGTGCACCATGATCATGCGATCCGCCCCAAGACCCTGGCCGATTACATCGGCCAGCCACGCGTCCGCGAGCAGTTGGATATCTTCATCGCCGCGGCGCGGGGGCGCGGCGACAGCCTCGACCATACCCTGGTCTTCGGCCCTCCGGGACTCGGCAAGACCACACTCGCCAACATCATCGCCGCCGAGATGGAGGTCGACATCAAGTCGACCTCCGGTCCGGTGCTGGAACGCGCCGGCGACCTGGCGGCGATGCTGACCAATCTGCAGCCGGGCGACGTGCTGTTCATCGACGAGATACACCGTCTGCCGGCCGCGGTCGAGGAAGTGCTCTATCCGGCCATGGAGGATTTCCAGCTCGACATCATGATCGGCGAGGGACCCGCGGCGCGCTCAATCAAGCTCGACCTGCCGCGCTTTACTCTGGTCGGCGCGACCACCCGCGCGGGGTTGCTGACTGCGCCGCTGCGCGATCGTTTCGGAATCGTCCAGCGTCTGGAGTTCTATGCGGTCGACGAACTCACCGAGATCGTCACGCGCTCGGCGCGGTTGCTGGGTGTCGAGGCCGAGGTCGAGGGTGCCGCCGAAGTGGCGCGCAGGGCTCGCGGCACGCCGCGCATCGCCAATCGCCTGCTGCGCCGGGTGCGCGACTATGCCGAGGTGCGCGCCGACGGCCGGCTGACCAAGGATATCGCCGACCAGGCGCTCAACATGTTGCACGTCGACCGTCACGGCCTCGACCATATGGATCGCCGGTTGCTGTTGGCGATGATCGAGAAGTTCGATGGCGGGCCGGTGGGGGTCGACAGCCTGGCGGCGGCGATCAGCGAGGAGCGCGACACCATCGAGGACGTGATCGAGCCCTACCTGATTCAACAGGGCTTCATGCTGCGCACCGCGCGGGGACGCATGGTCACCCGGCAGGCCTATCTGCATTTCGGCTTCGCCGCCGGCGACGCCACACCCGAAGCCAGCGGCGAGGGGCGGCCATGAGCGGCTTCACGATTCCCGTGCGGGTCTACATCGAAGACACCGATGCCGGCGGCATCGTCTACTACGTCAATTACCTCAAGTTCATGGAGCGGGCGCGCAGCGAGTGGCTGCGCGCCAGCGGCCTCGATCAGCGCGCATTGCTCGAGGCCGGCATCCAGTTGGTAGTGCATAGGCTCGATTGCCGCTATGCCAAGCCAGCACGTCTTGACGACGAGCTTTCGGTCAGTGCCGAGGTCGTCGAGCATTCGGCCTGCCGGATGCGTTTCAGGCAACAAGTGAGCGCAGCAAAGGAACCCTTGTGCGAAGCCAGCGTCGATATCGCCTGTGTCGACGCTGACCGGCTTCGTCCAATACGCTGGCCGGCGGCGATTGCCTCGGCTCTGAACGGATAATCTGAACCACTGACGAGGACACCCGTGAACGAATCCCTGTCCATTCCTCACCTGATCATGAACGCGAGCCTGGTGGTACAACTGGTGATGCTGTTGCTGATCGTGGCTTCCATCGCCTCTTGGGTGGTGATCTTCCAGCGCAGTTTCGTGCTGCGCCGGGCTCACAAGGCGCACCGCACGTTCGAGGATCGCTTCTGGTCGGGCGTCGATCTCAACGAGCTCTACCGCGAGACGCCGGCCGAGCAGGACGTGCTCGGCGCCGAACACATCTTTCGTTCCGGCTTTCGCGAGTTCAACCGGCTGCTGCCCAAGACCCGCAGCAACCAGGCGATCCTCGACGGCGTGCAGCGTGCCATGCGCGTGGCCTGGTCGCGCGAGGAAGAGCGCCTCAACCAGCACCTGATCTTCCTCGCCACGGTCGCCTCGTCGAGCCCTTATATCGGCTTGTTCGGCACCGTCTGGGGCATCATGGGCTCGTTCATGAGCCTGTCCATGGCCCAGCAGGCGACACTGTCGACCGTCGCGCCATGGATCGCCGAGGCGCTGATCGCCACCGCCATGGGGCTTTTCGCGGCGATTCCCGCGGTGATCTTCTATAACCGCCTATCCGCGCAGTCCAACCGCTTGCTCGGTCAGTACGAGGATTTCGCCGAGGAATTTCACTCCATTCTGCACCGCAACCTGCAAGGGCGCGGTGACCGGGAAGCAGCCTGAGGAGGCGCCTTTATGATGCATGGCCCCTTCAATCGCGGCCCACATCGCAAGCCGATGGCCGAGATCAACGTCGTGCCGTTCATCGACGTCATGTTGGTGCTGCTGGTTATCTTCATGATCACCGCGCCGATGATGACCCAGGGCGTACAGGTCGAATTGCCCAAGGTCGCCTCCGAGCCCATCGATGTGCCCGAGGACAGCGAGCCGTTGGTCGCCTCGATCAACGGCGATGGCGAGTACTTTCTTTCCATCGGCGATGGCGAGACGCCGCTGAGCCTCGATGAGCTCAGCAACAAGGTCATCGCGGTACTGCAGCGCAAGCCGCAGACGCCGGTGATGGTCAAGGGCGACCGGAATGTGCCCTATGGCCAGGTCGTGACCCTGATGAGCACCCTGCAGGTCGCGGGCGTGCCCAATGTCGGCTTGATTTCCGACCCGCCTTCCCGGGAGCAGTGAGGACGCACGATGGCGAAACAGGAAAGGCGGGTCGGCTACGGGCTTCCCGTAGTGCTGGCGGTAGGCCTGCACGTCGGTATATTGCTGTTGAGCGTGCTGCGCTGGCCGGTCAGCGAGCCCGAGGAGACATCCTCGGCGATCGTCCAGGCGACGCTGGTGAGCACTGAAACGGCCACCGACCAGGCTCAGCGGGCCAAGGAAGCCCAGGCCCGCGCCGCCGAAAGCCAGGCCGACGAACGGCAAGAGCAGCAACAGGCCGAGCAAGAGGCCCAGCAACAGGCCGAACAGCAGCGCCAACAAGCCGAAGTGCAGGCGCGAGAGCAGCGCGAGGCCGAGCAGCAGGCATTGCAGGAGGCCCGGCGACAGGCCGAGCAGGAAGCTCAGCGGCGTGCCGAGCAGGCCGAAGCGGCCGAAAATCAGCGTCAGCAAGAAGCCGAGAAGCAGCGCAAGGCCGAGGAGGCTCGCAAGCAGGCCGAAGCCGAGAAGCAGCGCAAGGCCGAGGAAGCCCGCAAGCAGGCCGAAGCCGAGAAGCAGCGCAAGGCCGAGGAAGCTCGCAAGCAAGCCGAAGCCGAGAAGCAGCGCAAGGCCGAGGAAGCCCGCAAGCAGGCCGAAGCCGAGAAACAGCGCAAGGCCGAGGAGGCTCGCAAGCAGGCCGAAGCCGAGAAGCAACGCAAGGCCGAGGAGGCTCGCAAGCAGGCCGAAGCCGCCGCCAAACGTGCTGCCGAAGCCGCTCGGCGTGCCTCGGAGCAGGCCCTGGCGAGCTCGATCGCCGGCGAAGAGCAGGCGATTGCCAATGCCAAGCAGGCGGCTCAAGCGGCGAACGGCTTCAAGAATCTGGTCAAGCGGGCGGTCGAGCAGGCTTGGAACATTCCGCCCGGGGCCACTAATCAGATGCGTGCCGTGGTCAGCCTCGAGTTGCTGCCGACCGGTGAACTGGTCAATGCTTCAATTCGCAACAGTAGCGGTAACGCCAGCTTTGACCGCTCGGTCCTCCAGGCCGTCGAACGTGCCGCGCCGTTTCGCGAAATGCGCGAACTGCCAGCCGCCGCGCAGCGGCAATTCCGTGAATTCAACCTGGATTTCAATCCTGAGGATGTGCGCCGATGAAACGACTAGCTCCGTTCATGCTCGGCTGGCTGATGTTGCTGGTTGGCAACCTGGCCAGTGCGGACCTGACCATCGAGATCACCAAGGGCAGCGATGAGGCGATTCCGATCGCCGTCGTGCCCTTCGGCGGGCAGCAGTTGCCCGAGGATATCGCCCAGATCGTCAGCGACGACCTGGCCCACAGCGGTCAGTTCGATCCGCTGTCGCGCAGCACGCTGATCGCCTCGCCGACTACCAGCGACGAGGTTCGCTATCGTGACTGGCGCGCCGTCGACAGCAATTACCTGGTCGTCGGCCAGGTCAGCCAGACCGGCCAGGGCTATCGCATCCAGTTCGAGCTGATGGATATCTACGGCGAGCGGCGCATGCTCGGCGAGGCCGTCAACGTCAGCGCCAACCAGCTGCGTTCCGGCGCCCATTACATCAGCGACAAGGTCTACGAGGCGATCACCGGGGTACGCGGTGCCTTCTCGACGCGCATCGCCTACGTCACCGCCGAGGGCGCCGCCGATAACCGGCGTTTCGCCTTGCACGTCGCCGATGCCGACGGGCACAACAGCCAGCAGATCCTGACCTCGCGTGAGCCGATCATGTCGCCGGCCTGGTCGCCGGACGGCAACAAGCTCGCCTACGTGTCTTTCGAATCGGGAAACTCGGCGATCTACATCCAGAACCTGGCGACCAGCCAGCGCGTCCAGGTGACCTCGTTTTCGGGCATCAATGGCGCTCCGGCCTGGTCGCCGGACGGTCGCAAATTGGCGATGTCATTGTCGAAGGATGGTCAGCCGGAAATCTACGTCATGGATATCGGCTCGCGCAGTTTTCAGCGTCTGACCCGTAACGAGTCGATCGACACCGAGCCTTCCTGGGCACCGGACGGCAACAGCCTGGTCTTCACATCGGATCGCAGCGGCGGACCGCAGCTTTACAGCTATTCGCTGGGCAGTGGCGAAAGTCAGCGGCTGACCTTTACCGGCAATTACAATTCGCGTGGACGCTACTCGCCGGACGGCGAAACTCTGTTTATGATCCACCGTGGCAACAGTGGTTTCAGTGTCGCCAAGCAAAACCTGAGCAACGACCGGCTGACGATACTCACCGACTCGCAGTGGGATGAGTCGCCTAGTGTTGCGCCGAACGGGAGCATGGTAATCTTCGCCACCCAGCAGGGAAACAGCGGGGTGCTGAGCGTGGTGTCGGCCGATGGCAATGCCTCGTACCGCCTGCCCTCAGCCGAAGGCGATGTGCGGGAGCCCGCGTGGTCGCCGTTCATGAACTAAGCCTGAACATACAGTAACAACTGTGTCATTCGCATTTTGAGCAAGGAGTTGACGATGAAGTTTAAACCGTACGCCAAAAGCCTGGCCGTCGCTGTGTCCCTCGCTGTCATGGCTGGCTGTTCCAGCAGCGGTGGCACACAGGACGGCAGCATGGATGGCGCGACAGCCGGCGGCCAGGGTCAGGGCGGTGTGACCACCGGCCAGGGCCTGGGTGGGCAGGCCAACGGCTCTCAGATGGGTGCCGACCAGCTTGCCGGCGTGCCCGATGTGCGTACCATCTATTTCGACTACGACAAGGACACCATTCGTCCCGAGTTCGAGTCCGTGCTGAACGAGCACGCTGCCTACCTGCGCAATCACTCCAATGCTCAGATCGTCCTGCAGGGCCATGCCGACGAGCGCGGTACCCGCGAGTACAACCTGGGTCTGGGCGAGCGTCGTGCGCAGTCGGTGGAGCGCTACCTGAGCGTTCAGGGAGTCTCGTCATCGCAGGTCGATGTCGTCAGCTACGGTGAAGAGCGTCCGGCCGTGCAAGGTCACTCCGAACAGTCCTACGCGAAGAATCGTCGCGTGGTCATCGCTTACTAAGCTTCGGCGGAGTCAAGCATGAAACACAGTCTGAAAGGACTGTGCGGCGCGGGGGCCCTGGTGCTCCCGCTGTCCGTATGGGCCGCCCCCGTGGTCGAAGATCTATCGGCCAACCAGCAGAGCAATCTCTACCAACAGACCCAGGTTCGTCCGGAAGCTGGCGGCAACTTGGTGCTGTTCAATCAGTTGCAGGACAATCAGCGTCAGATTCAGGAATTGCGAGGGCAGATCGAAGAGCTGCGCTATCAACTCGAGCAGCAGAAAAATTTCGCCCAGGAGCGTTATCTGGAACTGGAAAAGCGTATCAGTGGCTTTGCCGCGTCCGGTGGCGGCAATACCGCCCAGGGCGGCGGCACTCCCAGTTCGGCCGAACAGGGCGACAATAGCGATGCGGCGGTGGCTGCCGCCGACCAGGAAGATCGCCAGGCCTACCAGGCCGCTTTCCAGAAGGTTCAGGCGCGCGACTTCGATGCCGCACTCACGGCGTTCGAGTCCTTCGTCAAGAATCATCCCGATTCGCCACTGCGTGCCAATGGCTATTATTGGTTAGGAGAGCTCTATTCGGCGCGCTCCGAGCTGGAACCGGCCGCCCAGGCGTTCACCACCGTGATCGAGGACTATCCGCAAAGCAACAAGGTCCCCGATGCGCTCTACAAGCTGGGACTGCTCAAGGCGCGCCAAGGCCAGCCGGAGGCCAGCAAGCAATTGCTGAATCGCGTTCAGCAGGAGTATCCGGATAGCAATGCGGCCAGCATGGCCGGCGATTTCCTCAACCAGTCCGGGCTCTGACCGGCAACGAGGAGTCACGATGAGTTGCAAGATCGATTACCAGGCTCCCGCGGATCTGCTGGCGGGGCGGGTGATCCTGGTAACCGGCGCCGGTGAAGGCATTGGCCGCACCGCCGCCAAGTGTTATGCCCGCCACGGCGCCACGGTGATACTGCTGGGGCGCACGATCGCCAAGCTCGAGACCGTCTACGACGAGATCGAGGCCGATGGCGGACCGCAGCCGGCGATCTTCCCGCTCAACTTCGAAGGCGCTACGCTCAAGGATTATCAGGACATGGCGGCGACGCTGAGCAAGGAGTTCGCTTGCCTCGATGGCATTCTGCACAATGCCGGCCTGCTGGGACGGATCACTCCGTTCGAGCAGTACGATCCTGAGCTCTGGGAACAGGTCATGCAGGTCAACATCAATGGGCCGGTATGGATGACCCAGGCGCTGCTGCCGCTGCTCAAGGCATCCGACGACGCCTCGGTGGTCTTCACCTCGTCCAGCGTAGGCCGCAAGGGGCGGGCATTCTGGGGCGCCTATGCGGTCTCCAAGTTCGCCACCGAGGGCTTCGTGCAGGTGCTAGCCGACGAGCTCGAGAATCTTTCCTCGGTGCGCGTCAATAGCCTCAACCCCGGCGCCACGCGGACGCGGATGCGCCAGGCTGCCTTCCCCGGTGAAGATCCGGCGACGCTGCGTACCGCCGACGAGATCATGCCGACCTATCTATGGCTGATGGGCGCCGATAGTCAGGGCCATACCGGCGAGCGTTTCGACGCCCAGCCGGCCCGTAGCTAGGCAATACTGACGACTTGGTTCTCCCCGTCGAGCCTCGGCTCAGCGGGGCCGATCGATCAATCCGACAAGCGCAGCGGTAAGGTCCTGGGGTTTCTCGAACCAGCGATCCGCTCGCCAGCTGTGCCGATCCTCGGCCTCGTCGATATACCCGTAACCGACCGCGATCGCGGTCATGCCGGCGGCGTGGGCGGCCTGCATGTCGCGCACGTGATCGCCAATGTACCAGCACTGGGCGGCATTCAACCCCAGGCGCTGCGCCGCTGCCCATAGCGGTTCGGGGTCGGGCTTTCTCACCGGCAAGTCATCGGCGCACAGCAAGGCGCCTGGCTCGAGGCCCAGCGCCTCGATCAGCGGCGCGGCGTATGCGCGCGGCTTGTTGGTGACGATGCCCCAGGCCCGCGGCGGCTGCGACCAGGTTGCGAGTAGCGGCTCCAACCCCGGGAAAACCCGGCTCTCGGCCGCGACGTCGCGGGCATAGCTGTCGAGCAGGAAAGCGCGTGCCGCGGCGTGTTCGGGGTGCGTGGCCTCGAGTCCCAGCGCCAGCGTCACCAGGGCGCTCCCCCCGTTGGAGACCTGGGTGCGTATTACCTCGAAGGGCAGCGCGTCGAGACCGTGATGCGCGCGCAGGGCATTGGTCGCGCGGGCCAGATCCGGTGCGGTGTCGACCAGCGTGCCGTCGAGGTCGAACAGCAGGCCGAGCGGCGCATGGCTCACGGCGCCTCCATCGAACAGTGCATCATGTAGTTGACCGAAACGTCGCGCGGCGCCAGGCGGTAGGTGCGGGTCAGCGGATTGTAGGTCAGTCCGCTCTGTTCGCGTACGCGCAGGCCGGTGGCCCGGCACCAGTTGGAAAGCTCCGAGGGCCGGATGAACTTGCGATAGTCGTGGGTGCCGCGCGGCAGCAGGCTGAGCACGTATTCCGCACCGATGATGGCAAAGGCATAGGCCTTGGGGTTGCGGTTGATGGTCGAGAAGAAGACATGGCCGCCGGGGCGTACCAGCGTCGCGCAGGCGCGCACCACCGCGGCCGGATCGGGTACGTGCTCGAGCATCTCCAGGCAGGTGACGACGTCGTACTCGCCGGGCTGCTCGGCGGCCATCTCTTCGGCACTGATCTGACGGTAGTCGACCGTCACGCCGCTCTCCTGCTGATGCATGCGCGCGACTTCCAGTGGCGTCGCCCCCAGATCAATACCGGTCACTTCGGCGCCGCGGTGCGCCATTGCTTCGCTCAGGATGCCGCCGCCGCAGCCGACGTCGAGCACGCGCTTGCCGGCGAGCCCGGCCCGCGCGTCGATGAAGTCCAGGCGCAGCGGATTGATCTCGTGGAGCGGCTTGAATTCGCTGTCAGGGTCCCACCAGCGGCTCGCCAAGGCCTCGAATTTGGCGATCTCGCTGGGATCGACATTGCCGCGCTGGGTATCGCGTTGTGCCGGGTTCATTGCGCCTCTCCCTGTTGGCGGGTGTGAGACATGGCACGCTGACGAGCCGCGGCCATGCGCTTGAGTTCCTGGACGTCGATGTCGCACAGTTCGCCCTCGACGAGCTTGGGCCGGCCGGCGACCCAGACATGACTGACCTGGCGGCTGTTCATGGCGTAGACGATCGCCGAGGCCGGGTGATGGACCGGCTGGGTATTCAACTCATCCAGGTCGACGGCGATCAGGTCGGCCTCGTAGCCTTCACGGAGTTGACCGACGCGCTTGCCGAGCCCCAGCGCATGGGCGCCGTCGCGGGTGGCCATGGCCAGTGTCGCCATCGCCGGCAAGGCCGCCGCATCGCCACTGACGCCCTTGGCGAGCAGCGCGGCGCAACGCATCTCGTCGAACATGTCGAGGTCATTGTTGCTGGCCGCACCGTCGGTACCCAGCGCGATGTTGACGCCCATTGCGCGTAGTCGTTCGACCGGACAGAAGCCGCTGGCCAGCTTGAGGTTCGACTGGGGACAGTGCACGAGCTGGATGCCGGTCTCGGCGATGATCGCCAGGTCCTCGTCGTCGATCTGAGTCATGTGCACCGCCTGGAAGCGTGCGTCGAGCAGTCCGGCTTCGAACAGCCGACGCAGCGGCCGCTTGCCGTGTTCGCGCAGGCTCTGTTCGACTTCGTCGGCCGTCTCATGGACATGCATCTGGATCGGCAAGTCGAGGCGTTCGCGCGCCTCACGCAGCCGCTTCAGGCTGTCGTCGCCGACCGTGTAGGGCGCGTGCGGGCCGAAGGCCAGGCCAATCAGCGGATGATCCTGGCAACGCGCCACCAGCGCCTCGGTGCGTGCCAGTCCTGTGCCGAAGTCCTCGGCCCAGGGGGTGGGGAAATCGATCAGCGGCGTGCACAGCTGGCTGCGGATGCCGGTCTCGCCGATGACGTCGGCGGCGGCCTCGGGAGCCAGGTACATATCCGCGAAGGTGGTGGTGCCCGAGCGCAGCATCTCGGCGATCGCCAGCCGCGTGCCATCGGCGACGAATCCGGGGTTGATATGAGCGGCTTCGGCCGGCCAGATATGCTCGTTGAGCCAGGTCATCAATGGCAGGTCGTCGGCGAAGCCTCGCATCAGGCTCATGCCGGCATGGTTGTGCGCGTTGACGAGCCCCGGCAGCAGGGCGTGGTGATCGAGGCGCAGCACGCGCTGGGCGTTGACCCGCTGGCGGGCGATGGCGATCGGCCAGGGGCCGAGCAGGCGTCCCGCCCGTATCGCCACGGCATGATCGGCCAGGGTCGGCAAATCCTCGCTCATCGGCAGCACCCAGCGGGCTTCGATCAGCAACTCGACGTCGAAAGGGGCGTCGGGTGGCATGGCGCATCTCCTCCGGTAAGATGCCCGCATTCTACTCTTTCTCGACAGGCTTTGGGCAAAGATGCCACCGTAGCACCCGATGGCCTGGGCCGGCAGGGCCCAGCATGCCCGAGCGGCGGCGGCGTGCCGGCGGATGATGCTCGTAGTGGGCATGCAGCTATTACACTTGGCCATGGCGGGGCTCACTTCGGGGCCTCTCTATGGCATACTTATTGTTACATTCATGCAGGAGGGACCCCCATGATTCGTAAGGCCGTACTACCCGTTGCCGGCCTCGGCACCCGTTGTCTGCCGGCCTCCAAGGCCATTCCCAAGGAAATGATCACCATCGTCGACAAGCCGGTGATCCAGTACGTGGTCGAGGAAGCGGTGGCCGCCGGGATCAAGGAGATCGTGCTGGTCACGCACTCGAGCAAGGGCGCCATCGAGAATCACTTCGACAAGCACTTCGAGCTCGAAACGATGCTCGAGGCCAAGGGCAAGGACGAGATGCTCGCCGAGGTACGCAAGATCGTTCCCGCCGACGTCAGTATCATTGCGGTACGCCAGCCCGAAGCGCTGGGCCTCGGCCATGCCGTGCTCTGCGCGCGCTCGGTGATCGGCCAGGACGAACCCTTCGCGGTGCTGCTGCCCGACGTGCTGGTCGATGGCGAAGGTCTGCCGCGCAACGACCTGGCCGGAATGATCGATGCCTACCAGCGTACCGGCGATGCCCAGATCATGGTCGAGAACGTGCCCCGGGACATGGTCCACAAGTATGGCATCGTCGCCCTCGAGGGCGATGTCCCCGAGCCCGGCAAGAGCGCCCTGATCAGCGACATGGTCGAGAAGCCCAAGGTCGAGGAAGCGCCCTCGACGCTGGCGGTCATCGGTCGTTACCTGCTGCCCGGCTCGATCTTCGAACTGCTGGCCAAGACCAAGCCCGGCGCCGGCAACGAGATCCAATTGACCGATGCCATCGATGCGCTGCGCGCGCAGCAGGGCGTGGCCGCCTACCGCATGCAGGGCGAGACCTATGACTGCGGTCACCAGCTGGGCTACCTGGAAGCCACGCTGGCCTTCGGCAAACGCCATCCCAAGTTCGGCGAAGGCTTCAATGCCTTGCTCAAGCGTTACGCCAACGAGGGGTAAAGCCGATGCGAATCATCGTACACGGCAGTGAGTTGGCCGCGGCAACTGCCGCCGCGGCACTGGCCTCGGTCGGCCACCGGGTCGACTGGTACCCGCATCCCGACGCCAGCTGGGCGCAGCTCGCATCGGCCGACTGGCTGAGTGGCGAACCCTTCGTCGCCGACGAGCTGACGAAGAGCAGTGAATCGGGCGCCTTGCGCATTCACGATGCACCAGACCTCGATACGCAGGCGGAGACGGATATCGTCTGGCTGGCCCTGGCGCCCGACCAGCGTGACGCCGCCGAGCAGTTCGTCGATGCCGTCGCCGGCGTACAGAGTTCGCCGCTGGTGGTGGTCAACAATTCGACGTTCCCGGTGGGCCAGACCGAGGCGCTGGAAGCGCTGCTGCGCCATGCCTCGCAGGTGGCCGTGGTACTGCCGGACATGCTCGAGGAGGGGCGTGCCTGGCAGGTGTTCACGCGCCCCACGCGATGGCTACTGGGCTGCGAGGACGACTGGGCGGCCGATCAGGTTCGTGAATTGCTGCGCGCCTTCAACCGCCGGGCCGAGGTCTTCCAGCGCATGCCGCGCCGCGCCGCCGAGCTGACCAAGCTGGCGATCAACGGCATGCTGGCGACGCGCATCAGCTACATGAACGAGGTCGCCGGACTGGCCGATTCGCTGGGCGTCGATGTCGAGCATGTCCGTCAGGGCATGGGCGCCGACACCCGTATCGGTTACGAGTACCTGTATCCGGGGATCGGCTTCGGCGGGCCCAATTTCTCCCGCGATCTGATGCGTCTGGCCGACGTCCAGCACCAGACGGGGCGCGAATCGCAGCTGCTCGAGCAGGTGCTCGACATCAACGAGGGCAAGAAGGAAACCCTGTTCCGCAAGTTGTGGAATCACTTCCATGGCAAGCTGGAAGGGCGCACGGTGGCCATCTGGGGCGCCGCCTTCAAACCCGGCACCACGCGCATCGATCACGCGCCCGTGTTGACGCTGCTGCGCGCGCTGTGGGCCCAGGGCGTCCATGTGCGCCTGCACGACCCGGCGGCACTACCGGCGCTGCGCAAGGAACTGGGCGACCATCCGCTACTCAGCCTGCACGAGGATGATCCTTACGCCGCCTGCGAGGGCGCCGATGCCTTGATGCTGGTCACCGAGTGGAAGTGCTACTGGAATCCGGATTGGCGCCGTCTTGCCGAAACGCTCGGCGAGCGGCTGATCCTCGACGGTCGCAATATCTACGATCCGGTCTATGTCGCGGCTCGCGGGCTGGTCTATCGGGGCATCGGGCGTCGCGCCGATCCCTGACACGGCTGTGCCCGACGTAGACACGACAACGCCCCGCTTTCGAGCGGGGCGTTGTCGTTACAGGCTGGCGACGGCTGCGCACGGCAGCTAAGCGTCGCGCTCAGTTGAAGCTCTTCAACTCAAGCTCTTCAACAGAAGTTCTGGGCGACGAAGTCCCAGTTTATGACGTTCCACACCGCATCCAGGTACTTGGGGCGCGCGTTGCGATAATCGATGTAATAGGCGTGTTCCCACACGTCGATGGTCAGCAAGGGCGTCTGGCCATGGGCGATCGGAGTGTCGGCATCGTCGGTATTGACGATATCGACTCCGCCATCGGCGGTCTTGATCAGCCAGGTCCAGCCCGCGCCGAAATTGCCTGCGGCCTTGGCGCTGAACGCGTCCTTGAACGCATCGAAGGAGCCGAACTTGACGTCGATGGCCTCGGCCAAGGCGCCTGAAGGCTGGCCACCACCGCTGGGCGACAGGCAGTGCCAGTAGAAGGTGTGGTTCCATACCTGAGCCGCCTGGTTGAACAGGCCGCCGGAAGCCGACTTGATGATCTCCTCGAGCGACCTGTTCTCGTCGTCGGTGCCCTGGACCAACTCATTGAGCTTGGTTACGTAAGCCTGGTGGTGCTTGCCGTAATGGTACTCGAGTGTTTCCGCGGAAATGTGCGGCTCCAGGGCATTCCGTTCATAGGGAAGCGCGGGCAATTCGAACGCCATTGGTTAAGCTCCTGTGCTTTTTTCTTCTGTCCGGTAACCAGCGTGGAATACAGAGCGAGTAAAAAAACCTTACAATACCAAGCATCTGCGTTAGCTGAGGTCGCATCATATTATCAGCCTGGGGTATGCTCGCCAATTCCGTCCGCTGCTGCTCGGCGCGGTCGGGAGCGTAGCGAAGCAACGATGGCGAACCCGCTAACGCCAGGCATAGACGAGGAGAACCCATGGTGGATCGCGCTGACGAACCACGCCTGACAACCCCGATCGTCCCGGGGCCTGGCGATGAACTGACCACGCATCGCCCGCCGGGTAACAATGCCCGGGGAGCGCGCGTCTGGCCGCTATGGCTGTTGGTCTGCCTGTTGCTGGCCGGGCTGACGGCGCTGGCCTGGCTCTACTGGATGGATCGTCAGAGCTGGCAGACGACCCAGCGTGAGCTCGAAGGCCAGGTATCCAACATGCATGCCAGGCTGGATGGCCTCGACGACGGTCGCAGCATGTCGCCCGAGCAACTATCGAACAAGCTTGGCGCCCTCAACGAGGACCAGCAATCGCTGGCCCAGCAGCTCGGCGAGCTGCGCTCGACCCTCGAAGGCCTCGAGGAGAGCACGGCCGACAGCGCGCGAATCGACGACCTGGTCCAGCGACTCGACGGTCTCGAAGCGCAGGGCGACACACTGGTCGCCACCCTCGATGCAACCCGCCGTTCACTGACGGCCCTCGAGAAGCAGGGGAACGAAGCCCGCCAGGGGTTGTCCGACCGCCTGTCACGTCTCGCTTCCGAACAACAGCAGGCGGCCCAGCGCCGCGAGGCGCTGGCGGAACGCACCGAGGAACTGGCCCAGGCTCAGCGCACCACGCAGCAGCAGCTCGAGGCGCTGGGCGAACTGGAAACGCGCATCGCGACCCTCGATGAGCGTGTCGGCTCGTTGAACGAGACTAGCCAGTCACGCCAGGGTCAGCAGGAGCAGCTCCAGGCGCGGATCGACGAAATCCACACCGCAATCACCGAATTGCGCCAAAATCAATTGGCGATCAATGCCAGTCTGGAGAGCTTGAGCGCGGGCAACTGATCACCAGTGATGTTTTTCAGGGAGCTAGAGACACGAATGGACGCAGGCCTATTCAATCGCCGGGGTGACCGCGCTCTTGCCGACACCTACCCGCGGCCTGGCGAGCGCTAACCCATGCAGCGGCGCTATCTCGTTCCCCTGTTGGCCGCCCTGCTGGCCGCCACTGGCGGTCGGGCATGGGCTATCGAGACCCGTGTCGAGGGGCTCGAAGGGCCGGTGGCCAACAACGTCGTCAATTACCTGGCAGAGCTGGAGGCGGCGGATTACGGCAGGGCGCGCCTGGAATCGGAAATCCGCCGACGCAGCCGCGAAGCGCTCAAGGCCTATGGTTATTACGACCCCACGATCGACGTGAGTCTGGAAACCGGGGACGACGCGGAAGCCATCGAGCGCGCCGTCGTCACCATCGAGCCTGGCCCGCGGGTCACCATCGAAACCCTGGATATTCAGTTGGTGGGCGATGCGAGCGACGATCGTCATTTCCTGGATGCCATCGACGCCATGCCGCTCAAGGAGGGCGAGCCGCTCCTGCACGCGCCCTACGAGGGACTGCGCAGCCAGCTTTCGACATTGGCGGCTGAGCGCGGCTATTTCGACGCGGCATTTCCCCGCCATCGTATCGAAGTGCGCCCCTGGCAACAGAGCGCTCGAATCTACCTGACGCTGGATAGCGGCGAGCGCTATCGCTTCGGTCGGGTCAGCTATTCAGGCAGCCAGATCGACGTCGCCAAGTTGCGTAACATGTTGCCGTTCGACGAAGGCGACCCCTACCTGGCCGGGCAACTGGCCGAATACAACCAGCGGCTCGGCCAGACCGACTGGTTTCGTGGCATTAGCATCAGGCCGCGTATCGAAACCGGCGCCTCGCTGGCCCAGGCCCAGCTCAATTGGTGGCAGGCCGTCGATCACCGCCCGGCCGGCACCGGCCCGGCGGAATCAAGCGGCCAACAAGCGCAGCCGGTGCTCAGTGCGCTGGCTCTCGACGCGGCACGCAACGTTGCCACCCCGGGGCCACCGCGGGTCCCTGTGGACGTCAGCCTAATTCCCGCCGATCGCCATCAATTCGAAGTGGGTATCGGCTACGCGACCGACGTCGGCCCGCGCACCCAGTTCACCTGGGATCAGCCATGGCTCAACGAGGACGGCGACAGCCTCTACCATGAATTGTACCTGTCCGCCCCGGAGCAGCAATTCAGTGGCACCTACCGCATGCCGCTAGCCGATCCGCTGCGCGACAGCTACGAGTTGCAATACGGCCTCAGGAACCTCGACAACGAAGACACCCAGAGCCTGGAAGCCTCGGTGGAGCTGGCCCGGGAATGGGTCTTCGACAACGGCTGGACCCAGCGACTCTACGTGCGCTCCACCTACGAGGACTTCAAGCAGGCCGATCAGAACGAGCAGGTGCTGCTCTACTACCCGGGCATCAGCTGGTCTCGCACGCGTACCCGCAACCCGCGCTTTCCCTCCTGGGGAGATAGCCAGCGACTGTCGCTGGCCGTCTCGGATACCCTCTGGGGCTCGGACGCCACCTTCGTGCGGGGCACGCTGGATTCGCAGTGGATTCGCATGCTCGGCAGCGATTACCGTTTCATCGGCCGTACCAGCGTCGGCGCGATGAGTACCGACGATTTTGACAAGATCCCGCCGTCGTTGCGCTTCTTTACCGGCGGCGATCGCAGTGTCCGCGGTTACAGCTACGAGAGCCTCGCACCGAGGAACGAAGACGGCGAACTGCTGGGCGGACAGCAGAAATTCGTCGCCAGCATCGAGGCCCAGCGTCGCTTGACCGGCGACTGGTGGGGCGCGGCCTTCGTCGATACCGGTAATGCCTTCAATGACTGGTGGCCGCAGGATCTAGCGACCGGCGCCGGCCTGGGGGTTCGCTGGGTCTCTCCGGTCGGCCCCATTCGGCTGGACATCGCGCACCCCTTCGACAGCGAGGAGGACTCGTGGCGGCTGCATTTCGCCATAGGGCCCGAATTTTGATCATTCCCTTTCTACGCTTGCTGCTCTGGTTACCGTTCTGGTTGCTCGGGCTGATTTTCCTGCTGGTGGGCCTGGGGCTCTCGCCCTGGGGAACCGCCTGGTTGGCCGAGCAGGGCGAGCAGCGCGGCTTATTCGAGTTCGAACGCATCAGCGGCTCGCCGCTGGAGGCCTTCACGCTCGAGGGCTTCGTCATGCAGGCCGGCCCGGCGCACGTGCGCGTCGGGCGCCTGCACTTGGCCTGGGCCGAGGATTGCCTGCTCGATGGCCGTCTGTGCCTGGATGCGCTCGAACTCGAGAACGTCGACGTCAGGCTCGCGCAATCCACCCCCGCGCCGGCCGAAGAGCAAGCCCCCGCCGAGTCGGGCGGTCTGCCGTCGATCGTCGTGCCGTTTCCGGTCGAAGTGCGCGCGCTGTCGGTCAACGACGTGGCGATACGGCTCGCCGACGGCACGCATCTCGAGTGGCAGCGCTTCACCAGCGGGGCGCGGATAGCCGGCAACGAACTCACGCTGTTGCCGACCCGTCTGGCGCATGTCCGCTTGCGGTTGCCGCAATCGCCCGGCCAGCAACTCGGCGCGCCGGATGGCGAAGGGGCGAGCGGTGATCGGACAATCGGCGCCGCAGCGATCGACGCAAGCATTGCGCTCACGACAGCCGATTCCGCCGCGTCGGTTGACGACAGGGCCACCGCGGATTCGCTGGCGTCGGACGATTCGACGTCCCCCCTCGAGGCGCAGCCGCGGCGTTCGTTACCCGCGATCGAACTGCCGCTGGCGATACGCGTTCCGAGCCTGATCGTCAGCGATTTCCGGCTTGCAGGGCCCACACCGCGGCGCATCGATCGCCTGGCCCTCAGCCTGGAGGGCGAAGGGCATGACGTGCGCCTGCACAGCCTGGCCCTGACGGCGCCGGACGCCGACGCGCAACTCTCGGCATCGGTTACCTTGCGCGATGACTACCCCCTGACGGCCAGTCTCGAGGGTGTCATCCACCAGTCGCCACTCGCCGGGCAGCGACTGAATCTAGACGTTTCCGGCTCGTTGGCCGACCTGGCCGCCGATATCGAGGCCAGCGGGCCGGTCAGCGCCTCGCTCAGCGCCCAGGCCGACCTTCTTGCGCCCACCGTGCCCTTCGAAGTCACCGTCGATGCCGAGCGGCTGGCCTGGCCGCTGACTCCCGCCGTCAATGTCGATGTCGAAGCCGCACTGGCCGTGAGTGGCGTCACGCTAAAGTCAGGCGATACCAAACAGGCGGCGTTGATCACCGCGCCCGAGTATCGCGTGGACGCCCTCCAATTGCGCGCCGAAGGCGATCTCACCGGCTATCGCGTGGCGCTGCAGGGCCGGGCCTCGGGGCAGGCGCTGCCCGCCAGCGTCGAGATCGGCCTGGTGGGTAACGGCGATCTCGAACACTTCGCCTGGCTGCCATTGTCGCTCTCCGCCGCCGAGGGTGCGCTGATCAGCCGCGGGGAGGTGCATTGGGCGCCGGCCCTGACGGTCGACGCCACCATCAATCTCGAGAACTTCGCGTTGGGCGCCGTCACCCAGGCGGTCGACGGGACGCTCAACGGCGACGCCCGGGTGCGTTTCACCCAGCGAGAACAGGGCTGGCGGCTAGCGGTACCGACGCTGGCGATCGATGGCACGTTGCAGGGGCGGCCGCTCTCGCTGCAGGCCAAGCTCAGCGGCAATAGCGACATGCGCTGGCAGATCGACACGCTGGATCTACGCCAGGGCCGCAATCGCCTGACCGCACAGGGCAAGATGGCCGATACCCTCGATCTTTCCGGGCGCCTCGACGCCCCCGCGCTGGATTCGCTACTGCCTGCGCTCGGCGGCTCGGTCAATGGGCGCTTCAGTCTGGGCGGGACGCTTGAGGCGCCGCAGATCGCCGCAGCTTTGCAGGGCAGTGATCTGCGTTATGCCGACAATAGCATCGGCTCGCTGAGGCTGGATGCCGACGTCGCCGGTCTTGATGATCCGAAGCTCGACATCGACCTGGGCCTCGAGGAGGTCCTGGCGGGCGGGCAGCGTCTCAGCCAACTGGATCTCGGAGTCGATGGGCGGCTCTCGCAGCATCGTCTGAACCTATCGCTGCAGGCCGGCGAGAACATGCCGCTATCGCGCGCCTCGCTGCGCATCGACGGTGGCCTGAATGCCGAGCGGAGTCGTTATCGCGGTCGGCTGGCGGCGCTCGAGATCGATAGCGAGCAGACCGAGCTGCGGCTTGCCGAAGCGACGCCATTCGCCGTCGACCTGGCCGCCAGTCGGCTCACCATGCAGCCGTTCTGCCTGGTGCGCCGGCAGGGCGGGCGGCTGTGCGCCACGCAGGAACTGCAAGCCTCGCCCGGCCAGGGCCGCGTGGTCATGGCCTTGCAACAGGTGCCTATGGACCTGCTGGGGCTGGTACTGCCCGAGGACTGGAGCGCCGCCGGTAAGAGCGACGGCCAGTTCGAATTCTCGTGGTCGGCCGGGGCCAGCCGTTGGCAGGCCAACGCCGAGCTGCAGAGTCAGCTCGACCTGGAGGGGCTCGACGCCTACGGCAAGCCCTGGAGCCTGCCGACGACGCAACTCGAACTGAGTCTGGACGCCAATCCCTCCCAGGCAAGCGTCGACGCCCGGGTGGGCGTCGACGGGGCCGGGGCTATTCGCCTGCAGGCGGATATCGACGACCCCACCGGCAAGGCGGCACTGGATGGCCAATTGAGCATCGCCGAATTGGACCTGGCGCCCTACCAGGCGCTGGTGGCGGGCGTCGACACGCTCGAGGGCACGCTCGACGGAGACATCGCCCTGGCCGGTGCGCTGGCCAACCCCGAACTCGACGGCCAACTCGTCCTCGATGGGCTGCGCGCCCAGGGCGGCGAAGTCCCCGTCGAGGTGCGCGACGGCCGGCTGACGGTCGCGCTGAGTGGACACCAAGCGGATATCCAAGGCTTCGTCGCCGCCGAACGGGGCCGCTTGGAGTTGTCCGGCGACGCGCGCTGGCCCGAGCCCGGCCAGTGGCAGGCCGACTTGGCGCTCGAGGGCGTCGAGGAGCCGCTGGAACTGACGCTGCCCGAGTTCGGCCGCTTGCGGGTAGCGCCGGACTTGCAGATCTCCGCCTCGCCGGACCTGTTGCGTATCCGCGGCCGGGTCGATGTCCCGTGGGGACGCCTGGAAGTCGGCCAGTTGCCGGCCTCGGCGGTATCGCCGAGCAGCGATGAGGTGATCATCACCCGGCGCGACGAGCAGCGCGCCCAGCGCGAGGCGGCCAAGGCCGTCGATGAAGCGGCCAAGGGCGCCGACGAAGCGACCGCTCAGGCGCTGTCGGAAGCCGGCATGCGCCTCGATGTGCGCATCGACCTGAGTATCGGTCCCGATGTACGCATCGCGGCCTATGGACTGGAGGCCGAACTGACCGGCAACCTGCAAGTGCGTCAGGGCAGCGGCCCGGTACAGCTGTTCGGCGACGTCAATCTGGTCAACGGCGAGTACAGTGCGTTCGGGCAGGACCTGCTGATCCGCAAGGGGCAGGTATTGTTCAGCGGTCCGGCATCGCAGCCGCGCCTGCAATTCGAGGCGATCCGCAACCCGGAAGCCACCGAGGATGGCGTGATCGCCGGGTTGCGTGTCAGCGGGCCGGCGGAACAGCCCAACCTGAAGGTGTTTTCCGAGCCGGCGATGGCCGAGAGTCGTGCGCTGTCCTACCTGCTGCGCGGACGCGCGCCGGACGACAGCGGCGGCGACGGGGCGCTGACGTCGGCATTGATCGGCCTGTCGCTGTCGCGTACCGGCAACGCGGTCGGCCGCCTGGGGCAGACCTTCGGCGTGCAGGACCTGACGCTGGACACCGCCGGTAGCGGTGAGGATAGCCAGGTGGTGGTCAGCGGCCAGCTGTTCGAGGATCTCGAGGTCAGTTACGGCGTCGGAGTGTTTTCACCGATCGCCGAACTGACGCTACGCTACAAGCTGATGCAGAACCTCTATCTGGAGGCGGTGACCGGGGCGGCCCAGGCCGTGGACCTGATCTACAGTTTCAGCCTCGGGCGCAGCAGCGCTTCGCCTTGAGCCCGCTGCCGCACGGGCAGGGCGCGTTGCGGCCCACGCGGAGCCGTTGCCAGTCGGCATCGCCGTCGAGATAGAACCACTGTCCATCGATGCGACGAAAACGGCTGGTTTCCTCGAGCGCGAGCCAGCCATCCGCTTGCTGGGCAAGCGCCCGGAAGCGCACCCAGCCGTGATCATCGTCGTTCTCGCTGGCCGCGACGATCAGCCGCCGCCAGCGCGGCCCGGAGTCTTCGCCAGAGCCTTCGAGTTCGGCGCGCATCGGTCGGGTGTCCGGGGCCCAGCTGGCGATAAGAAAATCACTGTCGGCGAGCACGAAGGCGCTGAACCGGGCACGCATCAGCGCTTCGGGCGTCGAGGCGCGGGCCGGAGCGGCATGAATCGGCGCACAGCAGGTTGCGTAGGATGACTGGCTGCCGCAGGGGCAGACGGTGGTCGGATCAATTTCCATCATTCAAGAGAGATAGACGTCATGTGGAGTCGAGACAAACAGCGCATGCCTACGCCGGACCAGGCCCTGCCGGGGCGCGACCAGGCGATGGCGATCAGTGGCGTTCACGCCGTCACGCAGCACTCGATGCTACCGCCTTTCCCGGCCGGTCACGAGGAGATCGTGCTCGGCCTGGGCTGCTTCTGGGGCGCCGAGCAACTGTTCTGGGAGTTGCCCGGGGTCCATGTCACGGCGGTGGGCTATGCCGGGGGCTACACGCCCAACCCGAGCTATGAGGAGACCTGCACCGGCATGACCGGGCATGCCGAAGTGGTCAGGGTGGTCTTCGAGCCGACCGTGATCGGCCTGCCCGAATTGCTGCAGGTGTTCTGGGAGGCCCACGATCCCACCCAGGGGCTGCGTCAGGGCAACGACATCGGCAGTCAGTATCGCTCGGCGATCTACACCACCGACGCTGATCAGCAGGCGATCGCCGAGCAGAGCCGGGCGCGTTATCAGCAGGCCCTGGATAGCGAGAACATGGGGCCGATCACCACCGAGATCGCGCCGCTCAAGGCGTTCTACTATGCCGAGGAGTACCACCAGCAATACCTGATGAAGAATCCCGGTGGCTACTGCGGGCTCAAGGGGACTGGGGTGAGCTGTCCGATCGGCTGACAGGCAAAGAGACGGTTACGAGCGGCTGGCCTCGGTCCTGGCGGGGGCCGGAAGGCTCGCCCAATCCTTGAGCTGGCGACCCACGCGATCGGTCAGCCAGGGATTCAGCCGACCATTGCGCATTTCGATGAAACCGACGTGGCCGCCCTGGCGGGCGAGTTCGATACGCACGGCATCGCTGGCTGCCGGTAGCCGCGAGAACAGATCGCCCGGCATGAAGGGGTCGTCGTCGGCGTGCAGGATCAGCATCGGTAGCTCGATATCACCGAGCAACCGACCGGCCGAGGCGCGGCGATAGTAGTCGCTGGCCGAAGCGAATCCATGCAGTGGGGCGGTGACTTCGTTGTCGTAGGCCCAGAAGCTGTCGAGGCGTTCGAGCTGATGGGCGGCGAGACGGATCGGCAGCGGACCGCTGGCCATCTTGGTGGCGATCTTGTTCTTGAGCGTCTTTAGCAGGTGACGCTGGTAGAACCGGGCAAAGCCGCAGTTCAGGGCATCGGCGCTGGCGGCCAGGTCGAGCGGCGCGCTGATGACGATGGCACCGGCCAGGTCGAGCCCGTCGCCGCCCTGTTCGGCGACCAGCTTGGCCAGCATGTTGCCGCCCAGCGAAACGCCGGCGGCGACCTTGATGGCGCGTGGATAGCGCAGCGCCAGTTGGCCGATCAACCAGTAGGCATCGGCGGTATCGCCGGAATGGTAGGCCCGCGGCAGGCGATTGGGTGCCTGCCCGCAGCCGCGATAGTGCATGAGCAGCGCCCGCCAGCCAAGGCGGCTGGCCATGCCCAGCAGATCGCGGGCGTAGGGGGAGTCGAACGAGCCCTCGAGGCCATGGAACAGGATGAACAGCGGTGCGTCGTCGGCGAGCGGGGCAGGGCGAGCCCACGCCAGTTCGACGAAATCGCCGTCGGGCAGGTTGAGAATCTCGATGTCGCGTTCCAGCGCCGCAAGCGGCCGCATGCGCGGCAGCAGAGTCTGGACGTGGCGGTTGCCCAGACCGCGCGCGGCGGTAAAAGTGGCTGGAACGATGGTGCGTGCCATGATGACCGCTTCCCTAGGATCGCTTCTCCAGCATATCCCGACCACGGCTGCTTACAAGCCGTCGATAGCAGGCCTTTAGACTTTTTTGTGCCCGCCATCCCCGGCGGGCACCTTCGGCCGTCGCCGGGGCGACGTCAAAAATCGTTCCCGACGATTTTCTAATCGCGCGTCAGATTGATCGGCCCACCATGGCCGATGGCGATGTTGTCCTCGATGCGAATGCCGCCATGCGGCGCCAACCGCGCGATACCGGTCCAATCGATGCTGCGTCCTGCCGGTCGGTCGCGCAGCGGTTCCAGCAGCATGGGGATCACGTAGAGCCCGGGTTCCATGGTGACCACCATGCCGGCTTCCAGGGTGCGTGTCAGGCGCAGCGCCGGGTCGCGCTCGGGAGCGGGCAGCGGCCCGCCGCTGGAATCTCGCCGCCCGGCGACGTCGTGCACCTGCAGACCCAGCGAATGGCCCAGTCCGTGGGGGCAGAAAGCCCGAGTAATGCCGCTTTCGACTGCCGCCTCGGGGGAGCACTCGATCAGCGCCTGCGCGTTCAGCAGGCGACCCAGTTCGAGATGCATCTGCTCGTGCAGGGCGACGTAGTCCAGCCCCGGACGCAACTCGGCGATCAGCCGTTGCTGAAACTGCTCGACGCCTTCGATCAACGCCGCGAACTGGGGATCGGCGTCACTACCGGCCCAGGTACGGGTGATGTCCGAGGCATAGCCGGCGACGCGTCGTCCGGCGTCGAGGAGCAGGCTATGACGACGCGGTGCCGCCTCGATGTCGTAATGCTGATAGTGCAGCACTCCGGCATGCTCATTGAGACCAACGATGTTCTGATACGGCACTTGCGACTCGCGCTGACGGCTGGCCTTGAGGTAGGCAAGCTGGATGTCGAGCTCGGCGGCGCCGGCGTCGAAGGCCTGGCGGGCCGCTTCATGGCCGGCCAGCGCCAGCCGATTGGCCTCGCGCAGGCAGGCGATCTCGTAATCGCTCTTGCGAACGCGCAACTCATCGAGCGCCTGGCAGAGCGCCGGCGGGTTGAGCGCCGCTCCCAGCCGTTCGGCGGTGTCGGCGTCGACCTCGCCGACGATGGCCAGCCGACCCCGGGGGAGCTGCGGCGGCGCAGTCTCGGCGGTGGTCTCGATGGCGAAGCGCCGGCTCCAGGCGGCCTCCGGCAGCGACGGAGTGAGGTGCCAGAAGTCGGCCGGGGCATGAAAGCGCAGCAACGGCCGCTGTCCAGGACGGATCAGCAGCCAGCTGTGCTCGATGCCGGCGAGCGGCACCCAGTGCAGGAAGTGCGCGAAGGTCGCGAAGCTGGCTTGCTGGTCGTCGCCGAAGAAGTGCCGTGGTGCGCCGCTATAAAGCAATACGCCATCGTAGCCCTGGGCCTCGAGCAGTCGGGCGTAGGCGTTTTCCAGGCCCTCGAGATGGGCATCGTGCTGGGCGTCGAGACGCGTAGCGTTCATGACGGAGTCTCCTGTAGTTGTTGCCACAATTCATCGAGGCCGGGATGGCGGTGTGCTCGGCGCCGATAGAGGCGAACCTCGAGCGGAACGTTCCAGCGCGCGGGCCCGGCTAGAACCAGCTCGCCGGAATCCAAGGCGCGTTGGGCGACGCGCTGGGGCAACCAGCCGAGCCCATAGCCCTGTATCACCAGCTCCTTGATGTTGGCGGTCTGCACGTTCTCGTTGAGCGTGCTCAGATAGCATTGTTGAGTGAGGCGCATCAGGTGCGCTTCGATGACCTTCTGGATCAGCCCGCGCGGGTGATAAGCGATGCACGGCAACGGCTGGCGGCGCTGGCCGGGCAGCGCGAAGCGCGGCTGGCCGCTGTCGTCGGGCGCGCAGACCGGCACCAGTATCTCCGTGTCGATGGGCAGGTATTCGAAGCCGCTGGTATCGACATCCAGCGCTACCGTCTGGCGAGGCCAGTAGCACAGCGCAAGATCGCACTCGTCGCGATCCAGGGCCTGGAAGTAATCGCTCAGCAGCCAGCTGGTGGCGCGCAGGTAGGGCTCGACACGCTGTTGCAGACCATGCTGGTTCAGCCAGTTGGGCAGGATGTAGGACAGCACGCTCTGGGGGGCGGCGATCACGATACGCCGAGCCTGGTCGTCGACGATCTGGCCGATACGCTCGCGAGTCAGCCGCACCCGCTCGGTGATCTGCTCGCACAGGCGCAGAAACTCCTCACCGGCCGGGGTCAGCGTGAGCGGCAGGGTCTGGCGGTCGACGAGCGTGGTGCCCATCTCTTCTTCGAGCAGTTTGATGCGTCGCGAAAAGGTCGGCTGGGTGACGTTCTGTGCTTCGGCGGCCCGCGAGAAATGACGCGTCTTGGCCAACGTGATGAAGTCTTCCAACCAGCGAATCTCCATCGATTACCTCGTTTGCTAGCACGCGTGTTGAGTCGACGGGACAGGGCAGGCAGGGACCTGCGCTAATGACAGCGCCTGTCCCGAGCGAGCCGGGGCAGGCGCTGATTGTGCCATGTCGACACGCGTTGCCATAGCGAACGGCTTATATACGTCCCTCTTCGACACCATGACAAGCCACTTGGCTGCCCTGGGACTCGATCAGTTGCGGTATTTCGCGCCGGCAACGTTCGTTGGCGTGCGGGCAGCGGCCGTGGAATACGCAGCCCGACGGCAGGTTGACCGGCGTCGGCACTTCGCCGGAAAGCTTGATGTGATCGGGGCCGTCGTCCTCGAGGCGCGGTATCGCCGACAGCAGCGCCTGGGTGTAGGGGTGACGCGGACTGTCGAACAGCGAGCGGGTTTCGGCCACTTCGCAGACGCGCCCCAGGTACATCACCACCACGCGGGTACCGAAGTGCTCGACCACCGCCAGGTCATGGGTGATGAACAGGTAGGTGAGGTGATGGGCTTCCTGGGCGTCCATCAGCAGGTTGAGCACCTGCGCCTGGATCGACACGTCGAGCGCCGAGATCGGTTCGTCGGCGACGATGAACTCGGGCTCCACTGCCAGCGCCCGGGCGATGGCGATGCGCTGACGCTGGCCGCCCGAAAACTCGTGGCCGAAGCGCTTGCCCCATTCCGGATCGATGCCTACCGAAGCCATCACCTCGCCGATCTTGTCGAGGATCTGCTGGCGACTCCAGTCGGGATGGTGAAAGCGCAGCGGTTCCTCGAGCGTCTGCTGGATGCTCATGCGCGGGTTCAGCGAGGCATAGGGGTTCTGGAAGATCATCTGCATGCGCCGACGATAGGGCAGCAGCTGGCGTGGGCTGAGATCGTCGATGCGCTGGCCGTCGTAGCGGATCTCGCCGGCGCTGGGATGCAACAGCCCCATCACCATGCGCGCCACCGTGGACTTGCCGCAGCCGGACTCGCCGACCACGCACAACGTCTCGCCACGCTTGACGTCGATGTCGACGCCATTGATGGCGTGCACGAATTCCTGTCGACGCTTCAGCTTGCCGCCCTCGAAACGCAACTGCTCGAGGAAGTCGCCGGATAGCGGAAAGTGCTTTTCGAGACCGCGAATCTGGAGCAGCGTTTCGCCGGCCTGCGCCGAGTCAGCGGTGGGACGCTGGGATGGTTGCATGACCTCGCTCATAGGGCCTCCCGTTGTTCGCTGGGGCCGTTTTCGCTCGCGTCACGCTCAGCCGGACGCGGCTCGACCAGTTCACGCACCATGTGGCAGGCGACGTCACAATTGCCCGACCGCACGAACGCCGGGATCACCTCGCGACAATCGCGCCGGCGTTCGCCGCTGGCGTCGACCGAAAAGCTGCAGCGCGGGTGAAAGGCGCAGCCGGGCGGGGTATTGGCCAGGCTGGGCATCGAGCCGGGGATCTGGTTGAGCCGCTGCCCGGGGGTGGCCATCTGCGGCAGGGCATTGATCAGCCCCTGGGTGTAGGGGTGCTGCGCGTCGTTGATGATCTCGCGGGTCGGCCCCTGCTCGATCACTCGGCCGGCGTACATCACCAGCGTGCGCTGGGTGACCTGGCTGACCACGCCCAGGTCGTGGGTGATCAGGATCAGCGCCACGTTGTGCTTCTCGCACAATTCCAGCAGCAGTTCCATGATCTCCGCCTGGATGGTCACGTCGAGTGCGGTGGTCGGCTCGTCGGCAACGATCACGTCGGGATCGAGCAGCAGGGCGATGGCGATGATGATGCGTTGCCGCATGCCGCCGGAAAGCTCGTGCGGGTACTGGTCCAGACGCCGCTCCGGCGAGGGAATGTAGACCTGGCGCAGCTTGTTGAGCGCGATCTCGCGGGCATCGCGACTGCGGATGCGGCGGTGGGCCTTGAGGCATTCGATCATCTGCTCGCCGATGGTCAGCACCGGATTGAGCGTCATCATCGGATCCTGGAAGATCATCGAGATCTGATTGCCGCGAACCTGCTGCAGCTGCCGCGGCTTCATGGTGGTCAGCTCGCGACCGTCGAAACGGATGCTGCCGCCGGCGATGTAGCCCGGCTTGGCGATCAGGTTGAGAATGGTGAACGCGGCCACCGACTTGCCGGCGCCGGACTCGCCGACGATCCCCAGGCGCTCACCGCGATCCAGCGAGAAGCTGACGCCGCGTAGTGCCTTGACTTCGCCCTGGCGCAGGGCGAAGCGCACATCGAGATTGGAAACTTCGAGTAAAGCCATGCGATCAGCCCTTGTAGAGTCGCGGATTCATGACGTCGCGCAGCCAGTCGCCGAGCAGGTTGATCACTAGCACCAGCACCACCAGCACGGCACCGGGTATCAGCGTGATCCACCAGGATCCCGACTGCAGGTAGTCGAAGCCGGACTTGATCAGCGAGCCCAGCGACGGCTGGGTTTCGGGCATGCCCAGGCCGAGGAACGACAGCGCGGCTTCCGAGATGATGGCGTTGGCGATCTGCACGGTCGAGATGACGAAGATCGGCGACAGGGTATTGGGCAGGATGTGCCGGAACATGATGCGCTTGGCGCGAAAACCCATCACCCGTGCGGCATCGACGTACTCCTTGCTGCGCTCGGCGAGCACCGAGGCGCGTACCGTGCGCGCATATTGCGGCCATTCGGCGAGACCGATGATCAACACCAGAATGAACACTGCGTACTCACTGTAGATGGCGCCGCCGAAACTGGCCTTGATTACCGCACCGACGATGATCGCCACCATCAGCGTGGAAAACGACAGCTGGATATCGGCCATGCGCATTAGGAAGGCATCGACGCGTCCGCCGAGGTAGCCCGCGAGCAGACCGAAAGTCACTCCGAGCAGGGCCTGCATGATCACCGCGCCGAAGCCGATGATCAGCGATACGCGGGCACCGTAGAGGATCGTCGAGAGCAGGTCACGGCCCTGGGCGTCGGTGCCCAGCAGGTATTGGGGATCGCTGCCATCGATCCAGAACGGTGGCAGCTCGGAGGCGAGAATGTCGATCTGCGCCAGGTCGTAGGGGTTCATCGGCGAAAGCCACGGCGCCAGGATCGCTGCCGCCACTAGCAGAACGAAGACGACGAAGCAGACCTGGGCGATCCAGTCCCGCTTGAAACTGTAGAGCAGATAGGAACTGCGAAAGCGCGCCCAGCGAGAGGGGGCCGGGGACGAAGTCGAGGCGGTAGTCATGCGGGCTTCCCTGTGAGTTTCACGGTGGGATTGACCAGGCCGTAGATCAGGTCGACCAACGTATTGGTGATCACGAAAATCAGCCCGACGATCATCAGGTAGGTGACGATCAGCGGGATGTCGGAGCGCTCGATGGCATCGAGGAACATCAGCCCCACACCCGGCCATTGGAAGACCGTTTCGGTGAGGATGGTGTAGGCGACCAGCGTACCGATCTGCACGCCGCCCACGGTGATCACCGGCAGCATGGTGTTCTTCAACGCATGCAGGAAGTAGATGCGGCGCATGCTGATGCCCTTGGCCTTGGCGAACTTGACGTACTCGGACTGCAGTACCTCGAGCATTTCGGCACGGATCAGGCGAATGAACAGCGGCAGCATGATCGAGGCCAGCGATATCGCCGGCAATACCAGATAGGTCAAGCCCTCCAGCGAGGCGAAATTGGTATTCCAGGTGCCGATCACGTGAACCACGTCGCCGCGCCCATAGGCGGGCATGCCACCGTCGGTCGACAGGACACCGTTGAGCCAACTGCCCCAACCGGTATCGGCTGGAAAGGGCGTAACCTGCACGCCGATGGCAAATATCTGGATCAGCACGATGGCGGTCAGGAACACCGGAATCGAAATGCCGACGATCGAAATTCCCATGAACAACCGCGATAACGGCGAGCGTGGTTTGATGGCGCTGTAGACACCGATCGGCACCGACAGCAGCATGATGAGCAGCGTCGTGGCGAACACCAGCTCAAGCGTCGCCGGCAGGTGGCGCAGAACGACGTCGATGGTCGGCTCGCCATAAAAGTAGGAGTAGCCGAAGTCGAAGTGCGTGGCATTCTTGGCGAAGCGCAGGTATTGCACCATGAACGGGTCGTTGAGGCCCAGTTCCTCGCGTAATTCGGCGCGTTCACTCTCGGGCACCGACTGACCGACCATCTGCTGGATGGGGTCGCCGAGGTTGTCCTGGATGGCGAAGCTGATCACGCTGATGATGAACATCACCAGGAAGGCGTGAAACAGGCGCTTGATCAGAAAGGCAATCATGGATTGCGGGTCCTGTCGGCAGACGAAAGGCGCCCGCGCGGTCATCGACCGTCAGGACGCGCTTCCTTGGCATGAGTTTCGAAACGGCTGCCCCTCGCCGACTTGGCACCGGCGAGGGGCGGGTGGGTACGGCTTATTCCGGCTTGACGACCACGTCACCCAGGTAGGGGAAGTTCATGACGTTGAGAACCGGTTCGATCTGAACGTTTGTATCGGCGGCCCAGGCCAGATCCTGCCAGTGCAGCGGGATAAAGGCGGCATCGTCGTAGAGTCCCTTTTCCACCGCCTGGAGCATCTTGGCGCGCTTCTCGCGATCGGTCTCGAGGTTGGCCTCGGCGACCTTCTCGTCGAGTTCGGGGTTGCAGTAGTTGCCGGAGTTGTACTGGCCGGCGCCGGTGTCGGCGTTGGGACATTCGGTCAGGTACTGGAAGAAGTTCGCCGAGTCCTCGGTGTCGGCGTGCCAGCCGATCAGCATCATATCCGCGGCACGGTCGTCGAACTCGGACCAGTACTGCGCCTTGGGCAGCGTCTTCAGATCCACCTTGACGTTGATCCGCGCCAGCATGGCCGATACGGCCTGAGCGATCTGCGCGTCGTTCACGTAGCGGTTGTTGGGCGCCATCATGGTGATGCTGAAACCGTCCTCGTAGCCGGCTTCCTTCATCAACTGCTTGGCTTTCTCCAGGTCGTAACGCGGCTTCAGATCCGGGTTATGACCGTCGTAGCCTTCCGGCGAGAGCTGCGCGGCCGGCGTGGCGAAGCCTTTCATCAGGCGATCGGCGATCGCTTCCTGATTGACGGCATAGGCGAAGGCCTGGCGGACCTTGGGATCCTTGAAGGCTTCGACGCGCTTCTGGTTCATCTGCATCATGATGATGCGGGTACCCGACATGGTTACCAGCTTGACGTCGTCGGCCGCGCGGACCCGCTCCAGATCGTTGGGCGGCACCGGGGCGATGAAGTCGACGTCGCCGGAGAGCAGGGCGGCCACGCGGGTAGCGTTCTCGCTGATCGGGGTCATCACGATGTGATCGACGTTGCCCGGCGACTGCTTATCCCAGTAGTCGTCGAAGCGCTCGAAATCGATCTTGACGCCCTGCTGCCTTTCGGTGACCTGGTAGGGGCCGGTGCCCGATACGTTGCGAGAGGCGAAGGAGTTGCCGTTCTTGACGATCTCGCTCTTGTCCTTGCCATTGTCGGTCTTGCCGGAATAAAACTCGCTATCCATCGGGAAGATGTAGGTCGCGAGGTTGAGCAGCAGCGGATAGGGCTTCTTGGTGTGGAACTTGACGGTGTGCTCGTCGACCACTTCGACGCTGTCGATCGGCTCGAAGATCGCCTTGAAGTCGGCACTGCGCTTCAGGCGCTCGACGGTCCAGGCGACATCCTTGGCGGTGAAGGGGTTGCCGCTATGGAACTTGACGCCTTCGCGAAGCTTGATCTGCAGCGTGGTGTCGTCGAGCTGTTCCCATTCGGTGGCCAGGCGCGGCTCGAATTCAAAATCCTGCGTCCAGCGGACCAGGGGATCGAAAACCAGATGGGAGAGTTGCAGCATGCCGCCGGAAAGCTGCTCGTGAATGTCCAGCGACACCGGATCGGCATCGTAGGCGACGCGCAATGTGACGTCTTTGCCGTCACCAGTCACGTCTTGGGCGATTGCCGCCATGGGCAGGCTCAGCGAGGCACCCACCAGGGTGGCAAGCAGTGTTTTCTTGAAAATCATGTCAAAACCCGAAATGGTTGATTGTTCGTTGTATGACCCTTGGGTCCCCGTATCACCATAGAGAGCGGGGCGGGGCGGGACAATCGAAAAACTGACAGGCGCCATACGCGTCGCGTATGGCGCCTATGTTCGATGTTGCCCGCCACCCCGCTCGGCGATGCTTTAGCGTCCGCCTGAGTATGGCCTGCTCAGTCAGTCGACGGCGCCGGCTCGACGCGGTCGACCCGGTATAGTTGCGAGACCTGGTTGAGGCCCTCGATCGTGCATTCGAGATCGGTGACGCGCCCATCGCTGAGACCGTAGACCCAGCCATGAACGGCGAGCGATTGGCCACGCAGCCAGGCGCGCTGAATGATCTTGGTCTGGCACAGGTTGGCGACCTGGGCGCGAACGTTGAGCTCGCACATGCGATCGACCTGGGTATCGAGCGGCAGCTCCTTGAGGTTGTCGCGATGGCGGCTGTAGAGCTCGCGTATCGAGTGCAGCCAATAGTCGACCATGCCGAATTCACCGCCGGTAATCGCCGCCTTGACGCCGCCGCAACCGTAGTGGCCGACCACCATGATATGCCTGACCTCGAGTACGTCGACGGCGAACTGGACCACCGACAAGGCGTTCATGTCATTGTGCTGGAGAAGGTTGGCTACGTTACGGTGGACGAAGACTTCGCCGGGGGGGAGATCGATGATCTGGTTGGCGGGGACCCGGCTGTCCGAGCAGCCGATCCATAGATAGTCCGGGTTCTGCTGTTGCGACAGGCGTGCGAAGAAATCCGGGTCCTGGCGACGCACGTTCTCTGCCCACTCGCGGTTGCGTTCCAGCAGACGCTTCATTTCGGTTTTCATATAGGGGACTCCTTATGGTCAGACCGCTCGGCGACTAGCATTCTTTATCAACGACATAGAGAGGGTCAATGGCAAGGGCCTCCCGGCAGGCCGACACGGCTGTTATCATCGCCGCCAATAAGTAAACAGGAGAGGAAGCAAGTGGCTGAGTTCGATTACGATCTGTTCGTCATCGGCGCCGGCTCGGGGGGCGTACGTGCCGCACGTACCGCCGCCGCGACCGGTGCCCGAGTTGCCATCGCCGAGGACCGCTATCTCGGGGGCACCTGCGTCAACGTGGGTTGCGTACCCAAGAAGCTCTATTCTTACGCCGCGCACTTTCATGAAGCCTTCGAGGACAGTGCCGGTTTCGGTTGGCAATTGCCCGGGGCGCCGCGCTTCGATTGGGCCACCCTGCGTGACAACAAGATCGACGAAATCAAGCGCCTCAACGGCATCTACAACCGGCTGCTCGATAACGCCGGAGTGACGCTGATCAATGCACGCGCCAAGGTCGTCGACGGCCACCGCGTCGAGGTCAACGGCGAGACGGTGAGTGCCGAGAAGATCCTGGTTGCGGTCGGCGGCTGGCCGTGGATTCCCGACTTTCCCGGCAACGAGCACGTGCTCGATTCCAACCGGGTATTCGATCTCGACGAATTTCCCAAGCGTTTCCTGGTCTTGGGCGGCGGTTACATCGCCGTCGAGTTCGCCAGCATCTTCAATGGCCTGGGCAGCGAATCGCACCTGGTCTATCGCGGTGCGCTGTTCCTGCGCGGCTTCGATCATGAAGTCCGCGAATTCACCCGCGACGAGATGGCCAAGAAGGGCGTCAACCTGCATTTCGAAACCACCATCGAGGCCATCGAGAAGCAGGGCGAGGTGTTGCAGGTGACGCTGACCAACGGCGAGACCCTGGAAGTCGACGCCGTGCTCGCGGCGACCGGTCGCCGCCCGCATTTGGCCGGCCTGGGGCTGGACGCACTCGATGTCGCCCTCAACCCCGATGGTACGCTCAAGGTCAACGAACGCTACGAGACGTCGGTTCCTTCGATACTCGCGCTCGGCGACGTCACCGGTGGCCCCGAACTGACCCCCGTGGCGCTGGCCGAGGCCATGCACATGGTTCAGCACCATTTCACCTCGAATCCGCCGGGACCGCTGGACTATCGCAACATTGCCACGGCGGTGTTCTGCCACCCCAACATCGGCACCGTGGGACTCAGCGAGGAGGAGGCGCGCGCCGAGTTCGACGAGGTACGCATCTATACCGCCGACTTCCGTCCCATGAAGCACACGCTCTCGGGAAGCGATGAGCGCTGCCTGATGAAACTGGTCGTCGACGACACCAGCGACCGTGTCGTGGGCGCGCACATGGTCGGCGAGGAAGCGGGCGAGGTCATCCAAGGCATCGCCATCGCCGTGCGCGCCGGATTGAGCAAGACCGATTTCGACGCCACGGTCGGTATTCATCCGACCGGCGCCGAGGAGTTCGTCACCATGCGCACCCCCAGCCGGCGCTGATGCGAAGACGGGCGCGAAGTGTGAAGGCGCCTGTCGGCTAAAGAACCGGTTAAAGACGTATGTTCAAGCACAGGCCACCCACGGGTGGCCTGTGCTTTTTGCAGCATCGTCAATTCCGCATGAGGCGTTCGGAGCACTCGCTGGATTCATCGACCGATAACAGCGCGTGATTGGTCTAGACTTGCAGTAGCGAATTATTTGACCAATTAATAACTATCCATTATGGAGTGCGCCCCAAGTAATAACCGGTTCTTTGATTTATCCCTAAGTGCCTGTTAAAATTCTTCCAAATTCGCAACGGCGAACCGAACTCATGAACATGACAACGCAGCCTTTCATCCCCTCGGCCGACCTGGCGAAACCCAGTGTTGCCGATGCCATAGTGGGTCATGATCACAACCCGTTGTTCATTCGCAAACCCACCACTGACGATGGCTGGGGTATCTACGAACTCGTCAAGTCCTGCCCGCCGCTCGACGTCAATTCCGCCTACGCCTATCTGCTGTTGGCGACCCAGTTTCGTGATAGCTGTGCCGTTGCCACGGATGAAGAGGGCGAGGTGGTCGGCTTCGTCTCGGGTTACCCCAAGCGCAACGCGCCGGATACCTATTTCCTGTGGCAGGTCGCCGTCGGTGAGAAGGCGCGTGGCACGGGCCTGGCCCGGCGCCTAGTCGAGGCCGTGATGCGCCGCCCGCAAATGGCTCAGGTGCGGCACATGGAAACCACCATCACGCCGGATAATCAGGCATCGTGGGGATTGTTCAAACGCCTCGCCGATCGCTGGCAGGCGCCGCTGAACAGCCGAGAGTACTTTTCCACCGACCAGCTCGGTGGCGAGCACGATCCGGAAAACCTCGTGCGTATCGGGCCCTTCGATCCTGAACGCATCTAATCGCGCCCGGTTGCCGACGGGCCATGTTTCTACTGACGTCACCGCTCTAGACGCCATGTCATCGCGCGTCGCTCTTCCTATTCTCTATCGACCCGGAGGTCGTAATGCAGACACAGATTCTCGAACGCATGGAATCCGAAGTCAGGACCTATTCGCGCTCTTTCCCGGTGGTTTTCACCAAGGCGCAGAATGCCCGCCTGACCGATGAAAGCGGCCGTGAATACATCGATTTCCTGGCCGGTGCCGGCACGCTCAATTATGGGCACAACAACCCGCACATCAAGCAGGCGTTGGTCGACTACCTGGCCTCAGACGGCATCGTCCATGGCCTGGATTTCTGGACCGCCGCCAAGCGCGACTACCTCGAGACCCTCGAGGAGGTGATCCTCAAGCCCCGCGGGCTCGACTACAAGGTGCATCTCCCGGGACCGACCGGCACCAACGCCGTCGAGGCGGCGATCCGTCTGGCACGGGTGGCCAAAGGACGTCACAACATCGTCACCTTCACCAACGGCTTCCACGGCGTGACCATGGGCGCGCTGGCCACTACCGGTAACCGCAAGTTCCGCGAGGCGACCGGCGGCATTCCCACGCAAGGCGCTTCCTTCCTGCCATTCGACGGTTACATGGGCGAGGCGACCGATACGCTGGATTACTTCGAGAAGCTGCTGGGCGACAAGTCCGGGGGTCTCGATACGCCGGCAGGCGTGATCATCGAGACGGTGCAGGGCGAGGGCGGCATCAACGTTGCCGGCCTCGAGTGGCTAAAGCGTCTGGAGAGCATCTGCCGAGCCAACGATATCCTACTGATCATCGACGACATCCAGGCGGGTTGCGGGCGTACCGGCAAGTTCTTCAGCTTCGAGCATGCCGGCATCAAGCCCGACATCGTCACCAATTCCAAATCGCTGTCCGGCTATGGCTTGCCGTTCGCGCATGTGCTGATGCGCCCCGAGCTCGACAAGTGGAAGCCCGGCCAGTACAACGGCACGTTCCGCGGCTTCAATCTGGCCTTCACGACCGCCGCCGCCGCCATGCGCAAGTATTGGAGCGACGACGTCTTCGAGCGTGACGTTCAGCGCAAGGGTCGGATCGTCGAAGAGCGCTTCCAGAAAATCGCCGCCTGGCTGGGCGAGCAGGGCATCGAGGCCAGCGAGCGTGGCCGCGGCCTGATGCGCGGCATCGATGTGGGCAGCGGCGACATCGCCGACAAGATCACCCACAAGGCGTTCGAGAACGGTCTTATCATCGAAACCAGTGGCCAGGATGGCGAAGTGGTCAAGTGCCTGTGCCCGCTGACGATTACCGACGAGGATCTGCTCGAAGGTCTGGATATTCTGGAATCAAGTACCCACCAGGCCTTCAGCTGATACTCTGGAGTCACCATCGCGCCGCTCGCAGCGAGTTGGCGAATGGTGACTCAGTCACCCGTCGACACCCAGTCGGCTTGTCATACCAAGGAGATCACTATGATCGTTCGCAATCTCGAGGAAGCGCGCCAGACCGACCGGCTGGTTACCGCAGCGAATGGCAACTGGGACAGCACGCGGTTGTCGCTGGCCGATGACGGCGGCAAATGCTCATTCCACATCACACGGATCTTCGGTGGCACCGAGACCCATATCCACTACAAGCATCACTTCGAAGCGGTCTATTGCATCGAAGGCAAGGGTGAAGTCGAGACGCTGGCCGACGGCAAGATCTGGCCGATCGGTCCGGGCGACATATACATTCTCGACCAGCACGACGATCACATGCTGCGCGCATCGGAAACATTGGTGCTGGCCTGTGTCTTCACTCCGGGCTTGACCGGCAAGGAAGACCATCGTCCCGATGGCTCCTATGCGCCGTCCGAAGAGCTCTGAACCTGGCTCGCCAACGGTTATAGACGATAGCTACACGAGACGGCTCCGTAACAGACGGGGCCGTCTTGTTTCGTACCTGCAGCCATCTCATGAGCGCAAGCCTGAATTCGCATAATATATATTATGTTAAATCAGTGATGCGGATCATTCGATTCGTTCGTTATCACGCCTTTTGCCGCTCTTGTCGTGCAGTCGTCTCCTTCCCTGTTTGATCTTATGCGCGTTGATACTTGCGACTTCCGACTACTGGCTTTCGGGATGCGTTACTCGCATGATACGCGGTTACCCGCTCAGCTTGATTCGGAAATCGCGCATGAAAACCGCCGTACGCATGATCGTCGTCCTGGCACTGCTGGCCGTGATCCTCGGAGGGATCTTTGGCTGGAAGTTTCTGCAGATGCAGAAAATGGGCGAACAGATGTCACAAGCCCAACCACCGACGCCGGTCGATAGCGTCACCCTGGACGCCAAAGCTTGGCGGCCGGAGATCAAGTCGGTCGGTTCGCTGCGTGCGATCAACGGCGTGGCGGTTTCCAACGAAGTCGCCGGTGTGGTCAGCGAGATCGCCTTCGAATCCGGCCAACGGGTTGCACGTGGCGATATCCTCATCAAGCTCGAGGACAGCGTCGATCGGGCCGCGTTGGCGGCCCTGGAAGCCCAGGCCCGTCTGGCCAACGAGACGTTCCGCCGTTACTCCGACCTGTTGCCGCGCAACGCCATCTCGCAATCGCAATACGACGAGGCCCAGGCCAACTACCAGGCCGCCCGGGCTGATGTTGCACAGCAACAAGCGCAGCTCGACAAGAAGACCATCCGTGCGCCGTTCGATGGCGTGGTCGGGCTGCGTCAGGTCGACCTGGGGGAATACATTGCCGTCGGCACGCCGATCGTCGAGCTGAACATGCTCGACCCGATCTACGTCGACTACAGCGTGGCCGAAAAACAGCTCGACCAGGTGCAGGCCGGTCGCCAGGTACAGATCCATGTGGCGGCGTTTTCCGAGCGGGCTTTCGACGGCGTAATCGAGGCCGTGGCACCGACCGTCGATGAAAGCAGCCGAACGCTGGATGTCCGGGCCAAGCTCAGCAACGCCGAGCACCTGCTGCGTCCGGGGATGTTCGCCGACGTACGCACCCTGGCGCCGGACACCGTCAGCGTGCCGACGCTGCCGCGTACCGCCCTCGCCTTCAATACCTATGGCGACTACGTATTCAAGATCGTCGAGAACGATCAGGGCCAGACGATCGCCCAGCGCGCCCAGGTCAGCATTGGTCAGTTGCGTGGCGACCAGGTAGAGATTATCGAAGGACTCGAGCCCGGCGACCGTGTCGTCGCCACCGGTCAGCTACGACTGCGCGACGGTCAGCCGATTCAGGTCAAGGGCGGCGACAGCGAGGGCAACGCAGACGCGCCGGCCGCTGACACCGAGGTGTCGAACGCGGAGGCGCAGGGCTGATGAAGTTCACAGACATCTTCGTCCACCGGCCGGTTCTGGCCACCGTGATCAGCCTGCTGATCCTGTTGATGGGCCTGCGCGCCGCGATGGATATGGAAGTGCGCCAGTACCCACAACTGGAAAGCACCGTGATCACGGTCACCACGTCCTATCCCGGGGCCAGTTCCGAACTGGTGCAGGGCTTCGTGTCCACCCCCCTTCAACAGGCCATCGCCGAAGCCGACGGCATCGACTATATCGATTCGCAGAGCATCCAGGGCGCCTCGACCATCGAGGTGCATATGACGCTCAACTACGATGCCAATGCCGCGCTGGCCGAAATCCAGGCCAAGGTGGCGAGTCAGCGCAGCGTGCTGCCCGAAGCCGCGGAGAGTCCGGTCATCGAGTCCTCTACCGGCGACTCGACGGCACTGATGTACCTGGCGTTTTATTCCGGCGAGATGCCGGTGCCGCAGATCACCGACTATCTGACCCGCGTCGTCCAGCCCAAGCTGCAGGCGCTGTCCGGGGTCGCCAAGGCACGTATCTACGGCCAGGGTTTCGCCATGCGCATCTGGCTCGATCCCCAGCGCATGGCCGCGCTCGACGTCACGCCGCAAGAGGTCGTCGCGGTGCTCGAGAGCAACAATTACCAGGCCGGCGTCGGCAAGACGCGCAGCGAGTTCGTGGCCGTCAATCTGACCGCCAACACCGACATCATCGATCCCGAGCAATTCGAGGATCTGGTGGTGCGCAACGACGACGGCGACCTGGTGCGGCTGCGCGACATCGCCCGCACCGAGCTGGGAGCGGAAAGCTATGACAGCACCGCCTGGTACAACGGCACGCCGGCGAGTTTCATGGCCATCGAACAGGCGCCGGGCGCCAACCCGCTGGACGTGGCCCGGGCCGTGCGCGAAACGATGCCGGAGATCCATCGCCAGCTACCGAGCGGGCTCGACGTGGTACTGCCCTACGATGCCTCCGAGTTCATCGAGGATTCGATCAACGAGGTAGTCAAGACGCTGCTCGAGGCGCTGGTGATCGTGCTGGTGGTTATCTTTCTCTCGCTGGGTTCGTTCCGTGCGGCACTGGTTCCCGCCGTGGCGGTTCCGCTGTCGTTGATCGGCGCCGCGTTCGTGATGCTGTTGATGGGCTTCTCGCTCAATCTGCTGACGCTGCTGTCAATGGTGCTGGCGATCGGGCTGGTGGTCGATGACGCGATCATCATCGTCGAGAACGTCCATCGTCACATCGAAGCTGGCGAAAGCAAATTCGAGGCCGCCCTGAACGGCGCCCGCGAGATGGCCACGCCGATCATCGCCATGACCACCACGCTGGTCGCCGTCTATGCGCCGATCGGTTTCATGGGCGGGCTGGTCGGCTCGCTGTTCACCGAGTTCGCTTTCACCCTGGCCGGTGCGGTGGTGATCTCGGGGATCATCGCCCTGACCCTCTCGCCGATGCTGGCCGGCAAGGTACTCAAGCCGCACGGCGATCCGTCGCGCTTCGAGCGTGGCGTCGAAGCCACGTTCAACGGCCTGGCCAACGGCTACCGTTCGCTGCTGTCGCGGGCGCTTCAGACGGTCTCGGTGCTGGTCGTTTTCGCCGTAGTAGTATTGGTGTCGATCTACTTCATGTTCATTACCAGCCAGAGCGAACTGGCGCCGAACGAGGATCAGGGCATCATCTTCTTCCAGGGAACGGCGCCCCAGACCGCAACGCTGGACTACCTAAAGCGCTTCGCCAACGACATACAGGCCGGAGCCGAGCAGATCGACGGCTACGACGAGACCTTCATGATCCTCGGCGGCACCAGCGCCGATACGGTATTCGGCGGCTTCAAGATGAAGCCCTGGAGCGAACGCGACATTTCGCAGATGGAAGTCATGCCGCCCCTGCAGGCGGCACTGGGCAGGGTGACCGGCCTGCAGACCGCGGCCTTTGCGCCGCCCTCCCTACCCGGCTCGAGTGGCGGCCTGCCGATCCAGTTCGTGCTGACCTCCGCCAACAGCTTCGAGGAGCTCAATGCCACCGCCGACGAGCTGCTCGGCAAGGCCATGGCCAGCGGCAACTTCGCCTTCCTGCGCAAATCGATCAACCTCGACCGGCCGGTGACCAACATCCGCATCGACCGCGACCGCGTCGCCGACCTGGGCCTGACCATGGCCGACGTTGGCCAGACCCTGGCCACGTTGCTCGGCGAAGGCTTCGTCAACCGCTTCAGCATGGAGGGCCGCAGCTACAAGGTGATTCCCCAAGTCGACCAGTCCTACCGGCTCGACGCCTCGATGATCGAGAATTACTACATCACCGCCGACTCGGGGGACCAGGTGCCGCTCGGCAGCCTGGTCAGCTTCGAGCGCGGCGTCGAACCCTCCAAACGCACCCAGTTCCAGCAGCTCAACGCTCTGACGCTGGAAGGCGTACCGCGCCCCGGCGTGGCCCTGGGCGATGCCCTGGCCTGGCTCAACCAGAGTGCGGCCGAAACGCTCACGGCGGACTACTCGGTGAATTATGCCGGCGCCTCGCGGCAACTGATGAATCAGGGAAGCGCCTTGATCCTGACCTTCTTTCTGTCGCTGTTGGTGATCTATCTGGTTCTCGCCGCGCAGTTCGAAAGCTGGCGCGACCCACTGATCATTCTGGTCTCGGTACCGATGTCGGTGGCCGGCGCGATGGCCTTCATCACGCTGGGGGTCTCGACGATCAACATCTATACCCAGGTCGGGCTGATCACGCTGATTGGAGTCGTCGCCAAGAACGGCATCCTGATCGTCGAGTTCGCCAACACGCTGCAGCACGAGCGCGGCCTCGACAAGCGTCAGGCGGTCATCGAGGCGGCGACGATTCGCCTGCGGCCGATCATCATGACCTCGGTGGCCTTGATCGTGGCCATGGTACCCTTGCTGATCGCCACCGGTGCGGGCGCCGTCAGCCGCTTCGACATCGGCCTGACCATCGCCTCGGGGCTCGGCATCGGCACGCTGTTCACGCTGTTCGTCCTGCCGGCGTTCTACATCCTGCTGGCCCGCGATCACAACGCGATTCGCGATGCCGGCCACGAGGTGCAGCCCAGCCACTGAGCGCACGAGCCCCCGCGCTGTTCGCGCGGGGCTCGGTCCCGGCCGCCTCACCCACGCGCCTGGCCGCTCATCGTTCAGGAGCGTAGAATAGGTGTCCCACGATTTGCCGATGCGCTGCAGATGCCCGATACCCAGACCCTGACACAGCAGGCCGAGCGCCAGTGCCACCAGCGTGGCGTACGCTTCACGCCGATCAGGCGTCGCGTGCTGGAAATGATCTCCGCCTCGCCCGGCGGCCTCAAGGCCTATGACCTGCTCGACAAGCTGGCGGCGGAGCATGCCGCGGCCCGGCCGCCGACGGTCTATCGCGCGCTCGACTTCCTGATCGAACAGGGCTTGGTGCATCGCATCGAATCGCTCAACGCCTACGTCGCCTGCCCCTGCCCCGAGCACCGCCACGGCTTCCAGTTGCTGATTTGCCGCGACTGCGGCCGGGTCGAGGAGCTGCACCTCGACGAAGTCAGCGCGCAACTCAGCCAGCGTTCCGCCCAGCTCGGCTTCCGCGTCGACCGCCAGACCATCGAGCTATTGGGCACCTGCGACGCTTGCCAGTTGGCGCTGGCCGAATCCTGATAGGCGCGACGAGAAACCCCGATCCCGCCGCCCCCAAGCGGCGTCCTGAAACGTAACGGAACCCCATGAGCGAATTGTTCAAATCCCTGGAGTCCGCTCCGCGTGGCGAGCGCCTGACCGCCGATGCGCTCCTCGATGCAGTGCGCTGGAACGACGCCGGCCTGATCCCGGCGATCGCCCAACAGCACGACAGTGGCGAAGTCTTGATGATGGCCTGGATGAACCGTCAGGCGCTCGAGGAGACCTTGGCCAGCGGGCGGGTCTGCTATTGGTCGCGCTCGCGCGCGAAACTGTGGCGCAAGGGCGAGTCCTCGGGCCAGGTGCAGAATCTGCTAAGCGCACGAGTGGACTGCGATGGCGACGCCTTGCTGCTCGGCGTCGACCAGGCCGGGCCTGCCTGCCATACCGGTCGGCGTAGCTGCTTTTATATCGCCCTCGACGCGCAAGGTGGCGAGGTCGACGCCGAGCCGCTGGTGGATCCGGCCACGCTTTACCGCAATGGCGGCAAGCGGTAAACGCATGGCTCGCCTGCTGCGAAGAATCTCGACGGGGCTGCTGGTGGTTCTGCTACGCGGCTATCAATACTTGATCAGTCCCCTGCTCGGCCCGCGCTGTCGCTTCTGGCCGAGCTGCTCGAACTATGCGATCGAGGCGTTGCGCCTCCACGGTCCGGCCCGGGGTGGCTGGCTGGCACTCAAGCGCATCGCCAAATGCCACCCTTGGCATGCCGGCGGCATCGACCCGGTGCCGGAATGTCCGGGCTGTCGACAGCCGGCGTCCGGCGAGTCCGCCTCGACGACGAACGATACCCGCTAGAACGGCCTTGCGCGCGGTCGATCACCCCGGATACCGCTTGAATCAGCCCGATACCGCTTGCCGCTCGGCGACGGCGTAGATGCGCTTGAGCATCGCGTGCAGGCCGTTCGAACGGGTCGGCGACAAGTGCTTGTCGAGCCCCAGCTCTTCGAGGAACGTCGGCTGAGTGGCGACGATCTCGCTGGCTGGACGATCGTTGTAGATGCGCATCAATACGGCGATCAGCCCCGACACGATGGCGGCATCCGACGTCGCCTCGAAGTGCACGGCGTCGGCGCGGTTTTCATGATGGATCCATACGTTCGACTGGCAGCCCTGGATCTTGGTCTCCGGTGTCTTGAGTTCTTCCGGAAACGCCGGCAACTGCTTGCCCATGTCGATGATGTACTGGTAGCGATCCATCCAGTTGTCGAACAGACCGAACTCCTCGATCAGCTCGGCCTGGGCTTGTTGAGCGCTCATGGTCTCTCCTCGATCGGTCGTATTGCTGATTATAACGCGTCAGTCCGGGCGGCGTCCGCCACGGCGCTCATTGCTCGCCCAATCGATGGGCGGCTACCTGCTGCTGCCATTCGTCGGCCTCGGCATGCAGGTAGCGGGCGGTGGTATCGAGCCGTGAGTGGCGCGCAGTCTTGGCCAGGTAGCGCAGTTCCACCCCGGCCTGCGCCTGATGGGTGAGCGCGGTATGCCGCAGCCAGTGCGGCGTGGCGCGGGCCAGCTGGCGGCTCAGGGGGCGCGTCCCGCCATCGCTGGCCTCGCTCTCGAGAGCCAGCGCCGCCTCGGCGAAGGTGGCCTTGATCAACCGGTAGAGCTGGTTATCGCCGATCGCCCGATGCCCATCCAGCGCACGGATCAGCGGCGTCGGGTCGTCGCCCGCCGGTTGCGCCGCCAGCCCCAGGCCTTCGCGCCACTCGCCGAGCAGCGCGATCATGTCGGCAGGCACCGGGATGCGCTCCGTACGCGCGCCCTTGCCCGTCACGCGCCACCACCAGCGCCCTTCCCGATAGCTGAAATCGCCCATCCGCGCCGTGGCCATCTCACTGATGCGCGGGGCCAGCAGGTAGGCGAAGCCGAAGATCAGCCGACGACGGCGGTGAAGATATCTCTCCCGGGACGTCGCCGAGTCCGCTAGCGGCCGATTGAGCCAGTTCCACAGCCACTCCCACAGCGGCCGCTCGAGATAGCGTTCGATCGGCGCCTGGCGATTGTCGAGGCGCCGACGCTTGTCGCGCATCAGCCGGAAAGGATTGTGCGAGAGCCAGCCGGCCTCTCCCAGCCAGGCGAACATCCCCTGCAGGATGACCAGGCTCTGACGCCGACTGGCCGCCGACAACGGCCGGCGAAACGGACGCCACTGGGGGTGCTGGCGCGGGCGTGGCGGCCCGACCCAGCGCTCGTGAGGCTGCGGGTCGGCGAGAAACGCCTCGAAACGTTGCAGCTGGCTTCGGTCCAGCTCGGCAAGCGTCAGCCCGCTTGCCGCCAGCCACAGCATCAATCGCTCGGCTTCCTTGCGATAGGCTCGCTGGGTCTGCGGCGACGCCGCATATTCGCTCAGCCACTGGGCGATCGCCTGCGCGTCACTTTCGGCCCGAATACGAGAGGCAGCCGGCACGTTCCGATTGGCGAGCCAGGCACCGCCCTGCGCCGGTAATCGCCGCTTATCCAGCGTCGACGGGTCGATTTCGCTTGTCGTGCTGGCTTTGACCTCAGTCTTCGGGGTTTTTCCTAGCCTTTGAGGCTCGCCCCCTCCTCCCTTGCTGCACATATTCGCCGCCTACCTGCTTGTTTCGCGGTGGCGATTATCGAATAACTTCTAAAGTTTATCAAGATAATGCGCGTAATCATGAATTATTTAACGATATCGTAACGTATTACTAATATTACGTAATATGTAATAATGTATTTATCAGGCGATGAATGTACAGGATTGAGTTAAAATTGGTCGGTCGAGCAAGCGGGTCGCTTGGACCAGGCGTACACACATCGAGGAGACCGTCATGGCGCGCAGTGGAGTGCAGTTCGAGGATGTCCAGCGAGCGATCGATGTGCTGCTCAAGCGCGGCGAAGCCCCGGGAATACAGAAGATTCGCGATGTCCTGGGCACCGGGAGCTTTACCACCATCAGCGAGCACTTCCGTGAGTGGCGGGAGCAGCGCGACGCCAACCGCGACCAGCCCACTTGGCAGGACATTCCCGAGCCCGTCGAAACGCTCGTGCACTCGCTGTGGGAACAGGCGCAGCAGCACGCCAGCGACGGCCTGAGTCACTATCGCGAAGAAGCCGATCGACTGGTCGAAGAGGCGCGTGAGCAGGCGCAGCGTTCGCGGCGCGAAGCCGAGGATGCCCTGCAGCGCGAAGCGGCGATCAACGAACACTGGCTTCAAGCGCAGACACGCCTGCAGGAACACAGCGCGCTGATCGCGCGCCTCGAGGCGGCCCAACAGGCCGCCGAGCAGCGCGAGAACGAGCTGAACCAGCGGCTGGCGGCGGCCGAGCGTCAGGCGGGCGAAGCGCGGCAATCGTTACGCGACGAGCAGACCCAGCACCAGACGGCCCTGAAGGCACGCGACGAGCATTGGAGCGAGCAGCTCAAGCAGGAAGAACAGCGTCACGAAGCGGCCGAAGCGCGACTGATGGCCTTGCTCGACGATGCGCGCCAGGAAAAGCAGCGTAGCGAAAAGACCCACAACCAACGCCTCGAGACACTCGAGAAACGGCTTGCTGAAGCCGACACGGACAGACAGGCCCTGCGCCGCAGCCTGAGCGAGGAGCAGGCCAACCATCGCGAGACCCAGTGGTCGCTGAGCAAGGCCGAGGACGCGCTCAGCGAAAGCGAGCGTCGGGTCCGGCAGCACCTCGCCGATCGCGCGGAGAACGAGAAAGTCGTGGCCCAGTTGCGGGAGCGCTTGCAGGACGCTGAAGCACGCTTGGCGCGGGTCAACCTGCCGCCCTTCGTCTACTGACATAAACCGCCGGGCCTCGGCCGAACGCAAAAGAGCCGCCTAGATCAACGAGGCGGCTCTTTTGCTAGCTACGTTCTTACGGGCTACATGATGACTCTGCAGCCTGCCGTCGCGCCGCTGTCATCGGGCGCGAAGCGAAGCGATCAGTAATAGGCGTTGGTGGTATCGGTGTGGTCGGTGACGTCGCGGATCCCGGCAAGCTCGGGGATGCGCTCGATCAAGGTCTTCTCGACGCCCTCCTTGAGGGTCAGGTCGACGGCCGCGCAGCCCTGACAGCCGCCGCCGAACTGCAGGATCGCCATGTTCTCCTCGGTCAGTTGGATCAGCTTGACCTCGCCGCCATGGGCGGCCAGCCCGGGGTTGATCTCGCTATAGAGGATGTAGTTGATGCGATCCTCCATCGGACTATCGGCGTTGACCTTGGGCATCTTGGCGTTGGGCGCCTTGATGGTCAGCTGCCCGCCCATGCGGTCGGCATTGAAGTCGACGACCGCCTCCTCGAGAAACGGCACGCTGTGCGTGTCGAGGAAAACCGTGATCTTGCCCAGCGCCAGGCGCTCGTCGCTGGGCTCTTCCTCGCCGGGACGGCAGTAGGCCAGACAGGTCTCGGCATACGGCGTACCCGGCTGGGTGATGAAGATGCGCACCGCGATCCCTTCGACATTCTGCTTGGCGAGCAGCTCGGCAAGGTAATCCTGGGCGCTATCGGTGATCTGGATGTTCTCGCTCATGAATCTCGACCCATCAAGACAATACGGTGATTTACCCCAATGGTATGCAAAAACGCCGAACGGCACAATCCTGACTGAAATACTCGGATTTGTGGGCCATCTAGGGTTGCCAGGCATGAACGACGGGTGGGAGTCCCCTGGTCGGGCGCGTTTCTGGTAGCATGGTCGGCCATTGCCAGGCCCGCGGCCAGGCGCTTTGGGCCCGCCATCGGCGTACAGCCGAGGCAACGACAACCGAGAACGATCGATCGCTGGAGACAGATGCCGACCATGGCTACCGCGCCCCCTTCCTCATCGCTTTCTTCCGCGCTTCCCGCCAGTACGCCCGAGGCGCTCGTCAGGACTCTCGAGCAGCGCATCGTGCTGCTCGACGGCGGCATGGGCACCATGCTGCAGAACGCTCAGCTAAGTGAAGCGGAATTCCGCGGCGAGCGTTTCAGCGACTGGGCGACGCAATTGCAGGGCAACAACGATCTGCTGGCCCTGACCCAGCCCGCGCTGGTGGAGCGCATCCACCGCGATTATCTCGAAGCCGGCGCCGACATCGTCGAGACCAACACCTTCAACAGCACGCGGCTCTCGCAGGCCGACTACGGCATGCAGGAACTGGTCGTCGAACTCAACCGCGAGGCCGCGCGGCTGGCACGGCGGGTCTGCGACGCGGTCGGAGAGGAAACCGGCGTGCCGCGCTTCGTGGCCGGGGTGCTCGGGCCGACCAGTCGTACGGCGTCGCTGTCGCCGGACGTCAACGACCCGGCCAAGCGCAACGTGACCTTCGACGAACTGCGCGAGAACTACTACGAAGCCGCGCAGGCGCTGATCGAGGGCGGCGCCGACCTGATCATGATCGAGACGATCTTCGATACGCTGAACGCCAAGGCGGCGATCTACGCCCTCGAGGAGCTGTTCGACGACCGCGACCAGCGCCTGCCGGTGATGATCTCGGGCACCATCACCGACGCCTCCGGCCGCACCCTCTCGGGGCAGACTACCGAGGCGTTCTGGAACTCGGTACGCCACGCATCGCCGCTCTCGGTGGGCCTGAACTGCGCGCTCGGCGCCGCCGAACTGCGCCCCTACCTGGAAGAGCTGTCGACCAAGGCCGATGCGCTGGTCTCGGCCCACCCCAACGCCGGATTGCCCAACGAGTTCGGCGAGTACGACCAGACTCCCGAGGAGATGGCGACGATCGTCCGCGAATTCGCCGAGAGTGGCCTGGTCAACATCATCGGCGGTTGCTGCGGCACCACCCCCGAGCACATCGCGGCGATCAAGGCTGCCGTCGACGGCCTGGCGCCGCGCCGCCCTGCCGAGATCGCCGCGGCCTGCCGGCTGTCGGGGCTCGAGCCTTTCAACATCGGCGCGGACTCACTGTTCGTCAATGTCGGCGAGCGCACCAACGTCACGGGCTCGGCGCGCTTCAAGCGCCTGATCAAGGAAGAGGACTTCACCACGGCGCTGGAAGTGGCGCTCGAGCAGGTCGAGAACGGCGCCCAGTTGATCGACATCAACATGGACGAGGGCATGCTCGACTCGCAGGAGGCGATGGTGCATTTCCTCAACCTGGTCGCTTCCGAGCCGGACATCTCGCGGGTGCCGATCATGGTCGACTCCTCCAAGTGGTCGATCATCGAAGCCGGGCTCAAGTGCATCCAGGGCAAGGCGGTGGTCAACTCGATCTCGCTCAAGGAGGGCGAGGAAGCCTTCCGTGAACAGGCGCTGGCCTGCCGTCGCTTCGGCGCCGCCATCGTGGTGATGGCCTTCGACGAACAGGGCCAGGCGGATACCTTCGCGCGCAAGACCGAGATCTGTCAGCGCGCCTATCGGCTGCTGGTCGACGAGATCGGCTTCCCCGCCGAGGACATCATCTTCGACCCCAACATCTTCGCCATCGCTACAGGCATCGAGGAGCACAACAACTACGCCGTCGACTTCATCGAGGCGACGCAGTGGATCACCGACAACCTGCCTCACGCGATGGTGTCCGGCGGCGTCTCCAACGTGTCGTTCTCGTTTCGCGGCAACAACGCGGTGCGCGAGGCGATCCACTCGGTGTTCCTTTATCACGCCATCAAGGCCGGGCTGACCATGGGCATCGTCAACGCCGGCCAGCTGGCGGTCTACGATGACCTGCCCGCCGAGTTGCGCGAGGCGGTCGAGGACGTAGTGCAAAATCGCCGCGAAGACAGCACCGAGCGGCTGCTCGATCTGGCCGAACGCTACAAGGACGACGGTAGCGGCGCGGCCAAGAAGGAAGATCTCGAGTGGCGCGGCTGGGCCGTCGAGAAACGCATCGAACATGCCTTGGTCAAGGGCATCACCACGCATATCGAGGAAGACACCGAACTCGCACGGCAGCGCTTCGAGCGCCCCATCGAGGTGATCGAGGGGCCGTTGATGGACGGCATGAACGTGGTCGGCGATCTGTTCGGCGAAGGCAAGATGTTCCTGCCCCAGGTGGTCAAGTCGGCGCGTGTGATGAAGCAGGCGGTCGCCTATCTGCTGCCCTACATCGAGGCGGAGAAGACCACTGACACCCAGGCCAAGGGCAAGATCGTCATGGCCACGGTCAAGGGCGACGTCCACGACATCGGCAAGAACATCGTCGGCGTGGTCCTGCAGTGCAACAACTACGAAGTCGTCGATCTCGGCGTGATGGTGCCGGCCGAGAAGATCCTGCAGACCGCCCGCGAGGAAAAGGCCGACATCATCGGCCTGTCGGGGCTGATCACCCCCTCGCTCGACGAGATGGTGCACGTCGCCAAGGAGATGCAGCGCCAAGGCTTCGACCTGCCGCTATTGATTGGTGGCGCGACCACTTCCAAGGCGCACACCGCGGTCAAGATCGACCCGCAGTACGAGCATCCGGTGATCTACGTCACCGATGCCTCGCGTGCGGTCGGCGTGGCCAGCCGGCTGCTCTCGACCGAAAGCAAGCCGGACTATGTCCAGGCCATCCGCGACGAGTACGTACAGGTCCGCGAACGCAACGCCAAGCGTCGTCCCAAGGCCGCCGATCTTTCCTATGCGCAGGCCCGCGAGCGTCGCTTCGTGCCGGACTGGCCGGCTTATACGCCCCCGGCGCCGGCCTTCACCGGCTTGAAGACCTTCGAGGACTACCCGCTCGACGAACTGATCGAACGCATCGACTGGACGCCGTTCTTCATGAGCTGGCAGCTGGCCGGCAAGTACCCGAAGATCCTCGACGACGAAGTGGTCGGCGAGGCCGCGCGCAACCTTTTCGACGACGCCCAGGCGATGCTGCGCAAGCTGCTCGACGAGAAACACGTCACCGCGCGTGGCGTGATCGGCCTGTGGCCCGCCAACAGCGTCGATGACGATGTCATCGAAGTGTATGCCGACGAATCCCGCGAGACGGTCATCGAGCGCCTGCACCACATTCGCCAGCAGACCACCCGCAACCGCGACGGCATCTGCTACAGCCTCGCCGACTTCATCGCGCCGCGCGACAGCGGCAAGCCCGACTGGATCGGCGGTTTCGCCGTGACCACCGGGCATGGCGTCGACGAACTGGCCAAGCGCTACGAAAAGGCCGGCGACGACTACAACGCGATCATGGTCCAGGCCCTGACCGACCGCCTTGCCGAGGCCTTCGCCGAACGCATGCACGAACGGGTGCGCAAGGAATACTGGGGCTACGTGCCCGGCGAGGCGCTCGACAACAACGCGCTGATCGCCGAGAAATACCAGGGCATTCGTCCCGCGCCGGGCTACCCGGCCTGCCCCGATCATACCGAGAAGGCCACGCTGTTCCGGCTGCTCGAGGCCGAGGCCCGCACCGGGCTCAGGCTGACCGAGAACTTCGCCATGTGGCCGGCGGCGGCAGTGTCGGGCTGGTATTTTGCGCATCCCGAATCGAAATACTTCGCCACCGGCAAGATCACCCGCGATCAGGTCGAGGCGCTGGCCGACCGCAAGGGCATGACGTTGAGCGAACTGGAACGTTGGCTGTCGCCGGTGTTGAGCTACGACCGCGACTGAAGATGTGGCCGGATCCACGACGTAGCCTGACCATCCTCAGGCTGGCCGGACCGATCATCAGCGGGATGCTTTCGCAGAGCCTGCTCAATCTGGTCGATGCCGCACTGGTCGGCCGGCTTGGCGAGGTCGCGCTGGCCGGCGTCGGCCTGGGCGGCTATGCGATGTTCATCGTCACCGCGCTGGTCTTCGGCCTGTCGTCGGGCGTCCAGGCGCAGACCGCCTGGCGACAGGGCGAGTGCGCCGAGGCCGAGCGTGGCCGGGCACTCAATGCCGGGTTGGCGATCGCCGTCATCGTCGCCCTGCCGCTGTCGCTGGTCTGCCTGTGGCAGGCCCCCCGCTTGTTGGCGCTGCTCACCCAGCAGCAGGCCGTGCACGAGGTGGCCGTGGCGTATTTTCGTTGGCGGGTCGTGGCCCTGTTGGCCGTGGCGATCTGTTGCTGCTTCCGTGGCTATTGGAATGGTGTCCAGCAAACCGCGATTTACCTGCGTATCGTGCTGGCGACCCATCTGGTCAATGTGCTGGCGAGTGCCGGGCTGATCTTCGGACTCGCCGGGTTGCCGCGCCTCGGTGCCGCGGGCGCCGGAGCCGGCTCGGCGATCGCCGTGTCGACGGCGGCGCTGGCCTGGGCCGCCTACACCGCACGCGCCAAGGGGCCGTCTGCTTTTTCATGGCAATGGCCAAGCCTCACCGCGCTGCGCGCGACCCTCGCGCTCGCCGTCCCGCACTCCCTGCAGCAACTCTGCTTCGCCGCTGGCTACGCGGTACTCTTCGCGATACTTGGCCAGTTGGGCACCGCCAGCGTGGCGGTGGGCCATGTGCTGGTCAATCTTTCGCTGTTACTGATTCTGCCCGGGGTCGGCCTGGGCGTGGCGGCGATGAGTCTGGTCGGGCAGTCTCTGGGCCGGGCGACACCGGACGAGGCGCACCGCTGGGGCTGGGACGTGGTGCGCGTGGCGTGGCTGGCGCTGGCCCTGCCCGCGTTGCCGATGCTGGCATTTCCCGAGGCGGTCCTGGGGCTGTTCCTGTACGAGCCGGCACTGGTCGAACTTGGGCATGCAGCGCTGCAGTTGACGGCGTTGATGATCGTGCTCGACGCGGCCGCGATCGTGCTCGGGCAGGCCCTGCTCGGTGCCGGCGCCAACCGCACGGTAATGGGCGTGACGCTGGCCCTGCAATGGCTGGTCTTCCTGCCACTGGCCTGGTGGTGCGGGGTGGCACTGGGCTATGGTCTGCTGGGCATCTGGTGGATGCAGCTCGCGTATCGCTGCCTCAACTCGCTGAGTTTCGCCTGGATCTGGCAGCGGCGTCGCTGGCAGCAACTTGTGCTGTGAAGCGCCGGCCTCGATCATGGCATGCTCTACCATGTCGAACGCGTCTTTAAGCGGATTTTTAATAACATATCGTCCAATAAAATATGACTATTTATTCTTTCATAGAATAAACGAAACGGAGTATGGTCTCTGCCATAAGGCACAGATCCCATTTCGCCCTGACTAGCAGGACACCCCGATATGTATCGGTACGACACCTACGATCAGACGCTCGTCGACGAGCGCGTTGCCCAGTTCCGCGATCAGATGGACCGCTATCTGGCCGGTCGCTTGAGCGAAAGCGAGTTTCTCCCGCTGCGACTGCAAAATGGCCTGTACATTCAGCGCCATGCCCCGATGCTGCGCATCGCGATTCCCTACGGCATGCTCTCCAGCCACCAGTTGAGAACGCTGGCCGGTATCACTCGGCGTTATGATCGTGGCTACGGCCACTTCACCACTCGCCAGAACCTGCAGCTGAACTGGCCGAAGCTTGAGGACGTGCCGCAGATCCTCGCCGAACTGGCCGAGGTGCAGATGCATGCCATCCAGACCAGCGGTAACTGTATTCGCAATACCACCAGCGATCAGTTTGCGGGCATCGCCAGCGACGAGATCGAGGATCCGCGGCCGTGGTGCGAGCTGATCCGCCAGTGGTCGACGTTGCATCCCGAATTCGCCTTCCTGCCGCGCAAGTTCAAGATCGCCGTCACCGGCGCCGATCATGATCGCGCCGCCATTCAGGTCCACGACATCGGTCTGCGGCTATGGCGCAACGAGGCGGGCGAGCTGCGCGTCCGGGTGCTGGCCGGGGGTGGCCTGGGTCGTACGCCGATGATCGGCGACGTGGTGCGCGAGGACCTGCCCTGGCAGCACCTGCTGACCTATCTGGAGGCCTGCGTCCGCGTCTACAACCAGTTCGGACGCCGCGACAACAAGTTCAAGGCGCGCATCAAGATTCTGGTCAAGGCGCTGGGCATCGAGGAGTACCGCCGTCGCGTCGAGGAGGAGTGGGCGCACATCAAGGATGGCCCGCAGACGCTGACCGAGGCCGCGGTCGCCGCAGCCCGAGCGCACTTCCCCGAGCCACCGCGCCGCGCGGTGAGCGAGGCGGCGATCGCTACCTACGAAGCGCTGCGCCGCGACAATCGCGACTTCGCGCGCTTCGTAACCAATAACGTCATCGATCACGTCGACCCCGGCTACAAGGCGGTAACGCTGTCGCTCAAGCGTCGCGAGCACGCCCCGGGGGATGTCACCGCCGATCAGATGGAGGCCATCGCCGATCTCGCCGACGCCTTCAGCTTCGGCGAGATGCGCGTCACCCACGAGCAGAACGTGGTGCTTTCCGACGTGCCGGTCGACGAGATCGAGGCGCTCTGGCACAAGCTTCGGGACCTGGGCATGGCCAACCCTACGGTGGGCACGCTCAACGACATCATCTGCTGCCCGGGCGGCGACTACTGCGCGCTGGCCAACGCCGTGTCGATCCCCATCGCCCAGGCGATCCAGGAGCGCTTCGAGGATCTCGACTTCCTCTACGACCTGGGTCCGCTGGACCTCAACATCTCGGGCTGCATGAACGCCTGCGGCCACCATCACGTCGGCAACATCGGCATCCTCGGCGTCGACAAGAAGGGCGAGGAATACTATCAGGTCTCGCTGGGCGGCAATTCCCGCGACGACGCCTCGCTGGGCAAGATCCTAGGCCCCTCCTTCTATCGCGAAGACGTACCCGAGGTAATCGACAAGGTGCTGAAGGTCTACGTCGAGCAACGCCATGACGACGAGCGCTTCCTCGACACCTACCGCCGCATCGGCATCAAGCCGTTCAAGGAGCGTGTGTATGCCTGACACCAGCCTGATCAAGCTCGGCCAGCCGGAGCAGGACACCTGGGCACTGTCGCGCGACGAGGAAGCCCCGCCCGCAACGCGCCCGACCATCGTTCCGCTCGGCGTGTGGCGCGAGCACCGCGACGACACCTCGCTGGCGCCCTGGCTGCCCAGCGACACCCAGCTCGACCCGGCGCTTTACGACGAACTGCGCCGGGCGCCGTTGATCGCCATCGACTTCCCGAGCTTTACCGACGGCCGTGGCTATTCGCTGGCGCGACTGCTGCGCGAGCGCTATGCCTATACGGGCGAGATCCGCGCCATCGGCGACGTGCTGGTCGATCAACTGTTCTACATGACCCGCTGCGGATTCGATGCGCTGGCATTGCGCGAAGATCAGCGCCTGGACGATGCGCTGCGCGCGCTCGGCGCCTTCAGCGTCAGCTACCAGCCCGCCGCCGACGTCAAGGAAGCGCTCTTCGAGCGCCGACTGCGCGAAACGACCTGAACCCGTCCTTCGTCGCGACAGCGCCGCCCTTGGGCGGCGCTGTCGTTTAGCCTCTCTCCTTGACCTTTAGTGCGCCTTCTCACCATCGCGCTCAACCGCGACGTTTCTGCTGGCGCTCGCGATTGCGCGCGCGGGCGCGCTCGGACTTGCGCAGCATCACGTAGGTGGCGCCGATTCCGCCGTGTGACGGCACCGCCGAGGCATAGGCCTGGACCTGCTCGAACTGCTGCAACCATTTGGCGACATACGAGCGCACCACGTTGGCGTGGCTATCCACTGCCCTGCCGCGACCGTGAACGACCAGCAGGCAGCGCAGGTCGCCGGCGGTGGCGTCTTCAATGAAGCGAAACAGCTCCTGGCGGCAATCGCGCAACGGTCGCTTGATCAGGTACAGCCGCGCTTCCGGGTTGTAGCCGCCCTGGCGCAGACGATCGAGCACCCCGGTCTGGATACCGTCGCGGCGGTATTCGATGGGGTCGATCGGCGGCAGCAGGTCGACGAACTCATCGCTCAGAAAGTTGGCCGTCTCCGCCGCGGCCGCGGCGCTGGCCCGCCTTGCCAGTTGTGCCTCGCTGGGCGTAGCGGGCTGGGTATCCAGGCTGGCCTTGTCGCGCCCCTTGGAAACCGGACGTACCTTGCCCGCCATCAATTGCGTGAAATCGCTGTCCTCGTCGAGCTGACGATTCATGGCTACGCCCTCCGGCCGCTCATCGTAAGGCCACTATAACAAAGCCGCAGCCACAGCCTTAAGCGCCACGCTGTCACCGCCCGCTGTCGGTATGGCATGATCGGCCACGTTTGTCGTGTCTTACAGGACGTAGCCATGAAGTTGATCAAGCGCCTGGCCCTGGCGCTGGTACTGATGACCGTGCTGGCCGTCGGCTATCTCTGGGTCGTGTTCGCCAGCCCCTACGGCTACACGCCACCCGAGAACCTGCCGGCCATCACCCGCGAGGAGCCCCACCGTGTCTTCGTCTATGGCACGCTACGTTTCGGCGCCGTGCGCTGGCTGGTTTACGGTCGCTGGGGCGATCCGCGGCCGAGCGTCCTGCCGGGCTACGACCGCGAAGGCCTGGATATCGAGAAACAATCCGGTGCCGAAGTCGCAGGCTACGTGCTGAGCGTCTCCAGCGAGGAACTGGCGAATCTCGATCGCTACGAGCGACTCGGCGTACGTTACAACCGGCATCGCCTTACGCTGGCCAATGGTAAGGGCGCCTGGGTCTACGCTCGGATCCAATCCTGAGCAGGCTGACGCGACGCGGGAACGCGAGTTGTGGCAAGCACTTGGCGCGCTTTACAATGCATGACCCACTCCCTTCCGGTAAGGCTGCGTATGTCGCCCCTGACCCTGTATCACAACCCGCGCTGTTCGAAGTCACGCCAGGCGCTCCAGTTGCTGGAAGAGCGTGGCTGTGATTTCCACGTTCGCCGCTATCTCGACGCCCCCCTTTCCCGTGAAGAACTCGAGGCGCTTGCCGCCCGCCTGGATGGCGACGTCGCCGATCTGGTCCGCACCCAGGAAAGCGACTGGAAGGCCCTGCAACTGGCAACGCCGAGTGCCGACGACTATCTCGCGGCGCTAGCCGCTCACCCGCGCCTGATGCAACGCCCACTACTCGATCGTGGCGACCGGGCGGTGATCGGCCGTCCTCCTGAAAACATCCTCGCCCTGATCGATGCCTCCTGAGCGGTCGATTGCAGTCAACAAGGAGCTGTCATGAGCGATTCACGTCCCTACGTGCTGGTCCTCTATTACTCGCGCTTCGGGGCCACCCGCAGCCTGGCCGAACAGCTGGTGGCCGGCATCGAAAGCCAGGCTGGCATCGACGCCCGGCTGCGCACGGTGCCGGCGGTCTCCGCGGTCAGCGAAGCGGTCGAGCCGGAGATCCCAGCCGAGGGCGCGATCTACGCGACGCTCGATGACCTGCGCGGCTGCGCCGGCCTGGCGATCGGCAGCCCTACGCGCTTCGGTAACATGGCCGCGCCGCTCAAGTACTTCCTGGACGGCACCAGTGAGCTGTGGCTGAACGGGACGCTGGTCAACAAGCCGGCGACCGGCTTCACCTCCACCGCCAGCCTGCATGGCGGCCAGGAAGCGACCCTGCTGACGATGCTGGTTCCCCTGCTGCATCACGGCATGGTGTATGCCGGCGTTCCCTACAGCGAACCCGGACTCGTGGCGACGACTTCCGGTGGCACTCCGTACGGGGCCAGCCATGTCGCCGGCGCCCGCGGCGAGCGCAGCGTCGACGATACCGAACGGGAGCTGGCCTATGCCCAGGGCAAGCGTATCGCACGATTGGCGCTGGCCTTACAGACGACCCAGGGAAGCACCCGATGAGCGGACTCGAACGGCTCGAGGCGCGCCACGGGCTCGAATCGCTGACCCGGAACGCGCGTCAGGCCGTCCTGATCAGCTTCGTGCTGCTCATCGCACTGCTGTTGATCAGCGGCTGGCAACTGCGTAGCAACCATGGGATCGAGTGGCTGCCGGTGCTGGTCCGGGCCTTGCCGCTGGTGCTCTTCCTGCCTTCGATCCTGACTCGACGGCCGCGCGGCCACGCCTGGCTGGCCTTCGTCAGCCTGCTGTACATCGCCCAGGGGGCGATGCTCACCACGCTACCCGGCCAGGCCTGGCTGGGCTGGCTCGAGGTGCTGGCGGCGCTGGTGCTGTTCTTCGCCAGCGCGCTGTACGCCCGCTGGCAAAGTCGCCTGCTGCGCCGGTGAAGCCCTCTAGCGCGCTGATCCTGGCCATGCTCGCGACGAGCATCGTGAGCACCCTGGCTGGCTGGCCGATGTGGCCGGCGGCGGCGCTCAGTTGGCTGGCCACCCTGCGCCTGGCCCGGCAACTACCGCGGGCATCGCGTCATCAGGTGCTGTGGCTGGGTGGCGCCGGGGCCCTGATATGGCTGGCGGCGTTGCTTCGCGATACGCCCTACGCGCCGATTCAGGCACTGACCATCAACCAGGCCCTGCTGATGATGTTCGCCGGGGTCAGCTTTCTATCGATGGCGACACCCGCCCAGCCTGCGGACGGACGCCCGCGCAGCGGCAGCCTCTGGGGGACGCTGTTCGGCGTTCATCTGTTCGGCGCGGTGATCAATCTCTCGGCGCTGTTCCTGTTCGCCGATCGCATGCAGCGCGACGGCAAGTTGAGCCGGCGTCAGGCGATGGTGCTGGGTCGGGCATTCCCGGCCGCCGCCGCCTGGTCGCCCTTCTTCGTGGCCATGGGGGTCGCGCTTACCTACGCACCGGGGCTCGACTTCACGGCGCTGCTGCCGTGGGGCGCGGCTTGCGCCTCGCTGCTGTTGAGCCTGGTGGCCCTGGACGTGCTGCGCGTTCGAGGCCCGTTCGTCGGCTATCCGCTGAACGCCGGCGCCCTGGTTCTCCCTGGTGTCCTGGCGGCCACCGTGATGGTGATGCACTGGTGGCGGCCGGAGATGTCGATCCCGTTGATCATCAGTATCGTCTCGCCCATCGCCGCCCTGCTGCTGGCTCCCCGGCACGAACGTCGTGCACGGTTGCGACAGCAGCTCGACCACGGCCTGGCGCGGCTGGTGCCCCAGTTCGCACTGTTTCTGGCCGCCGGGGTGCTATCCAGCGGTCTGAGCGCGCTGCTCGCCAGTTATCCCGCCGGGCTCTCGCTGCCGTTCGTCGACTACGGTCATTGGCAGGCCTGGCTGAGCCTGGGGGTCATCGTGGTGGTGGCGTTCGTCGGCATCCACCCCCTGGTCAGCGTGACCACGCTGGCGCCGTTGCTGACGACCCTCGATCCTGACCCGACGCTACTGGGCATGGTCTTCCTGATGGGCTGGGCGCTGGGCACCGGAAGCAGCCCGCTATCCGGCAGCAATCTCGTGCTGTGCGCCCGCTATGGCGTCAATGCCCGCGACATGCTGAGTTGGAACCTGCCTTATGCGGTACTCGGCTGGCTGGCCTGCGGGCTGATCTTCGCGGCCCATGCGCAATGGGGATGACGGCCTTTCTCCCTATTTCCCGACACTGGCCATGCCGCCTCTTTATACCGATCATGGGAGTAACGTCGCCACACTTCGCGATGCGCCATCGACAGCGTTTTGCCTCGATCGCCTTGAGTGCGGCCGGCTCAGCAGCGATCATGAAGAGAAATACCAGGAGAACGCCATGAACACCGATATCGCAGACGTCAGACGCAATTACAGCGGTGACCACCTCGACGCCAGCAGTACGCCTGACGAGCCATTGCAGCTGTTTCAGCAGTGGCTCGCGCAGGCGCTCGAGCGCGAAGCCGACGACGCCAATGCCATGACCCTGGCAACCGTCGACAGCCTGGGACTGCCCCATGCGCGGATCGTGCTGCTCAAGGGCATCGATGAGCGTGGCTTCGCTTTCTACACCAGCTATCAGAGCCACAAGGGCGCGGAACTTGCCAATGTCCCGCACGCCGCCCTGGTCTTCTGGTGGCCGGCTACCCAGCGCCAGGTGCGTGTCGAGGGGCGAGTGGTTCAGGTCGACGAGAGCGAGTCGGATCACTACTTCCAGAATCGCCCACGGGCCAGCCAGTTGGGTGCCTGGATATCGCAGCAAGGCGTCGAGATCCCCGACCGGACGTGGATCGAGGAGCGCAAGGATCGCTTCGAGCGGCTCTACAACGGCCAGGAGGTGGATCGCCCACCGCACTGGGGCGGTTATCGCGTCGTGCCGGAGATTGTCGAATTCTGGCAGGGTCAGACCGATCGTCTTCACGACCGGCTGCGCTACCGGCGTCACGACGACAGCTGGAACAAGGTGCGTCTGGCGCCCTGAAGCCGTCACGAGCCCTATACGAAAAAGCGCCCGGCCTAGGCCGGGCGCTTTCGCGTCAACGGATCTCGCCGGAGCGAAGGCTTAGCTCTCGCCTTTCCATTCGTTGACGACCTCGGGGTGTTCCTCGACCCATTTCTGGGCGTTGGCGTAGGGGTCGGCACCCTCTTCCTGATTCATGAGCATGACTTCGCCCATCTGCTCCGGTGTCCATTCGAAGTTGTCGAGGACTTCGTAGACTGCCGGCATGTCCTTCTCGAGGCCCTGGCGGACGATGGTATGAATCTGCTCGGCATCGCCATAGACGTTCTTGGGATCGTCGAGATACTTGAGATCCCAGCGCGAGAACATCCAGTGCGGCGTCCAGGCAGTAACGACTATGTCGTCCTTGTTCTGGATGGCCGACTGCAGCGCGGCGGTCATGGTGGCGCCGCTCCCGCTGCGTAGCTTGATGTCGCCCTGAAGGCCATACTCGTCGATGACGTCCTCGGTCAGGCCCATCAGACCGGCGCCGGGATCGATACCGATGATTTCGCCATCGACGAGGTCGGCCTTCTCGCCGAACTCCTTGATGGAGTCGATGTCGGTATAGGCCGGTACTGCGAGGCCGAGCTTGGTGCCGTCGAGGTTGGTGCCCAGATCGACGACCTTGTCCTCGGTCTGTGCAAGGTAGTTCTTGTGGGTCGTCGGCAACCAGGCCGCGACCATGCCATCGGCATCGCCGTAGGCCACCGCCTGCCACATCGCCGCCGCCGACAGCGACGACATTTCGACGTCGTAGCCCATGTCCTCGAGTACCGCGCGAACCACGTTGGTGGAGGCGACTTCGGATGACCACTCGACGTATGCCAGCGTCACCGTGCCCTTGCCTTCCTCCTGCGCCTGGACGACGCCACTGGCGCCCAGCCCGGCGACCATCATCAACGAACCGAAACGTACGGCACGTGACATAGCATTGACCGTTTTCATCACTTTCCCCTTCTTTTTGGTTGAGAATCCGGGTGCCGATCACCTGCCTCCGAACGGCACCCGCCGGGCCCATCCAGGGCACCGGCTGCGACGTCTTAACGCGCCTTCGTGGGTTTGCGGAACGCCTGGGTCAGGCGATCCAGCAGCATGGCCAGGATGACCACGGCGATACCCGCTTCGAAGCCGTCGCCCGGGCGCAGGCGCTGAATCGCTTTCCAGACCTCGCTGCCCAGACCATCGGCACCGATCATGGCGGCGATCACGACCATCGACAGGGCCAGCATGATGGTCTGATTGATGCCCGCCATGATGGTCGGCAACGACAGCGGTAACTGTACCTTGAACAGTTTCTGGCTACGTGTCGAGCCGAAGGCATCGGCCGCCTCGATGAGTTCCTTGGGAACCTGACGAATACCCAGGGTGGTGAAGCGGATCGCCGGCGGCATTGAGAAGATCACCGTGGCGAAGATCGCCGAGACCGAACCGATTCCGAAAAAAGGAATCGCCGGAATCAGGTAGACGAAGGCCGGCATGGTCTGCATGAAGTCCAACACCGGCATGATCAGGCTATACAGCCGGTCGGACAGCGCCCCGAGTATGCCCACCGGCAACGCGATGACCACGGCCACCAGGGTGGCGAATACCACTAGCGTCAGCGATTCGATCATGGGGTACCAGAGGCCCATGTTCCAGATCAGCGCCAGGCCGAGTAACGAGCCAATCGCCAGGCGGATGCCCGATACACGCCAGCAGAGCAGTGCGAGGAGCGCCATCAGCGCCCATTCCGGCATCCAGGCCAAGCCATCGTTGATGGTGTTGATCCCGCCCTGGGTGAATCGTGAGATGCCACGGGTCACGGACGAATACTCGGTCGTCAGGAAGTCCAGGCCGGTCTCGATCCAATCGCCGAGCGGTATGCGGGGAATATCGATAGCCATTTAGTGTTCTCCAGCTTCAGCCAGTTCCGCCAGCACGGCGCCCTTGACCACCACGCCGAGCAGGCGCTGGTCTTCGTCGATCACGGCGATCGGGTAGCTCTTCTCGTTGAACATCGCGAACAGATTGTGCAGCGGTTCATCCGGGCCAACCTTGGGGAAGTCGTTGTGAATCAGTTCCTTGATGGACTGAACACCCTCCTTGGCCGCCCGGTCGGCGGCGTCGGCTTCGACCAGCCCGAGTAGCTTGCGCTCGCGGCTGGTGACATAGATCGAATCCAGGCTGTTCTCGCTGAGCTTGCGCAGTACCGTGCGCGGACCGTCGTCCTCACGTGCGGTGGCGCGTACCGGACGCATGGCACTGCGTGCGGTAAGGATGCGCGACATGTCGACCCCTTCGATGAAGCGGGCGACGTAATCGTCGGCGGGATTGGTGAGGATCTCCTCGGGTTTGCCGATCTGAACGATCTCGCCATCCTTCAACAGGATGATGCGGTCGCCGATGCTCAGGGCCTCGTCGAGATCGTGGGTGATGAAGATGGTGGTCTTCTTCATGCGGTGCTGCAGCTCGAGCAATTCCTGCTGCATGTCCTTGCGGATCAGCGGATCGAGCGCCGAAAAGGCCTCGTCCATCAACATCACGGTCGAATCGTTGGCCAGCGCCCGTGCCAGGCCGACGCGCTGTTGCATGCCCCCGGAAAGCTGGTTGGGCAAGGCGTCTTCCCACCCCTCGAGGCCGACTTGCTTGAGGGAATCACGGGCACGCTGGATACGCTCCTGCTTGTCTATGCCTCTAATCTCGAGGCCGTATTCGGCGTTCTGCTGCACGGTACGGTGCGGAAAGAGCGCGAAATTCTGGAATACCATCGAGAAATGGCGACGTCGGCAGTGCAGCAACTCTTTCTCGGAGAGCTTGGGAATGTTCTCGCCGCCGATGACGATCTCGCCTTCGGTCGGCTCTATGAGGCGATTGAGGCAGCGGATCAGCGTCGACTTTCCCGAGCCCGAGAGGCCCATGATGACCAGCAGTTCACCCTCGTAGACATCGAAGCTGACATTCGAAAGGCCCAGTGTCTGACCGGTCTGCTCGAGGATTTCCCCGCGACTCTTGCCCTTGTCTCGCAGTTCCAGTGCCTTCTTCGGCTGGTTGCCGAAGACCTTGCTCAGGCCGCGTACCTGAATCTTGGTCTGTTGCGTTTCGCTCATCGGCTTTGCCTGTATGTCGTGATCGTTTTGTTTGATACGAAACGACGCGTCGAAGATTTCTCTTCGCAATCGCAGCGCCGCAGTTCCATAACGAGTGATTATAATTCTTGCCGCATCATACAATCTTATTAATATAGCTTCAAATCAGAACTACTGATGATTGATCAACGGTTCAACTTCCCCGGAAGCCTGCTTCGGCTTCCAGAACCGCTCAGTAGGGCTGGTTCTCGAGGCGATGACGCTGCCAATCGCTGGCGGGTTCGTTGAGCCGCAGGACGGCATCGACGACCTGCTCTTCCATGTTGTAGTGACTGGTGAAGCCGAGCCGTTTCATCAACGAGCGCATCGGGCCGTTATCGACCATGATCTTGCCGACCATTTCCAGGGTGCCCAGGCCCCGGCTGTAGCGGATCATCTTTTCCATCAACAGTCGCCCCAGGCCATGGCCATGCATGTCGTCGCGAATGATCACCGAGAACTCGGTACGGATGTTGTCGGGGTCGTTCCAGACCCGCACCACGCCGAGCATCTCCTTGCTGCCGTCGGCGCGCTGATGCTCGGCGATGAAGGCCATTTGGCGGTCGTAATTGATCTGGGCCAGCCGCGACAGGTCGCGCTTGCTGAGATCGGCCTTGTTATGGAAGTAGCGAAAACGAATGCTCTCTTCGGAAAGCTGGGCATGGAATTCCGAGATCAACGGCGCATCCTCGCCGCGGATCGGGCGAATCTCGACGCGCATGCCGTTGCTCAGTTCGACCCACTCACGCAGCTCTTCGGGATACGGCATGATGGCGTGGCGTGCCGGCTCGCCGAGATCCATCGCGAAGTCGACGGCCACCAGGCCCTCGCTGTTGAGCAGTAGCGGATTGAGCTCCAGGCCCTTGAGCTCGGGCAGGTCCGAGGCCATCTGGGAGAGCTTGACCAGCAATTGCCCGAGCCGCTCGATATCCCGCTGCGGATCGCGGGAATGCTCGCCGATCAGTTTCGCCGCGTGGGTGCGCTCGATCAGCTCGTTGGCCAGGGTCATGTTCAATGGCGGCAAGGCGACCTGCCGGTCGGCCAGCACGTTGACCTTGTAGCCGCCGATACCGAAGACAATCACCGGTCCGAAGATCGGATCGCGGGTGATGCCCGCACACAATTGCAGCGAATGCTTGCCGCGCTGCATTTCCTGCAGACAGTAACTATAGATGCGACTGTCGGGAAACTTCTCTTCGACCTTGGCGCCGAGACGGCGGACGCCGTCGGCGACCTCCTCGGGAGTCTGCAGGTCCTGCAGCAACCCGGCCGAGAGCTTGTGCGGGTGCTGACGATAGCGAAACGGCACGCAGTTGCGTTCATGGACGATCTTGAGCGCCATGCGCCCCGACAGGGCGCTGGCCGCCTCGGCGGCCTGCTGCGGGGTGAATACGTAGCGGCTCGGCGCCGCCGGAATACCGTAGGCGGCCAGCACCTGGGCGGTCTCCTCGTGGGTCAATCGATCGCGCTGGCGCGTCTTGGCCTCACCGATCAAGCGATGGCAGCGTTCGCGAATCGCCGCGGTGGTGGTAAACGGCAAGCTCGGCGGCGTTTCCTGCAACTGCGCCTGGACCCGCTGATAATCCACCATGTGCATGAAGGCCTTGACCGCCTTCTCGGGCGATATGTAAGTCGGGATCCCGGCCAGGTTGCATTCGTGGCGGGCCGACAGCGCCTCTTCCAGCCCCATCCAGCTGGTCAGTAGATTGCGCTTGAAGCGCCGTCGGTTGGCGACGACCGCCTGAGCGGTCGCCCGCGACGGTGCCAAGCGGGTCGGCGCATGAACCACCAGTACGGCATCGGTATTGGGATCCGCGGCGACGACCTCCAGCGCCTCGACGAAACGCTCGGGGGAAGCGTTGCCGCCCAGATCGACCGGGTTGCGACCCGGCAGGCTGATGTCGAATTCGCCGTCGGTCAGTGCCCGACGTGTCTGCTCGGAAAACTCCGCCAGCCGTCCGCCGGCATCGATCAGCTTATCGATTGCCAGCAAGGCCGGCCCCAGGCCGTTAGCGACGATCGCCAGGCGATCCCCGCGCAGCGGCTTCATGCGCGACAGCGTTTCCAGCGCGTCGAACAGCTCGTCGGAATCGTCGACCCGGACCACCCCGGCACGGGCCAACGCGGCATCGACGATCACGTCGCGGTTGGCCACGCCCGGGGTCGGCGGCGCACCGGACAAATCGGAGCCCGGCGTGCGGCCACTCTTGATGGCCAGCACCAAGCGATTGCGCGACGATTCGCGCAGCGCGGTCATGAAGTGCTGGGCGTCGTGGATGCGCTCCAGGTGCAGCAGCATCGCCTGGCAGGGTGAGTACTGGTTGATGTAGTCGATCAGGTCGGCCAGCATCACGTCGACGCTATCGCCCAGCGTAACGAGGTGGGAGAAGCCGATGCCGCGCCCGGCGGCCCAATCGATCATGGCGTTGCCGAGCATGCCCGACTGGCCGAGGTAGGCGACGCGGCCGGCCTTCACCGGCTGGCTGGCGTAGGTGGCGTTGAGATGCCGCCCCGGGACTATCATGCCCAGGCATTCAGGCCCCAGCACACGGATTCCCGAGCGTCGCGCCGAGGCCAGCATGCGTTCACGAATCGAGCCGCCGTCGCCAGTGCGATCATCGAGATGCGCCCCGCCCGAGAGCACCATGGCTGCACGCACGCCGAAGCGCCCGAGTTGCTCGATGAGCCGGGGCAGGCCCGCCACCGGCGAGCAGACGACCGCCAGATCGGGGACTTGAGGCAACTCATGAACACGCCTGACGCACGGCTTGTCGTGAACGCTGGCGTAGCCCTTGGGATTGACGGCCCAGATGCTGCCCGGGAAGCCGCTGTCGATCAGGTTGCGGATCACCAGCCCGCCCATGGAATGGGTCTTTTCCGAGGCACCGATGACCGCGAGGGTCCTCGGTTCGAAGAAATACCGCAAAAACCGCGTGCTCACGCTGCTCTCTCCTTGCCTCGACGTTGTTCACTGTGTACGACTTAAGGACAGTGTCATGCAAGCCTTGCCGCCGTTTACTGTGACCCGCTGCTGGCCGGAGACCCGAGATGATCACAGCCTTTATCAGTCACCCACATTGTGATCGCCACCACATGGGGCCGGATCATCCGGAGAGTCCCAAGCGGCTGGAAAGCATCCGCGCCCACATGGCGCTCGCCGGGGTGCTCCAGCAGACCATGCAGTCCGATGCCAAGCGGGCGAGCGACGAACAATTGGTGCGCATCCACCCGGCGCGTCATCTCAAGGCGCTCGAGCGCTGCGTGCCCGAGCGGGGGCTGATCAACCTCGACAACGATACGTTCATGAACCCGGACAGTCTCGACGCCGCGCGCTTCGCCGCCGGCGCCGTCACGGCGGCTATCGACCGGGTCTTCCGGCATCAGGCCGACAACGCATTCTGTGCCATTCGCCCCCCGGGCCATCATGCCGAGGCCACCGAGGCGATGGGCTTTTGCTTCTTCAACAATGTCGCCGTCGGCGCCGCCCACGCCCGGGCGCGCTACGGCGTTCGGCGCATCGCCATTATCGACTTCGACGTGCATCAATGTAATGGCACGATCGACATCTTCGGTGGCGATCCCGACACGCTGATCTGTACCAGCTACCAGTATCCCTTCTATCCCTGGCGCTACCTGCGCGCCGGTTTCGACAACGTCATCGATACGCCGCTCGATCCCGGCTGCGACAGCGTCACTTACCGCAAGCTGATCGAGCGCGACTGGCTACCCGCCCTGCAAGCACACCGTCCCGAACTGATTCTGGTCTCGGCCGGCTTCGACGCCCATCGCGAAGACCCGCTGGGCGATATCTGCCTGGAAGACGCCGACTACCACTGGATCACCGAACTGATCATGGACGTCGCGCGTAGCCATGCCGGCAACCGGCTGGTTTCGGTGCTCGAGGGCGGCTATGCGCTCGATGCCCTGGGCCGCAGCGCCACGGCGCATGTGCGCGCCCTGCTCGGCCAGCCCTACGTTCCTCTCGCAACGGCGAAGTGAGCGCAATGTTTCCGCAGGCGTGGAAACCGCAACCCGGCAAAGGCGTCGCAATTGGCATTGCCAACGCCGTCGTAGAGGCGATCGGAGCTCCCGCGGTGTGCTAGCATGGGTGAAAATTAATTTCCGATCGTGAACCGCCAATGGCCACTACCGACCAGGACGCCGCCCTGCAGATCGCCTCCGGGCGCAAGCCCTTCGTCGAACCGCTGCGCCTCGGCAAGCGGCTCAAGGAGATCCGCCTCGCCAATCAGTGGACGCTCGAAGACGTCAGTCAGCGTACGGGGCTGGCGCGTTCGACGCTGTCGAAGATCGAGAACAATCAGCTATCGCCGACCTTCACGGTGGTCCAGAAGCTGATCGGCGGGCTGGGCATCGACCTGCCGCAGTTACTGCGCCCGCCGAAGCCACAGACGGCCACCATGGGACGGCGCGACCTGACCCGAGCCGGCGACGGCCAGCGTCATCCGACCCCGACCTACGAGCATGAACTACTCTCCCATCAGCTCGCCCAGAAGCGCATGATCCCCTTCAAGACCATCGTCCGTGCGCGCAGCTTCGACGAGTTCCAGGAGTGGGTGCGCCACGACGGCGAGGAGTTCCTGATCGTGCTCGAGGGCAGCATCCTGCTCTATACCGAGTTCTACGAGCCCGTGGCGCTCGAGCAAGGCGACAGCATCTACTTCGATAGCGACATGGGCCATGCGCTGGTTTCGATCAGCGAGGCGGATGCCTCGGTACTGTCCGTCTGCACCCGTGCCGACGTCGGCTAGCCACCCGGCTATCTGCGCTGCCCCGCGTAGCGCCGGCCTTCTGTCCTTTTTCAGTTTTCCAAGCGGAGCGTTACCATGCGTGAATTAGACGACGCCACACGTACCGAGCTCGAAGCCGCCGCCTTTCGCCGGCTGCTTAAGCATCTCGATGCCAACAAGGACGTACAGAACATCGACCTGATGATTCTGGCCGACTTCTGTCGCAACTGCCTGTCGAAATGGCTGGTCGCCGCCGCCGACGAGCGCGGCGCCGAACTCGACTACGAGGCGGCCCGCGAATACGTCTACGGTATGCCCTACAGCGAATGGAAGACCCACCATCAGGCACCGGCCACCCCCGAGCAGCTCGCCGCACTGGAGGCCCGTCAGCAGCGCAAGGAAAACGCATGAGCGACGAACGTGGAGGCTTGGTGCCGCTCAACGCGGCGGTACTGACGGTTTCGGATACCCGCGACGAATCGACGGATCGCTCGGGAAAGACGCTCGTCCAGAGTCTCGACGAAGCCGGTCACCGGCTGATCGACAAGCGGATCGTCGTCGATGACGTCTACCGCATTCGCGCCGTGGTCGCCGAATGGATCGCCGATCCCGCGATCCAGGTGATCCTGACCACCGGCGGGACCGGCTTCACCGGGCGCGACTCCACCCCCGAGGCGGTCTCGGTACTGCTCGACAAGACCATCGACGGTTTCGGCGAGCTTTTCCGCCATCTGTCGTGGCAGGAGATCGGCAGCTCGACCATCCAGAGTCGCTGCCTCGGCGGGCTGGCCAACGCCACGGTGGTGTTCTGCCTGCCGGGCTCAACCGGCGCCTGCCGGACCGCCTGGCAAGGCATCCTGCGCGAGCAGCTCGACAGCCGACATCAGCCATGCAACTACGCCAATCTGGTGATTCCCGGGCGAGGGACGCATGGCTGACTCACAGGCCGATTTGCAAAGCGTGGAGGCAGCGCTCGAGGCCCTGCTGGCCGATGTCTCGCCGCTCCCCGGCGAGCAGTTGGCGATCGAGGATGCCGCCGGGCGCGTGCTCGCCGATCCGGTGACGGCCATGCGCGATGTGCCACCTGCCGACAACAGCGCGATGGACGGCTACACCCTGCGCGCCGCGGATGCCGGCACGCTGCTGCCAGTCAGCCAGCGCATTACCGCCGGCAGCGCACCGGAACCGTTGGCGCCGCACAGTTGCGCGCGAATATTCACCGGGGGCGAGATCCCTCCGGGCGCCGACTGCGTGGTGATGCAGGAAGAGATCGAGCTGCACGAGGGTGGCGCATTGATACCGGCCGGCGCCGTTCCCGGCGAAAACGTGCGGCGCCGTGGCCGCGACGTGGCGGCCGGCTGCACCCTGTTACCCGCCGGAACGCGCCTCGAGGGCGCAGCCTTGGGACACATTGCCGGCCAAGGGATCGTTTCGGCGAGCGTTCGTCGCCGCCCACGCATCGCCTTGCTGACCACCGGAGACGAGCTCATCGAACCCGGGCAGCCACTCGCGCCAGGGCAGATCTACAACAGCAACCGGCCGATGCTGGTGCGCTTGCTGACCCGCTTCGGGGGCGATGTCGTATATACGGCCACGTTGCCGGACGATTTCGCCATGACCTGTCAGCAGCTGGCCGAGGCGGCGCAACGGGCCGACGTCGTCGTCTCCTGCGGCGGAGTGAGCGTCGGCGAAGAGGATCACGTCAAGGCCGCGCTGGAGCGCCTCGGCAGGCTCGATATCTGGCGCCTGGCGATGCGCCCGGGCAAGCCGTTGGCGCTGGGCCGCTTGCCTCATGCCGATGGCGAGGCCCGGTTCGTCGGCCTGCCCGGCAACCCCGTTTCGAGTTTCGTCGGTGCCTGGCTCTACCTGCGCCCGCTGATCGGCGCCCTACTGGGTTGCGACGAGCTTGCTGCGTTGCCTCGCCTGCCCGCCCGCGCTGGGTTTTCGACCCGCACCCAGGCGCGGCGTCACTTCATGCGCGTGAAGCTCGAGTTCGGCGCTGGGGGAATCGTCGCGCACGCCTTCGCCGATCAGAACTCGGCGGTGCTGTCTTCCTGTGTCGGCGCCGACGCTCTCGCCGATATTCCGGCCCACAGCGACATCAACGAGGGGGATCGCATCAGTTGCCTGTGGCTGACCGAGGGATAACTACGTTTCGCGCGTGATAGCCAATTCGCGGTTGAGCGCAGGCCATAGCGTGAGAAAATCCCGCTCCAGGCCTGCGTAGTCGGCCTCGATCCAGGGCACTAGCTCGGCGAGACGATTGGGGCCCTGCAAGCGCCGGCCCAGGTTGGCGATGGCCGTACAGGTGAAGTCGAGATCGGCGTAGCGCGACAGCCAATCCTGCTCGATGAGCACCGGCACCATCGTTGCCAGGCGAGCCGGTGCGGTGCGCACCGCCAGGACCCGATAGCAGCGATCGATCAGCGCTGGGTCGAGATGATCGCGGGCGACGAAATGATCCCAGACCATGTCCAGCGCGATCCCTGCATAACGACGTCCCGCATCCGGCGCCCGCGAGCGGGCCCCGCGCACCACGCGGTGCTGGTCCACCCAGGCGTCCACCCGACGATGATGGCGTATTCCGGCAGCGATGGCAGGACTCCATTCGCTGAGATCGACTCCCTTGACCCCATCGGCGATCAGGTTGCCATACAGGAACTCATCCGTACCGCCGCGGGCCAACCAGCCATGTGCGAGAAAGTTCACGGGCGTCGCCCTACAGGCAGTTGGTGGGCTTGGGCAACCCCGCCAGCCGCGCGGCGACCTTGGCCGGGCTGTCGGGAAACAGGCGCATGAGATGGATCGAACGCCCCTTGTCGGCTCCCAACTGCTGGCCGACCGCCTTGACCAGGGGGCGCATCGCCGGCGCCATTTCGTAGCGTCGATAGAAGTCGCGCAAAATCTCGATCACTTGCCAGTGTTCGTCGGTCAACTCGCGCCCCTCCTCAGTGGCCAGCGCCTCGGCGACGGCGGGCGACCAGTCGTCGAGGTCGACGAGATAGCCTTCCGGATCCAGCGCCACTCGGCGCTGGTCGACGTCAAGATGTCGTGCGGGTGTCGTAGTGGCCATCAGAACCAGCTCACCGTGCGTTGGGTTTCTTCCGTCAGCATGACGAAGCCCTGCATGTCCAGAACCGTTATCCAGTCTGCGCAGCATTCGCTCAAGCCCCGCGAGGCGAGGTCATCAGCCAGCGCGAAGCAGCGTCCATGCAGCGCCGAAAACAGCGTTGCCTGAGGACCTACCGCGCCATAGACCCCCGACTCTATCAGCAGCAACCGATCGTCGGGGCCCATCGCGCGCAACACATCGTGCGCCACGCCGCTCGAAGCCGGAGAGCGATTAAGCAGGTGCAAAAGCATGGCCAAACGGCTCCTCGCCGGACGACATCAGAAATTGAAAACCGACGCGCTCGCTGCAAGCAGGCCGGGCAAGGCGTCGTTCGACAGCAGTGCCGCCGGCCAGTTGAGCTGCTCCACGGTGAGCCCCCGCCTGGTCAGCGACTCGAGATCGACGCGGATATCGTCGATATCGTACATGGCCAGCATGTCGAGCGTGGCATGGCTGCCCTTTTGCCCGAGCGGCCCGGCCTGCTGACCATCACGTAGCGCCTCGACACCGTCGCCGAGAAACAGCAGGGTCACGTCCTGGCCGAGGGCAGCAGCGACCAGCGCGACGTCGAGACCTTCACGCAGCCAACTGCTGTCGTGGGGAGCGTGGCGCAGCATCACCAGTATCGTTTGCGGGTTATCCATGCAACCTCCGCGTCAGGGCGAAAATGTCACCAGGCGGTCATGGGTCATGCCGGCCTCCACCAGTTGGCCCAATCCGGCAAGTTCGAAGGGAGGCTCGACATTGTAGGCCGGCTTGCCGTGGCGCCGCGCCTCGCGCTCATCGATCATGCCTCGCCGCAAGGCCGCCGCCACGCATACCAGTAACTCGGTGCCCTGAGATTCGGCCAAGCGCAGCCAGGCATCGCCCAGGTGCGGCTCATCCTGTGGCGGCGCACTCAACCGCGAGGCATTGTAGACCCCGTCGTGATAGAAGAACACGGTCTCCAGCCGGTGGCCGCGGTCGACTACGGCTTGAGCGAAGCGCAACGCCGAATGCGACGCTTGATGAGAATAGGGTCCGCCCATTACGACCAGGCCATAGCGCATATCGATCCCCTTCTGAATCAGCGCTCATTGTCGGGTACGCCCTGCGATGAAGGCAACGATTGTAACCGCCCTGTCCCCATGGAGTTTCTGGGTACGAGTCCTATAGATAGCAAGAACCCTCGCCGGTAACCCGGCGAGGGTTCTTTCATCGCAAGGGCCAAGCTCAATCGTCGTTCATGACGCCCAGCAGCGTAAGCAGGCTGAGGAACAGGTTGTAGATCGAGACGTAGAGCGTCACGGTCGCCAGAATGTAGTTGGTCTCACCGGCGCGATGCACGATCTCGCTGGTCTGGTAGAGGATGACCGCCGAGGAGAACAGCACGAACCCGGCGGAAACCGCCAGTGCCAGGGCGCCGATATTGAAGATCATCGCCACGACCATGGCCAGGATCAGCACGATGGCGCCGGCCATCAGGAAGTTGCTCAGGAAGCCGAAATCCTTGCGCGTGATCAAGGCCACGGCGGACAGCCCCACGAAGGTCGCCCCGGTCATGGCGAGCGCTGTCATGACCAGTTGGCCGCCGTTGGGGATCGACAGGTAAAGATTGATCACCGGGCCGAGGGTGAAGCCCATGAAGCCGGTGAAAGCGAAGGTGGCCAGCAGACCCGCCGCCGAGTTGGCGGTCTTGTGAACCAGAAACATCAGGCCATAGGCGCCAATGAAGAAGATCAGGATATTCATCTGACCGACGCCCATGGCGACGGCTACGCTGGCGGTCACTGCCGAGAACAGCAGCGTCATCGACAGCAACATGTAGGTGTTACGCAATACCTTGTTGGTCGCTAACGCCGACGTGTGGCGATCGCTGACCTGCGATGACTGATAGGCCATGATTTCAGGCTCCTGTCGTTAAAGGGAACGAGTGTTGAAGGGAAACTATGAGTATGACCTAGCATGCCGCCTGCGGGTTCCCCGCGCAAGCGACAACGACGCGTTTTCGAGGGCTTATCTCGTTCGCTGGCTTATGTATTGCTAGAAAAATGGCAAGCGCTTTCGCGCAGCGCTTCGATATGCAGGACGTGGGTACTGAACGCCCCCAAGTCGATGTATCTTACGTTTCCCAGGTTCGTCGGCTCGGCAAGGATGGTGTGGCCAACCACCACGCCATCGATATGGGCGATGCGCGCTTCATGGCGAGTGGCGATACGCCGGCGAGACCAGGTCAGCTGTTGCTTCAACGCATGACCCTGTCGCTCTATGGCCAGCCAGTCGCCCGGCGGTTCGGCATGCACGATTCCGACCCTGGCATCACCGAGTGCCACCTCGATGGCGTAGGGCATGCGGGACAACGCCTCTTCCAGCAATCCGGCTAACTGGCCAGGCTCTTCACTCAAGGCCCAGCCTCCACCGTTCTCGATCCACAGCGCCCAGTCGCCGCTTTGCAGGGCCTTGGCGGCAAGCTCTTCATGGTTGCCGCGCACCGCGTGGAACCACGGCTCGAAAACCAGCTCCAGGCAGGCCCGCGAGTCGGGGCCGCGATCGATCAGATCGCCGACACAGAACAACCGATCATGGGCGGCATCAAAACCCTTGCGAGCGAGTGTCGCCTGCAACAGCCCGTAACAGCCATGGATATCGCCCACGATATAATCCGTGCCTGTCCTATTGATGGCAAAACGCTGGAGTATCTCGCTCATCGACTCCACTCCGGACACGGCCCTGGCATGACTCGCAATATCCTCGTCGCCGTTTGCAGGCATGTCCTTTCGTAAAGACAAGCCCCGGCATGCCGGGGCTTGGTATATTGCTGCACCTGGTTATGAGGCAGCCTGATTCAAGTCTTCTTACTGCCTTGCAGATTAAGGCGCAAGGCAACGCCAGAATCCTGACGCACGTTGACGACTTCCAGCGCATGAGTCGTCATATCCGCTTCGAGCTGGCTCAAGGCGTCGGGCTCGTCCTGTTGCATCGCCAAAAGCTGGTTCTCGGAAAGCGCGCGCTGCCCGATATAGTCCTTGCCAGCCTTGCGTAGTGCGGTTCCTACTTCACCCGCGACCGTATCGTGAAAGGCTGTCTCGTCCTCGCCTGCGTTCAGGATCGTGATTTCCATGTCTTGCTCCTGCTTGCCTGTATGGCTTTGTGGCTCGTTACGCCAATCAAAGCTTGCCGTAGAAGTCATCGACCTCTTTCTTGGCTTCTTCGCGGGCCATGCCATGGCGCTCCTGGAGCACGCCGATCAGGCGCTCGTATTCGCCGTCGACGGTATCCAGGTCGTCATCGGTAAGCTTGCCCCAGCGCTTCTTGGCTTCGCCCTTGACTTGTTTCCAGTTGCCCTTTACCTGATCGCTATTCATCTCGCTCTCCTTGTATCGCTTCCATGCAAGCGCCTTAACGCTCTCCCCCAACCGTAGCAGTCACTTTGAGAAAGGCCAAAAAACGCAGCGGACATACTGCGCGACCGCGCGGCCACCCACATGCCCAGCCACCATTCGCTTATAAGGCTTTGTATTGATTGCCGCCAAGGAGTTGACGACCGAGAAAAAAATGGTAGTATACGCCTCCGTAAGCCGGAGGGATGGCAGAGCGGTTGAATGCACCGGTCTTGAAAACCGGCGAAGGTTTATAGCCTTCCCAGGGTTCGAATCCCTGTCCCTCCGCCAAGCCTCGCAAAAGGCCCCGCTCAGCGGGGCCTTTTCGTTACTGCTTCGTTACTGCAAGTTCCGTTATGCGGCTTTCTATACTATGTGCCGTACGGTCTTTTGCAACCTGGCTATCGTTAGGTGGTTCTAAAGAGAATAAGCAGCTCATCCCTTGGAACGTCATCGTCGATAGAGCCAACGTTGACCGACTTATAATAAATAAGCAAAAAAACCATAAGCATAAATGATAGCAATTGCCACTAAAGAGAGACGTTCTTTTTAACTAAACGTTTACTCTCGCATGGTCTTTACCGGGCTCGATACAATAGGTTTGATAGACCACTGTAAGTGAATGTATCGTAGTCATGATCAATAAATACACTAGCGCAGGGTGCCCTTATGCCCATTTTTTCAGTTCATTACGACCTTAATCTCCCCGATGAATATGCCGCCTTCTACGATGCGCTGGAGACCTATAAGCATCTGCATGTCATGGATGGGTGCTGGCTAATCGAAGCGCCATGCAACGCAACGGATATTCGCGATCAGCTTCGGCCACACCTGACGAGCCAGGACGCGTTGCTCGTGACGCACGTAAACGAGGACTGGGCTGGGGCCGGTACTCAATGCGGCGACTGGCTGAATGAAAACCAGCGCAGTTTCGGCTAAATCTCAAAAAAGCCTGTGCCCGCCCGGCTCGGCTCCTGAAGCGGCCGGAAGCGGGCCTGCCTATAAAGACTTCACGCCCTTGAGCGGGGCAACGCTTTGCTCCGCGCGTTCTCTCCCCCTCTTACCTGCCTTCATGGCGTTTTGATCAGTACAGGCGCAAACCCACGCGCTTGACGCGATTACCGTCCATTTCGCTGATGACCCATTGAAAGCCGTGCCAGTCGATATCGTCGCCGATAACGGGATGGCCACCGACGCGCAAGGATACGAACTCGCCAAGCGTCATCTCCTGCTCACCAGGGCTCAACGTCAAACCGTAAGCATCCGCCACGTCGCGCATCAGGGCGCCTGCATCGAGGGTGAAGGTGCCGAAGAATGCGCGCTCCTGCTTCAGGCGTGCATCGCCGTTGAAAAGCCGATTCAGCGCGGGTAGATCATCACTGCGGCCGATGATGCAAAGCACATCGCCCATACGCAGCCGGGTATTGCCCTTGGGGTGCAACATCGCATGCTGCCGGAACAGTGCCGAGATCATCGCCCCAGAAGGAAAACGCAACAAGCGGATGGGCGTGTCTTCAAGGGCATCGTTTTCGACCTGGTAGACAAACATCTCGTAATCGTTTTCCGGCAGGACGCCCAGCGGGCCGCGCCGGTTGGGGGCAGTTCGTGCAGGCACCAGGACCCTGGTGAGCCGGGCCGCGGGAGAGAGGCTGCTACCCTGGACGAGCAGCGATATCAGTACCGCGAAAAAGGCCACGTTAAAGTACAGCTCGGCATTTTCCACGCCGCCGATAACCGGAAAAATCGCCAGTACGATCGGCACTGCGCCACGCAAACCGACCCAGGATATGAAGGTGAGCTCTCGCCAGCGAAAACGAAAGAATGGCTTGATGGCCACGATAACCGCCAGCGGACGGGCCACGAAAATCAACACCAGCGACAGCAAGGTAGCCGGAACCGCATAGTTCATCATCTCGCTTGGCGTCACCAGCAAACCCAGCACGAGGAATAGCCCGATTTGGCTGAGCCAGGCCAGGCCATCGTGTACGGGTAGAATGAAGCTGAGATGTCGTCCCGGTTGATTGCCGACCATGAGCCCGGTCAGATAGATCGCCAGAAAGCCGCTACCATCCAGCGCGCTGGTGAGCCCAAAGACGCAGAACCCCAGCCCCAGGGTCAGTAACGAATATAGCCCCGGGGCCAGATCTAGCCAACGCAGCAACCTGCCGATGAGCCAGCCGCCGCCCACACCGATCAGCAACCCCAACCCGAACTGGTTGACGAACAGCAGCAAGGTATCGACGGGACCACCGATCTCGCCGGTCAGCACCTCGACCAACGTCATGGTCAGGAAAATGGCCATCGGATCGTTGGTGCCGGATTCGATTTCCAGCGTGGCCCCGACGCGCTCATTCAGGTTGAGCCCCCGCCCACCGAGCATCGAGAACACCGCCGCGGCATCCGTCGATCCGACTATCGCCCCCACCAACAAGCCTTGAACGAGACTGAGATCGAGAAGCCACATGGCGCACAGCCCAACGACGCCGCTGGTCAGAAAGACCCCCAGCGTCGCCAGCGATAGCGCCGGCTTGAAGCCGACGCGAAAGGTCTTCAGGCGGGTACGCAGCCCGCCGTCGAGCAGGATCATCGCCAGGGCGAGATGACCGATGATGAAAGCCAGCGAGTAGTTGCTGAATTCGATGCCCAGCAAGCCATCCTCGCCGACGAGCATGCCCAGCCCCAGGAATATCAACAGCAAGGGAAGGCCGAACAGCGACGACAGGCGGCTCGCCAGGATGCTGAGTGCCAGCAAGGAGCCGGTGAACAGGAACAGCGTGTTGATACTATCCATTGTGGTCCATGTCGGATTGCTGATTCCCGTTAGTATGTCATGCGTTCCAGTAGCCGCGTAGGCGCCCTTCGGCGTCGCTCGCGCATTGCCAAGGGGCCGTTTACAACGCCGAATCAACGGCTTCGCTAGCCAGTCCAATATCCTCCGGGCTAGACTGGAGCGCCGCCCTCGCCGCTACGCGGGCCATCTCATCGCGCGTTAGAAGGAATCGTAAGTGATGCTGGAGAGCCGTTTTCCGGCCATCCTGTTAGGTCTCGTCTTGGCGCTCGTCGCCCACCTAGCGCAGGCCGAACCGTCACTCGCCAAGAGCGCCGTCGAAACTGCGCTGCAATTGGTGACCGGCGAGTCCGATGATGTCGCAGCGAGCAGCACTGTTCGCGACAACCTGCTGATTCAGCAACTCTCCGAAGGTAGCGAGGCGCCGCTACTCGTCCCGCCCAAGCCACGCTTCGTCCAAAGCGAGCCGGAGGCCATCACGCCGCCGCCGACTCATAGCCTGCATGTGATGCTCGACTGGTACATCAACCCCTACCACGCGGCACTGATCGTTGCCCGCGAGCGCGGCCTGCTCGACCAGGAGGGACTCGACGTCACCTTCAACGCGCCGGCCGACCCTAACGTGCCGCCCAAGCTGGTGGCGGCCGAGCGTGCCGACCTGGCCCTGATGTCTCAGCCGACCTTGCATCGCCTGGTCGATCGCGGCCTCCCCCTGGTCAGGGTCGGCACGTTGATTCCCGTGCCGCTCAGTGGAATCCTGGTCCGTGCGGACCGCGGCATCGCATCGCTGGCCGATCTCAAGGGCAAAACCATCGGCTATGCGGTGGAGGACGAGGCCCGGGTGCTGCTCGATGGTTTGCTCGAACAACAGCGCTTCGGCCTCGAGGAGATCAAGCTCGAGCGTGTCGACTTCTCGCTCAGCCAGGCCCTGGCCCGCGGCGAGGTCGATGCCGTGGTCGGCACGTTGAGACCGCTGGATCGTCGCCAGAGCGCTCAGCAGGGCGTAGCCACCCGTGAATTCTCCATCGACGACAGCGGCATACCGCTACACGACGCGCTGATCCTGGTCGCCAATCGCGACGATCTCAGCGAACATCGCCGTGACATCAGTCATTTCCTGGATGCCCTGGAACGGGCCACCGCCTGGCTGGTCAAGCACCCACAAGCCGGCTGGGAGTTGATCAGCACGGCCGAACCGGCGCTCGATACGCCAGAGAACCGTGCCGCCTGGCCTGACGTGCTGCGATTCATGGCGCTGCGCCCCAGCCTGCTTCAACCCCAGCGCTATGCGCGCTTCGAAGCGTATCTGAAAGCCCGTGGGCTGATCGAGCAAATCACCCCGGTGTCACGCCTCGCCGTGGAGATCCAGACGCCCTGACGGCCCCTGCCAACGAACGGAATCGCCTTTACCCCTCCCCTTGATCACGTTCGGCCAGGAACTCATCCACGGCCTCATGGAAGGCTTCCGGCGCCTCGGCATGCAGCCAATGCCCGGCATCCAAGGTAACCACCTGCGCTTCGGGCAATACCGCCTTGACCTGCGACAGCAGCGCGTCGTCGACGTAGTCCGAGCGGCTTCCGCGAACGACCAGGGTCGGCCCCGAATAGCGGTCCTCACCGGCCGGCTCGGCGGCGATGTCGGCATACGCGGCCTCGATCTCGTCGAGCCCGACTCGCCAGCGCATGACACCGTCATCGCCACGCTCCAGATTGGTTGCCAGAAACATGCGGATCGCCGGCGTCTCGACATGCGTGGCCATCGCCGCATCGGCCTGCTTGCGTGACTCAGGCGCGTCGCGCTCGACCTGACGCATGGCCTCGAAAATGTCCTCATGGCCATGGTCATAGGCTATCGGGGCAATATCGGCGACGATCAACGATGCCAGACGCTGCGGCTGAAGGCGCGCCACGCTGATGGCGACCTTGCCGCCCATTGAGTGCCCCAGCAGATCGCAGCGTTCTATTCCCAGTCGATCGAGCAGTGCAACGACATCCTCGGCCATAGCCGCGTAGGTCATGGTCGCCGCATGCGGCGAGCGGCCATGATTGCGCAGATCGACCACCACCACACGACGCTGCTCCTGCCATTGTTTGGCATGCGAACGCCAGTTGTCGGCACTGCCGAACAGGCCATGGAGAATCACCAGCGGCACACCCTGCTCGGGGCCGCTGACCTGATGATGCAAAGCGATGGTGTGGGTCATGCGAAGCCTCTCCTTGTGTCAACGCGAATGGAGGAATCTCGATAGTCTCGGGGCTAGACACCCTCGCGGGTCGGCTGCGCGCCCCAGACCAGCAGACGACGCGTCAGCCACCCCAGCAGCAACCCGTACATCGGCAAGAATAATAGTAATGAAATGCTCAGCTTGACGGCGTAATCGACCCAGGCGATTTCCACCCAGTGACTGGCCATGAAGGCATCCGGCCCGTCATGAAAGGCGATCGAAAAGAAGGCGAAGGTATCGGCTAGATTGCCGACGACCGTCGACAGTGCAGGCGCCACCCACCAGCGGGCGCTGCGTCGCAGGCGATCGAAGACCTGGATGTCGAGCAACTGGCCGATCACGTAGGCCATGAAGCTGGCCAGAGCGATGCGCGCGACGAACAGGTTGAACTCGCCCAGCGCAGCCAGGCTGCGGAACTCGCCCTTCTCGAACAGCACCGAGAGCAGATAGGAAATGATCAATGCCGGAAACATCACCCGGGCAATGATCTGGCGCGCCGGTGTCTTGCCGAACAGTCGAACGGTAAGGTCGGTCGCCAGGAAGATGAACGGGAAGCTGAACGCGCCCCAGGTGGTGTGCAATCCGGCGATCGTGAAAGGCAACTGCACCAAGTAGTTGCTGGCGGTAATGACGACGATGTGCAACGCCACCATGGCCAACAGGCAGCGCCGATGTTGATAATCGGTCAGGGCAAGCATTCGAGGTCCTTTTTACTGACGATGGTTATCCGAGGGGTGAGGGAACCCTCGCAAGCGATGCGCGATTGGCGCGGGCCGGGATTATAGCCGATAGCTGCCTCGCGGTCGCCTACCTTGCCCTGACACCTTGCAGATGGGCCTCGATCAGCGCCCGCGAGATCGAATAGGCCGGTGGCAACTGCGGCAGGCGGCGCGGGGTGAACCACGCCGCATCGGCGATTTCCACACCATCGATGCGAATGCGCCGGCTGGCGGCTTCGGCGAAGAAGCCCAGCATCAGCGAGTGCGGAAAGGGCCAGGGTTGACTGCGGAAGTAGGTGACACGTCCGACGCTCAGCCCGACTTCCTCGTAAACCTCGCGGCGCACGGCGTCTTCAGCGGCCTCGCCGGGCTCAATGAAGCCGGCCAGGGTCGAATAGCGTCCGGCGGGAAAGCGCGGACTGCGTGCCAACAGCAGATCCTCGCCGTGCGTGACCAGCGTGATGATGCAGGGTGAAATACGTGGGTAGTTACGCTGACCGCAGCTATCGCAATGCATGGCGAATTCACCGGCAATCCGCCGAGTCTGGCTCGCACAGCGGCCACAAAAGCGATGATCGCGTTGCCAGGTCACGACCTGCAGCGCGGTAGACAGCAACATGAAGTGCGACTCGCCCAGTTCGCCGAGCCATTGCCGCGCCGAAGGCCAGTCGTGTTCCGCCGCTTCGACGAGCACGGCAACGGGTTGATCGTGCCAGAAACCCAGCGGCTGGACGCCGTCGGGCCAGGTCGCGACGCTCTCGAGAAAGCCGCCGTCTCGTCCCGGGGCGATGCGCCCTCGGGAGTCCAGCCGGATGTACACTCCGCCGCTGTGGCGTTCGGCGGCAGGCAGATCGCGGCGAAACATCAGTGTTCGGCCGGCCGCGGGTTCCAGTCGCCCATCGCGTCCCAGCGGCACTCGCCCGCCGTTTCGCGGATGCTCGCCAGCTTGGCCTGGTGGGCGGCCCACTCCTCATCGCTGGGCAACGGCACGGCGAGCCGCGGGCGATCCGCCGCCAGGCGGCGGATACGGCTGGCCGCAACGCCCCCTTCAGCCGCTTCGCCGGCGTCGGCATCGAGAGTCAAGGCCGTCTGGCCGCCGGTCATCGCCAGATAGACGTCGGCCAGTATTTCGGCATCGAGCAGGGCGCCGTGCAACACCCGGTGGCCATTATCGATCTCGTAGCGCTTGCACAGCGCATCGAGACTATTGCGCTGGCCAGGGTGCCGGTCGCGCGCCATTTTCAGCGTATCGAGAATCCCGCAATGATCGGCGACTGGGCCCAGCACCGGTTCGCCACGCAGCGCCCGCAACAACTGGAACTCATGGTCGATGAAGCCAACGTCGAAAGCCGCGTTATGAATGACCAGTTCCGCGCCGAGGATGAATTCCCAGAACGCATCGGCAATCTCGGCGAAGCGCGGCTCGTTGGCCACGCGCTCGTCGGTGATGCCGTGGATCTGGACGGCTTCGGCCTCGATGCTTCGCTCGGGATTGATGTACTGATGGTAGCTGCGACCGGTCAGCCGCCGATTGATCACTTCGACGGCGCCGATCTCTATCAAACGATGCCCTTCCTTGGGGTCTATACCGGTCGTTTCGGTGTCGAGGACGATCTGACGCATGACAATCTCGATAGTTGTTGAGAGGAACGAAGCGTTGGTTCAGCCAGCTAGCGTTGCCGCGTCGATGGCCGCATTGGCCAAGGCATCGGCGCGTTCGTTGCCGGGATGGCCACTGTGTCCCTTGACCCAGTGCCATTCCATCTGATGGCGTTGCGACTCGGCCAGCAGTTCCCGCCACAATTCGGCATTCTTGACCGGCTGCCGGGCGGCCGTCTTCCAGCCGCGCTTCTGCCAACCGTGGATCCACTCGGTGATGCCCTTGCGCAGATATTCCGAATCGGTGTGCAAGGCGACGCGGCAGGATCGCTTGAGCTCGCGCAGCGCCATGATCGCGGCCGTCAACTCCATGCGGTTGTTGGTGGTTTGCCGCTCGAAGCCGTTGAGCGTCTTCTCGTGTTCGCCGGAGCTGAGCAGTGCGCCCCAGCCACCCGGGCCGGGATTGCCGCGACAGGCGCCGTCGGTATAAATGGTTACCCGGGGTAAGTCGTGTTCAGTCAACCTCGGTCATCCTTTCGCGTTCATGGTCATTGCTTGCCACCCGCGGGGCGTGTCCCAACAGCGAGCGTCCCACCACAGGTGTTCTTAACCGCGGCCGAACGACCTGCGCCCACTGGCTGCGGCGTCGCGCACGAATCATGTAGGTATCGCCTAGAGGCAGGTTGTGGCGCCGTCCGAAAGTCTCCAGGCCGGCGTTGCGCGGGTATCCGCCGGGCAGGCGAAACCCGCAGTAGTCTACCCGCTCGATCTCGAAGTCGACAAACGTCAGCCAGTCCTTGAGCCGCCCCGGCGTTCGCCACTGGCCACGCCAGGGCAGGACCTTGCGGTGCCCGGCCCAGGGCCGGCGACACCCCTCGAAGCTCCAGGGCGACCAGCCGAACAGGACCAGTCGGCCGTCGTCGGCGACCAGCCGCGTCGCCTCCTGAAGAAGCCGATGCGGCTCGGGTATGACTTCTAGCAGATGATGTATGACCACGAGGGTCATGCTTTCGTCGTCTAGCGGCAGGCTGTCGGGAGCACTGATCACTGTCGCCGCATCGCTGGCGAGTTCGCGGGTTGGTGACCAGGTCAGAGAGTGGCGAATGGGACACATGTCACTGAGCCGCGGCGCCATTCCCAGCTGTAAGCTATGGGCACCAAAGAGATTTTCGCATATCGGCCCCAGGCATGCCCGCTCGGCCTGCCAGTGTGCCAGGCCGGCTTGCGTCGACCAGTAGCGACGTCCCTCGCGTACCAGTCGAGCCAATTCGACCGTTGACTGCGAATTTGACACAGCGGCTCGATCCCCCCAAGGTTGGGCCATTTTACGCAGCCGGAGTTGCGCCGCGCACGCGCGGGTAACGGTTAATCACACACTTCTGGCTGCCAACAACCGCGCCGAGGATAAACTCTTCATGTTGAGCGTGACACCGATTCCGGCTTTCAGCGACAACTATATCTGGCTGTTGCGCCAGGATACCAGCAGCGATGTTACGGTCGTCGATCCCGGCGACGCCGCACCGGTGATCGAGCTGCTCGAGCGTGAGGGACTCAACCTGACGACCATCCTGATCACTCACCATCATCACGACCATACCGGCGGCCTCGCGGAACTCGCCAAACGCTACGCCCCCCACGTCATCGGCCCCGCCAATCCGGATATCCAGGCGCTCGACGAGCGCCTTGGCGACGGCGATGAATGTCGCGTCATGGGGCGTCGCTTCGAGGTCATGGCGGTTCCCGGCCATACCCTCGATCACATCGCCTTCTTTGCTGCCGGAACCCCTCCGCTGCTGTTCTGTGGCGATACGCTGTTCTCCGGTGGCTGTGGCCGTCTCTTCGAAGGCGCGCCCGAGCAGATGCACGACGCGCTGACCCGTTTGAGCGCCCTACCGGATGACACGCTGGTCTTCGCCGCACACGAATATACGCTGGCTAATCTGCACTTCGCCCAAGCCGTAGAGCCCGACAACCCGGCCCGCGACCGCTATCTGAGCGAATGCCAGCAGGCTCGCGATCTCTCGCGACCGACCCTGCCCAGCAATATCGCTCGCGAACGCCAGATCAATCCCTTCCTGCGGGTCTCCGTCGAGGCCGTGCGTGCGCGAGCCGCGACACAGGGAGCGGCAGATACGCCATTGAACACATTCGCTACATTGCGCTCCTGGAAGGACCGCTTTTGAACCCCATGGACGCCCCCCTTCGCGCCCACGAGGAAATCCCGAAATGACTCACCGATCGCCCCGCCGCCGGACTCAAAGCCTGGCGGGTGGCTTGATGTTAGCCCTGACCGTTGGTGCCGTGCAGGCACAACCACAAACGACCCCGATCTTCTGGAACGAACTGGCACTGGAACCCGCCGTGAGCAAGGACGCCTGGCAGCGTCTGCGCGGCGGTTTCCAGTGGCAGGTCGATGCAGACGAACCGCGCGTTCAGCGCTGGCTTAAGTACTATCGCAAGCACCCCCACAGTGTGGCCGCGATCGCCCAGCAGGCCAGCCCGTGGCTTTACTGGGTCATGGAGGAGCTCGAACGCCGCGACATGCCCGGCGAGATTGCCCTGCTGCCCTTCATCGAAAGCGCCTACGACCCTACTGCCCAGCACGCTGGGGGCGCCACCGGGCTGTGGCAATTGATGCCCGGCACCGGCGACGCCCTGGGATTGCGGCGCGACTGGTGGTACGACGGCCGGCTCGACGTGATCAGTTCGACGCGGGCGGCGCTCGATTACCTCCAGCAACAGGCCGATCAGTGGTATGACGGCGATTTCGAGTTGGCGCTGGCGGCCTACAATGCCGGCGCCGGCACCGTCAACCATGCAATACGCAATGCCCTCGCCCAGGGCAAGTCGGGAAGCTACTGGGACCTTCGACTGCCGCGCCAGACGATGAACTACGTGCCCAAGCTGCTGGCGCTCTCCCTGATCATCGCCCGCCCCGACTACTACGGCATCAACCTGCCCGCCATCGCCGACAAGCCGGCCTTCGCGCGCGTCGAGGTGCCGGGTCAGATCGATCTCGAACAGGCCGCCAAGCTGGCCGGCGTGAGCGAAGCCAAGCTGGAAGCGCTCAATCCCGGGCTGCTCCAGAACGTTACGCTGCCACGCCGCGCTCCGACCTTGTTGGTCCCGACCAAGGCGCGCGAAACGTTGGTGAGCGCGCTCGCCAATCAGCCGCCCCAGGCCATGGCCAGCTGGCAGCGCTATCGGGTGAAACGCGGCGATACCCTGTCGGCGATCGCCGCCCGCCATTCGGTCCCGGTCAGTGTACTGCGCCAGGAGAACAGTCTGAGTGGCGACACCATCCGTATCGGCCAGACCCTGCGGGTTCCGCTGGGTCGCGAGACGCTCGACACCCGCGCAGACACCCTGGTGGTACAGGTCCAGCCCGGCGACAGTCTCAGCGGTATCGCCCAGCGTCATGACGTCGCCGCTTCGGATATTGCGCGCTGGAACGCCCTCGACAGCAGCCAGTATTTACAACCCGGTCAGCGCCTGACACTGTATCTGGCAAACTAGCGTTCGGCTTGCGGTGACGTCGCACGATAGATACGGCGTACGTCCGCTAGCCGGTGGCGCGAGCCGATCAGGCTCAGGCCGGCTCATCTTCAGCAAGGCGCGACATGTCGCGCGATCAGAAGGATCTCGTCGATGTTACGTAATCGCCTGGCCGCGCTGCTGGCGGCCGCCGTGTTGGCGTTCCCCGGGACGGTCTTGGCCGCCGACGCCGCCCAGGTTCCGACGGTCCATGGCCTGGCGCTCTACGACACCCCCGCGCTGCCGGCCGATTTCGAGCACTTTCCCTACGTCAATCCCGATGCCCCGAAGGGCGGCGAGCTGGCCCGCGCCGCAATGGGCAGCTTCGACTCGACCAATCCATTCATCATCAAGGGCACACCGGCCAGTGGCCTTAACGGCATCTACGATACGCTGATGGTCAGCAATCCCGATGAGCCCTTTTCGATGTACGGGTTGCTTGCGTCGGGCATCCGTCTCGATCCTGAGCGCCGCTGGATGGAATTCGACATCAATCCGGCCGCGCGCTTCCACGATGGCACGCCGGTCACGGCCGATGACGTGGTGTTCAGCTTTCGCCTGCTGCGCGACGAGGGCGAGCCCTTCTATGCCGGTTATTACGCCGATGTCAGCTCGGTTCAGGCCCTCGACAAAGACACCGTGCGTTTCGAGTTCGCCGCCGAAAACTCCCGCGAGTTGCCGCTGATCCTCGGGCAGTTGCCCGTGTTGCCCGAGCATTATTGGGCAAGTCGCGATTTCACCACGCCGACGCTCGACAAGCTGCTGGGTTCCGGGCCTTACCGCATCGCCGAGGTGGTACCCGGCCAGCGTATCGTCTATCAGCGCGTCGACGACTACTGGGGCAAGGACTTGCCGGTCAATCGCGGTCGCTACAATATCGATCGCCTGGTCTTCGACTACTATCGCGACCAGTCCGTGGCTCTCGAAGCCTTCAAGGCCGGCAATGTCGACATGCGTATCGAATCCAGCGCGCGCAACTGGGCCACCGCCTACGACTTCCCGGCATTCGCCAACGGCTTCGTCGAGAAGATGCTGGTCGCCGATGGCCAGCCTGCCGGCATGCAGGCTTACGTCATGAACCTGCGGCGCGACAAGTTCAAGGACGTGCGGGTTCGCGAGGCCATCAATCTGGCCTTCTACTTCCCATGGCTCAACGAGCAACTCTTCTATGGGGCCTATGAACGCACCCACAGCTATTTCGAAAGCTCGGACATGGCCGCCAGTGGCCTGCCCGGCGACGCCGAGCTCGAGCTGCTCGAGCCCTACCGCGAACAGCTTCCCGAGCAACTCTTCGACGAGCCGCTGCCGATAGAGCAGCCGGAAGACCTGCGCCCACGGCTGCGCAAGGCACTGGGCCTGCTGCGCGATGCCGGCTATGAAGTGCAGAAGGGCCAGCTGGTCGACCGTGAGACCGAGCAACCCTTCACGCTCGAGGTCCTGCTCTACGACACGCAGTTCGAGCGCATCGTCCAGCCCCTGCTCCAGAACCTCAAGCGGATCGGCATCCAGGGGCGGATTCGTACCGTCGACGTCAATCAGTACCTCAACCGGCTGCGCAATTTCGATTTCGACATGATCGTGGGTAGCTTTCCCCAATCGGCCAACCCGGGCAACGAGCAGCGCGAATACTGGACTTCGGCGTATGCCGACCAGCCCCAGAGCCGCAACCTGATCGGCTTGAAGAACCCGGTAATCGATGCGCTGGTCGAATCACTGATCCGCGCCGACTCCCGCCAGGCGCTGGACACCGCGGCCAAGGCGCTCGACCGGGTGCTGCGCTGGGGCTTCTACGTCATTCCCCAGTTTCATCTCGATGGCACGCGTATCGCGGTATGGGACAAGTTCGGCTATGCCCAGCCCTTCCCCCGGTACAATCTCGATCTCGATGCCTGGTGGGTCGATCCGCAGCGCGCCAAGACGATCAACCAGCGTCAGCACGGCGGGGGCTGATAGACACCCGTGGCTGCTTACATCCTGCGACGCATTCTGTTGATGATCCCCACGCTGCTGGGGATCATGCTGCTCAATTTCGTCATCGTCCAGGCCGCCCCGGGCGGCCCCATCGACCAGATCATCGCTCGCTACCAGGGGCTCGACAGCAATGCCAGCACGCGGCTCGACGGCGGCGGCGGCGACCCGTCCGGCGATACTCAGGCCTCGCGCGGCTCGCGTGGCGTCGACCCGCGTTTCATCACCCAGCTCGAAGAGCAGTTCGGCTTCGATGAGCCGGCCTACGAGCGTTTCCTGGGAATGATCGGCGATTACGCCACTTTCGATTTCGGCGACAGCTTCTTTCGCGGTCGCCCGGTCGTCGATCTGATGCTCGAGCGCCTGCCGGTATCGATCTCGCTGGGGCTCTGGACCACCTTGCTGGTCTATCTGATCTCGATCCCGATGGGCATCCGCAAGGCGCTCAACCACGGCTCCCGCTTCGACGTATGGACCTCGGGGCTGGTCATCGTCGGCTATGCAATTCCCGGCTTCCTGTTCGCCATCCTGCTGATCGTGCTGTTCGCCGGCGGCAGCTATTTCGATCTCTTCCCGCTGCGCGGACTGACCTCGGCCAACTTCGACGAACTTTCGCCCCTGGCCAAGGTCGGCGATTACCTGTGGCATATCACCCTGCCGGTGATCGCGGCAGCGATCGGCAGCTTCGCGACGCTGACCATGCTGACCAAGAACAGCTTCCTGGACGAGATCCACAAGCAGTACGTGCTGACCGCACGGGCCAAGGGGGCCAGCGATCGCCGCGTCCTCTACGGGCACGTGTTTCGCAACGCCATGCTGCTGATCATAGCCGGGCTACCGGCCGCGCTGGTGGGCATCTTCTTTACCGGCTCGCTGCTCATCGAAGTGATCTTCTCGCTCAACGGCCTGGGCCTGCTGGGCTTCGAGGCGGTGATGCAGCGCGACTATCCGGTGATCTTCGGTACGCTCTACCTGTATACCCTGATCGGCCTGGTACTCAAGCTGATCTCTGATCTGACCTACGTGTGGGTCGACCCACGCATCGACTTCGATACTCGGGAAGCTTGACCTCAATGTCGCAGAACAAGCGGGTACGCCTGTCACCGATCATGCGGCGCCGGCTGGCGGTATTTCGCGGCAACCCACGGGCCCGCTGGTCGCTGTGGATGTTCGCCGTGCTGTTCGTGCTCAGCCTCGGTGCCGAGCTGATCGCCAACGACAAGCCGCTGATCGTGCACTATCAGGACGGCTGGTACGCGCCCTTGCTGGTGGACTACCCGGAAACCGAATTCGGCGGCTTTCTGCCCACGTCCACCGACTATCACGACGAGTTCGTCCAGGACGAAATCCGCGAACACGGCTGGATGCTATGGCCGCCGGTCCCCTTTTCCTACGACACGCTCGATCGGCAACTCAACCAACCGGCCCCCTCGCCCCCGGATCTTCGTCATTGGCTGGGCACCGACGACCAGGGCCGAGACGTACTGGCCAGAGTGATCTACGGCTTTCGGCTCTCGGTCTTGTTCGCGCTGGCGCTCACCGGCGGCTCGCTGATCCTCGGTGTGACGTTCGGCGGCATCCAGGGTTACTTCGGCGGCAAGGTCGACCTGGTCGGCCAGCGTCTTTCCGAGATCTGGTCGGGACTGCCGGTGCTGTTCTTGCTGATCATTCTCGCCAGCCTCGTCGAGCCCAACATCTGGTGGCTGCTGGGCATCATGCTGCTGTTCTCGTGGCTGGGACTGGTGGATATCGTACGCGCGGAATTTCTGCGCGCGCGCAATCTCGAGTACGTGCGCGCGGCGCGCGCCATGGGACTGCCCTCGCGGCTCATCATGCGGCGCCATGTGTTGCCCAACGCGATGGTCGCCACCCTGACCTTCATCCCCTTCCTGTTCACCGGGGCGATCACTACCCTGACCGCGTTGGATTTTCTCGGCTTCGGCCTGCCGCCCGGCTCGCCGTCGCTCGGCGAACTGGTGGCCCAGGGCAAGAACAATCTACAGGCGCCCTGGCTGGGCATCACTGCCTTCGTCACGCTGAGCCTGATGCTGTCGTTGCTGGTCTTCATCGGCGAGGGCCTGCGCGATGCCTTCGATCCCCGGCACATCCAGGCCTCGACCGGCGCCATTCAACCGACCCCCGCCGCACACGACGAAAAGCGCCGCACCGACAGCACGGAGACCAGCCGATGAGCAGCGACACAGTGCTGTCACTCGAGAACTTCTCCATCGCCTTCGGTGGACTATCGGTCGTCGAGCGGCTCTCGTTGAGCGTGCGCGCCGGGGAGACCCTGGCAGTGGTCGGCGAGTCGGGCTCGGGGAAGTCGGTCACTGCCCTGGGAGCGATGGGGTTGCTTCCCGGCAACGCGCGGGTCGATGGAAGCCGCAAGCTGGCGGGACGCGACCTGTCAGAGCTTGATGCTACCCAGTGGCATCGGCTGCGTGGTAATCAGGTGGGATTCATCTTCCAGGAACCGATGACCTCGCTGAATCCCCTGCACACCGTCGGCAAGCAGGTCAGCGAGGCGCTTCGCCTGCACCATGATCTCGCCAAGGGCACGGCGCGGCGAAAGGCCCGTGAGCTCCTCGAGCAGGTACGCCTGCCGCGTCCCGACGAGCTCCTCGATGCCTGGCCACACCAACTATCCGGCGGCCAGCGACAGCGGGTCATGATCGCCATCGCCATCGCCAACCGGCCACGCCTGCTGATCGCCGACGAGCCTACCACCGCGCTCGACGTCACCGTTCAACAGGAGATACTGCAGCTGTTGCGCGACCTTCAGAAGAGCCACGGGATGGCCATGTTGTTCATCACCCACGATCTCAACCTGGTGCGTCGTCACGCCGACCGCGTCTGCGTGCTCTACCGGGGACGCGAGCAGGAAAGCGGAGAGGTCCACGAGGTTTTCGAGCGGCCGCGCAGCGAATATACGCGCATCCTGCTGGCCGCCGAACCCGAAGGACGCCCTGCCCCCTGCCAGACGCAAAGTACGCTGCTCACGGCTCGCCAGCTTTCGGTCGCTTTCCCACGGCCGCGTCGCTTGTTCGCCCGTCGCCGTGCGCCCTTCGTTGCGGTACAGCCGCTCGACCTGAGCCTGGCCCGCGGCGAGACGCTGGGCGTCGTCGGCGAGTCGGGCTCGGGCAAGACCACGCTGGGCATGGCGCTGCTGCGCCTCAATCGCGCAACCGGCCAGATCACCCTCGGCGAAACACGTCTGGACACCCTCACCGGCAATGACCTGCGCAAGCAGCGCCGCAACATGCAGATCGTGTTTCAGGATCCCTATGGCTCGCTCTCCCCACGCATGCCGGTGGCCGAGGTCATCAGCGAGGGACTGCGCTTTCACAACCCGCACCTGACCGAGCAGGCGATCAGGGAACGTGTCGCCACCACCTTGCAAGAAGTCGGCTTGCCGGAAGACGTGGCATCGCGCTACCCGCATGAGTTCTCGGGTGGGCAACGCCAGCGTATCGCCATCGCCCGCGCGATCATCCTCGAACCGGAACTGCTGATACTCGACGAGCCGACGTCGGCACTCGATCGCACCGTCCAGAAGCAATTGATCACGCTGCTTCGTGAGCTACAGGCCCGTCGCGGACTGAGCTACGTGTTTATCAGCCATGACCTGGCGGTCGTCAGGGCCATGGCCCATCGTGTGCTGGTCATGAAAAACGGCGAGGTAGTCGAATATGGCGACTGCGAGCAGGTGCTGCGGCATCCGACGAGCGACTACACGCGCGCCTTGCTGCAAGCCGCGGCACTGGATAAGTAACGGTCAGGCGTCCTTGAGGATCTGCTTATGATCCTTGGCCAACTGGCTACGCACCAGGGCCGCAACGAGCCGACAGTAAACCTGCCTATCGCCGTTCACGTGCCTGGCGAGCGCCTCGGCGTCGTCGCCGAGCCCCAGTTTGGCGCTGGACTTGAGTGCCATCTTGTCGGCAAAGGGACCTAGCTCCTCCCAGCAGACCTGCACTTCCCGCAGGAAGATATCCGCGCCCACGCCGCCGATGCCCTTGAACTCCTTGAGCAGGCTCCGCGCCGCGCTGGAATCGCCATTTGCCCGCTCGCGCAGCTTGCGCAGGTCCCCGGCATATTCCGTCTGGAGATGGTCGGTCAGGACCTCCAGCTGACTGGCGGTCTTCTCGTCATAACGGGCATAGCCATTCTTGTTGAGCACCTCGACCCGCTCTTCCCAACGAGAATCGGCCATCTTGCGTGGCGTAGTCAGGCCGGCCTTGCCAAGCGCCCTGCAGGCACGCATGGCCTGGTTGGCTCCGACCGGGGTGCTGGTCAATAGCGCCAGGCAGAGCACGCGAAACAAGGGAGTCGGTGTGTTGCGGGAAAGTTCCACACCCAGTTCATGGGCGAATGTCTCGCCATGACGATCGAGCAGGATCTCGATGATCTTGTCTTGCTTCTTGGCCATGCGAACCTCTCTTGGCTCGGAGCGTTCAATTGTTATGTGTTTGTATTTAAGATAACGGTATAAATACTAGAAAGCGGCAATTTCTTCGCCTCGCAGCATGCGACACTCCCCCGGCTCGAGGTCCGGGTCCAGAACCAAGGGGCCTATCGACTCGCGATGCAGTGTCTCGATACGGTTGCCAATCGCGGCGAACATGCGGCGCACCTGGTGGTATTTTCCGTCGGTCACGGTGATGCGGAAACGCTCGGGTGAAAGCGCTTCGAGCCGGGCCGGGCGTGTCGGTTTCTGTTCGCCATCCAGCAACATGCCCTCCGCGAAGGTAGCTATCGCGCTCGTCAGCGCATCGCCCTGTAGGGGCTCGGCCAGTGTGGCCAGATAAACCTTGGGGCGCTGGGTTCGCGGTGATGTCACCCGATGCGACCACTGGCCATCGTCGGTCAGTAGCACCAGCCCGGTGGTGTCGACATCCAGCCGCCCCACCGAATGCAGGCGCTCGACCTTGGGCAGGTCGATCAGCTCGAGCACCGTCTGGTAGCGCCCCGCTCGCGTGGTGCATTCGACCCCAAGGGGCTTGTTCATCATCAGATAGCGCAGGCCGAAAGGCGTCAATCGCTCCCCCAGCCAGTCGACGGCGCTATCCTCGCCGACATGCACGGCGGGATTCTTGGTCACTTCGCCGTCGACACTCACCTCGCCTCGGTGAAGCGCCTTCTTGGCCAGGCTGCGGGTCAAATCCGTGGTCTCGCAGAGAAACTTGTCGAGGCGCATTACATCTCCAACGTGAAGCGATCGGCATCCATCCAGGCGGGAAACTTATCGCGAAACTGGGCCAGTGTGTCGCTGTCGAGCACACCGGTACGAATGAAGGGTTGATCGCGGGGCTCATCGATCAGCGGCTCGCCCTTGAAGTCGACAAGCATCGAATCGCCGGAATAGGCCAGCTTCTTGGCGTCTTCACCGACACGGTTGACGCCGACGACGTAACACAGGTTCTCGACCGCTCGCGCCTGCAGCAGGATACGCCACGGCTGACGACGCGGCGCCGGCCAATTGGCCACGCACAGCAATGCATCATACTCGAAGTGCGCATCCGCACGCGGCTGCTGGCGAAGCCAAACCGGGAACCGCAAGTCATAGCAGACCGTCAGTAACAGGCGAAAACCCTTGAGCTCGACGATGACCCGCTGATCGCCCATGCCGTAACGTTCATGCTCACCGGCCATCCGGAACAGGTGGCGCTTGTCGTAATAGGCCAGCTCGCCGTCGGGCGTCGCCCAGATCATGCGATTGTAATATTCGCCGTCGGCGAGTATCGCCACGCTACCGGTCACCACGCAGCCACGTTGCGTCGCCTGGCGGCGCATCCACGCGACGCTTCGGCTGTCTTCCATCAATTCGGCCATTTCGCGGGAATTCATGGTGAAGCCGGTAGCGAACATCTCCGGCAGCACGATCAAGTCAGTCTCCGCCTGCCCCAGGTCGCCAAGCTGCTGCTCCAGCAAGCGGCAATTGGCCTCTGGATCTTCCCAGCGCAGGTCCGGTTGGACGAGGGTCGTCCGTAGCTCGCTCATGGTGTCCTCCTGTCGCGGCTTCAAGCCGCCATGTGGGTCATGGCCATTAGCCTAACCGAGGGACCGGCAGGGTGCAGCCGCTGGGGCCAGCGACATGCTAACATTAGCGCCCGCTTCACGCTGAGCCATGACCTACTCAGGACGACACGACACGCCCTGAGTGGCGTCATCTACGCCAACTGCACCAGGAAAAGTCATGAGCCTGCACGTCCAGCCCGACAAGGAAGCCACCCAAGGGGTACTTTTCGGCCTTTGCGCGTACTTGATGTGGGGCTGCTTTCCGCTGTTCTTCGCCCTGTTCGAGGGCATTCCGGCCTGGGAAATACTCATCCACCGCGTGCTGTGGTCGTGCGTATTCCTGGTCGTTCTGGTGAGCCTGCTCAGGCGATGGTCGCCGATTCGGGCGGCGCTGGCCGAGCCGCGTCGTCTGGGGCGGGTACTGGCGTGTGCGGTGCTGATCGGGCTCAACTGGGGCATCTACATCTATGCCGTCGAGAGTCGCCAGGTCTTTCAGGCAAGCCTGGGCTATTTTCTCACGCCGCTGGTCAACGTGGCGTTGGGGATGTTCTTTCTCAAGGAGCGCATGTCGCCGCTGCAGGGTGTCGCCGTGGCTATCGCCGCGGTAGCCATCGCCATTCAGCTGGTGCTGTTGGGGACCCTGCCCTGGATCACGCTGGTCCTGGCGACGACCTTCGGCACCTATGGGCTGCTGCGCAAGCAGGTTCCACTGGATGGGCTTTCGGGGCTGTTCGTCGAGACGCTATTGCTGTTCCCGCTGGGCTTGCTGGCCATCGCCTGGTTGAGCAATAGCGGCCAATCGCACTTCCTGCAGGGCGATAGCCAAGCCTCGCTCCTGCTCATCGCCAGCGGCGTGGTAACGGCACTGCCGCTGATGGCGTTCGCCGGGGCCGCGAGGCGACTGCGCCTGGCTACCCTCGGCTTTCTCATGTACCTGAATCCCACCATCCAGTTCTGCATTGCGCTGCTGGTCTTTAACGAGCCGCTCTCGTCGATCCAACTGGCGACGTTCGTGCTGATCTGGATCGGCCTGGCAATGTACTCCTACTCCGCCTGGCAGCAGCGTCCACACGAACGGGCCGCTTGAACGGCGCGCCCATCGGGCTCAGCCGAGCGAAGCCTCGCCGACCAACATCACCTGCGGCTCGGCAAGGCGCAGACGCTCGATCAGCGTGCCGAGCACGGCCATCGTCGGTACTTGGCATTGCCATAGCGTCTCTTCACCGCGCAGCGCCAGCGCCTCGCGATGCATGGTCGCGGAGGGGTCCGCGCTGCGATCGTCGAGCGCCTCCAGGCCCAGCCCCGACAACTGCACGCTATCCACGCCGGGCAGCAGCACGACGCAGCTACGCACGCCCTCGGTGTTCAGGGCGATGCGCTGACGGCAATCGGCGAGTTGCCAGATCGACAAGCGCAGACGACTCACCGAACGTTCCAACACCACGCTGTCGCTGGCGGCAAGCCATTCTGCAGCCAGACGACCGTTGATCCGGCGGTCTCGTGTAGCGGCGTTGATATGCGGGTAGAGAAAGCCGCTGCGCTGGACCATCCAGTCCAGAGCGTCGTCGAAACCCACGCCACGCTGCTTGGAGAAAGGCATCTCGCGGCGCGACACGGCGTTGCGCACGGTCGATAACTTCAGGCTGCACAGCGCGGCTATCTCGGTGACGCTCAGCCCATGCTCGGCGGGATGCGGGACCAGGTAGGTAGGCAGCACACTGGACAGGCCGGCGTGCTGCTCGAGGCGTGCCCTGACCCTGGCGACGCCTAACAGGTGCAGTAGCCGCAAGGGCGGCGTGCGCCCCGCCAGCTCGCCCAGGCTGTGTGTCATCAGAACCAAGTGCCAGAAATCGCTGAGACCGGCTGCCCCGGCGCCAAGACTCGGCATGATCCGCGGTTCGAGTACCCAGTCGTGCAAGGCTTCCAGCGGCTGCGTCATGCGCTCGACCAGCGCATCGGCCGTTAACCCCGGGACCGCTGCGCGCGAGGCCATGTTGCCCAGGTAGAGACGCTGCAACGGGCTGACCATCGCCTGACAAGCAGCCACGAGCTCCGCCTTCAACCGTGGCAATGCCAGCACGTCCGTCACCGCCTGACCGAGTAGCGACTCCTGTAGAAGCCCCGTCGAGGCCATGGCCACTGTGGTCATTGAATGTACTCCTGCGTACAGACGAGACCGTGGCAAACGACCGCTCGATGACGTCTTGGCCCGGCCCCATTTTTAATGGGTTATAGTTGCCCTATGTTAAAGAGGTTAACGGCGTGAACGTAGACTTCTTTAGCTGGGGCCGAAACGCCAACAGCCTTAGAAGGCGCTCAGCTCGCGACGCTCTCGGGTTGGTAGCCGACCCGAAAACCGCCCCAGTGACGGCCGTTGACGTGAATGGGCACGGACAGATCGTGCATCACCTCACCGGTGTCACGCTTGTAGGTCTGTACCAGCAAGGCGCGGGTGTGCGAGCCACAGCGACGGCCGGTGGGATCGTCGAAGATTCGCTTGCTGCGACTGTATTTCAGGTCGGTCTCATAGTCGCCACTCGGTGGCTTGCTGACATGGCGGTTATGCGTGGGGACGTAGCCACGCCGATCGCAGGCGATCGCGTAACTGGCCTGTAAGGCAGCGAGGAGCGGCTCCTGGATGCTCGGTAGATGCTGGTCGGTGTATCTGTCGTAGGTCGTTCGATAGAGCGGTGGCCGAGTATCTGAGATAACGGTATATTTATCGCTGAAGAGTGCCTCTTCTCGCAGCTCGCCTCGCTTGATGGCCTGCTCGAGCAGTGCAGCGATCCGATCGGCGGCGCGTCTCGCCTCGCCGAAGACCTGCTGATGGCGGCTGGCCAGGCGCTGCTGGGCAAGTTCGCCGTCCACTGCCTCCGCGGCATCCATCAAGGCGCGGGCCTGCTCGGCCAGATCGTGCATATCGCCCAGGCCGTCGTCGACGTGCGCCTTGAGCGTGGTCAGCGTCTGCGAGACCTGCTGACTATGGCCGCGGGTCTGCTGCATCGAGCCGGCGATCTCGGCGACCTGGCTTTCGACGCTGTCGAAATCCTCGGTCATGGCCGAGAGATGGCCGCCCACCGCTTCGATCTCGCTCGCACTGTCGCCCACCCGACGCATCAAATGGCCGATCGTCTCGACGACCCGGTTACTGCTGTCACCGATCTCGTCGACCAGCGATTCGACCTGCCGGGTCGCCTCTGCGGTGCGTCGCGAAAGCTCACGAACCTCACCGGCCACCACCGCGAAGCCACGGCCATGTTCGCCGGCACGCGCCGCCTCGATCGAGGCATTGAGTGACAGCAGATTGGTCTGCTCGGCGATCTCTTCGATCATTCCGGTTACGTCGCGGACGCGATGGGTCTTGCCCGCCAGCGACTCGAGCAGCTCCAGGGCCTCGTCCGAGCGACTGGCCAGCAGCGTCATCTCCCCAATAACGCCGTCGAGCGTCTGGCGATTGCTCTGGTTGGCCGATTGCGAGGCGCTCGCCTGGGCGGCGAGTTGGCTGGCGCTGGCCGAAACGGCCTCTATGGTTGCGGTGATCACCGCCATGCTCGTCACTGCCTCGCGGACGATGGTCTCCTGCTCGGTGAGCCGCCTGTCGAGCCGGTCGGCGTGATGCGATACCTCGGCGGAGGCGATGGCCGTTTTTCCGGCGCGCTTGACGAGCCGTTGAGCCATCTGCCGTAGCGACAGGTAGTCGCGTCCCGACACCGGCAGTCCGCGCTGGCTCATGGCATCGAGCTCATCGGGATCGGCACCGTAGATCCGCGCGCAACGATCGAGCGAAAGCCCGGCCAACAACCCCAGCGCAGTCGTCAGGTAAGGCACCCATGGCGTGTCGAGCCACAAGCTGGCGGTTATGGCAGCGGCCAGAAAGGCCCCCAACAGGCCCAGATTCACGATACGCATCAGCGAACTCCCTCACCGAATTTCTAAGCCGATATCGGCTTGGTGGAGGGCTAACTGAAGTGAACTTTGGCCTGAGAGACCATCGTCGAGGATGCGGGAGACATGCTGGCAACCGGCCCGCAAGCGGACCGGTTTGCTCGCCCCGCACAATCGTCAGTGACCGCCGGAGGGGAAGTTGAATTCGGCCTGAGTGGTTTCGAAAGCCGAAGGCCAGCGCTGGGATACGGCCTTGCGACGTGTATAGAACCGCACCGAATCGGGACCGTAGGCATGTAGGTCGCCGAACAGCGAACGCTTCCAGCCGCCGAAGCTATGGTAAGCCACCGGTACCGGCAGCGGCACGTTGATGCCGACCATGCCCACTTCGATACTGTCGGCAAAACGCCGCGCCGCTTCGCCATCGCGAGTGAACAGACAGGTTCCGTTGCCATACTCGTGATCGTTGATCAGGTGGATGGCCTCGTCGAGACTGGCGACACGCACCACGCATAAAACCGGGCCGAAAATCTCCTCGCGATAGATCCGCATCGTCGGGGTCACCCGATCGAACAGGCAGCCGCCGAGGAAGAAGCCGTTCTCGCAACCGGCCACCGTCAGCCCACGGCCGTCGGCCACCAGCTCGGCGCCGCTGGACACGCCCTCCTCGATGAAACCCAGTACCTTGTCGCGGTGCGCGCCGGTCACCAGCGGTCCCATGTCGAGCCCCTTGTCGGTCCCCGGGCCGATCTTCAGCGCGGCGATCTTGGGCAGCATCGACTCGACCAACCGATCCGCCGTCTCGTCGCCCACGCAGACCGCCACCGAGATGGCCATGCAGCGCTCGCCACAGCTCCCGTAGGCGGCGCCCATCAGGGTGTTCGCTGCGTTCTCGATATCGGCATCGGGCAGCACCACGGCATGATTCTTGGCGCCGCCGAGGGCCTGGACACGCTTGCCGTTGGCCGCACCGCGGCTATAGATCGACTCGGCGACCGGAGTCGAGCCGACGAACGATAGCGCCTTGACGTGCGACGACTCGATCAGCGCATCGACCGCCTCGCGACCGCCGTTGACCACGTTGATGACACCCTTGGGCAGCCCGGCCTCCTGGAGTAGCTCGGCGATTGCCAGCGCCGAACCGGGATCGCGTTCGGAGGGCTTCAAGATGAAAGTGTTGCCGCAGGCGATGGCCATCGGGTACATCCACAGCGGCACCATCGCCGGGAAATTGAACGGCGTGATGCCTGCGACCACGCCCAGCGGCTGGAAATTCGACCAGGCGTCGATCGCCGGCCCAGCATTGTGCGAGTACTCGCCCTTGAGCAACTCGGGCACGCCGCAGGCGTACTCGACGTTTTCGATGCCGCGGCGCAACTCGCCCCCGGCATCCTCGAAGGTCTTGCCGTGCTCCTCGCTGATCAGATAGGTCAGCCGCTCGGCATGGTCCTCGAGCAGCTTTTTGAAGCGGAACATGACCTGTGCGCGCTTGGCAGGCGGCGTATCGCGCCACGCCGGATAGGCGGCCCGTGCCGCCTCGATCGCCCGTTCGACGGTCGCGGCGTCGGCACTGGCGACACGACGCACCACCGCACCGGTCGAGGGATTGGTCACCTCGAGCGTAGCCCCCGGGGCATCGCTCGGCTCACCGCCGATCAGATGACTGATGAATTCCATGAAGACTCCTTGCCGATTGTTCTGGATCGCGCCTGCGGACTGCAAACGCGCTGTAATAAGGGTTACAAAAACGCTCGCGCAGCGTCAGGCCAACGTATCCAGGGCGGTGGCCACGGCATCGAACAGGCGCTCGAGTTCCGCTTCGGTGGTCGCGAACGGCGGGCCGAACTGCAGAGTATCGCCACCGTAGCGAACGTAGAAACCCGCCTCCCACAGCGCCAGCGCGGCATCGCGTGGACGAATCGCCGGGTCGCCCTCGCGCGGCGCCAGCTGGATGGCCCCGGCGAGGCCGTAATTGCGGATGTCGACGACGTGCGGACGCCCCTGCAGCGCATGCAGGCGCGCTTCGAAAGCTGGCGCGATGGCCCGCACCTGGCCGGGGAAGTCCTCACGCTCGAACAGCTCGAGTGCCGCCAGTGCGGCGGCGCAGGCCACGGGATGGGCGCTGTAGGTGTAGCCGTGGGGGAATTCGATGCCATGCCCGGGGCCACCGGCCTGCATGAAGGTGGTGTGGATCTCGCGCGAGGCGATCACCGCGCCCATGGGGATCGTACCGTTGGTGATCTGCTTGGCGACGTTCATGATGTCCGGCGTCACGCCGAAGGCCTCGGCCCCGGTGGTCGCGCCGCAGCGCCCGAAGGCGGTGATCACCTCGTCGAAAATCAGCAGGATGTCGTGTTCATCGCAGATCGCCCGCAGACGCTCCAGGTAACCCTTGGGCGGCACGATCACCCCGGCCGAGCCCGACATCGGCTCGACGATCACCGCGGCGATGTTGGCGGCGTCGTTGAGCGCGATCTGGTCGAGCAGCGCATCGGCGAGCTCGGCGCCCTGCTCGGCCTGACCACGGGTGAAGGCATGCCCCGGCTGCAGCGTGTGCGGCAGGTGGCCGAACTCCAGCAACTGTCCGTAATGCTTGCGATTGGCGACGATGCCGCCGGCGCTGGTGCCGCCGATATTGACCCCATGATAGCCCTTGAGGCGGCTAATCAGGCGGGTCTTCTCGGGTCTGCCCTTGAGCCGCCAGTAGGCACGCGCCATCTTCAGCGCGGTATCGGCGCTCTCCGAGCCGGAGTTGGTGAAGAAGACATGATCGAGCCCTTCGGGCGTCAGCTCGGCGATCCGCTCGGCGAGCTCGAAAGCCAGCGGATGGCCGACCTGGAAACCCGGTGCGTAATCGAGGCTGCCGAGCTGGCGCGCCACGGCCTGCTGGAGTTCTTCGCGGTTATGTCCCGCGCCGCAGCACCACAGTCCCGATAGGGAATCGAACAGCCGCCGACCGCGCGTATCGATCAGATAGCGCCCTTCGGCAGCGGCCACCATACGCGGGTGGGCGCGAAAGTCGCGATTGGCGGTAAAAGGCATCCAATAGGCATCGCCGAGCGAATCGGATCCACCCTGTGGCGCGGCGTCGGCCGCCCTGCTATCCGTCTGGGAGTCGAGGCTGAACATGGCTGTTTCCTGTCGTTGTACGTGGCCGCGAATGAAAGCTCGATGGACAGCTTGGCCCAGTGCAAAGCGTTTGAATACGCAAATGTATCAACCTTCACATTGGGAATTGTTAACCTAATCGCGGTGCGCGGGCTTGGTCGACATCGCCATGCGTGGCTAGTAACCAAACAATGCCGCGACCGGGCCGGTCACCTCCTCGATCAAGGCCCTCTCCCGGTCGCTGAAGTCGGGTCGGTAGTAGCCCGGGAAATGCAGCTGGGCCGCGCCCTGCGCGAGCGTCTGGCTGTCGACTTCCAGCCGGCTATGCGCGTACACCGCGGCCAGCGTCTCGGCGGGGCGTTCGCACAACGCTTCGTAGCGCACCACCAGACAGGCTTCGCGTAGCGCCGCGTCCGTCGCCAAGGTCTCGGCCACATGGCGATAGAGGCCCGCCCAGTAATGTGCCCAGCCCGCCACCTCCTCTCCGGCGCCCCATAGCGCGTCGATACGTCCCGCCAGCTCATCGTCGCCGACGTGGATGGCCCGACGGTCGAGGCCGAACTCGAAGTGACCGACCCGTCGCATGTGCTCCAATGCCCGGGGGTAAGCGGTTTCGCCGCGAGCGAACAGCACTTGCTGCTTCATCAGCGAGGCGATGTGCCAGAGCGGATCGCGAATCGCCAGGACGAAACGCGCCGCTGGATACAGCGCATGCAGGTAGCCCAGGCGCACCAGGTTGTAGTTACCCTTGGCGACGTAGCGCTGTCGCTTGCGAACCGCCAACAGCTTGCGGATATGCTCGTCGTAGAATTGCGCGAAGGCCGGATTGTCGGTTTCTCGAGAGAGCACCGAGCTGCGCCTCGGGTCGTGCGCTGTGGGAAAAAAGGCCATCCACAGCATCTCCTCGAAAGCCTCCGGGCTCTGCGCGGTCACCGCAATGCCGTCGTTGTGGGCACGCTGCCTGGCTTGATCGCCGGACTGCGGCACCAGCGCCAGCCAGCGATTCCACCAATAGGGCGTGGCGACCAGCGGGAAATCGATGTAGCGGTGACTGCCCACGCGTGGATGCTCGGCCAGCCGTTCGAGCAGAATCGTCGTTCCCGAACGCGCCAGCCCGGCGATGTAGATCGGCCGATCGACCGTCAGATCGGCGATGGCCTCGCGGATCACGCGGGTCTCCAGATTGCCCAGCCGAATCGCCGCCTGCGGATGGCGATGCACCCAGCCGCCCAGGTGGTGCATCCAGCCGGGAACCGCAAAGCTTTCCAGCGCGTCCGACGAAACGCTCGGCCGGGTTGGAGAGGATTCGGGGGCGGTCATTGCACTTTCGCCCAGCGAAACATCAGCAACGACACGACGAGCATCACCGGGAAGAAGATCGTCAGCCAACTGCGCATCCAACCGGGACCGTAGGCCAGGTACTCACGCTCGGGAAAGGCGATCTCGATGCGCTCGATCCCGCTGTCTGCCGGTAGATAACCCAGCGGATTGGCGAACAGCCAGTTCCACCAGTGCCGGTGCTCGACGATCGGCACCGGCGAGGAGACCAGCACCTCGGCGAGCAGCTCCCCCCCTCGGCTCACCTGAACGCGAGGCGGCTCGTCACCCAACTTCACCCAGCGTGACTCCAGATGTCGGGGCGATGTCGTCACGACGGGCGCCTCGCTGGCGACGGGATAGCTTCGTGCGTAATGACCGTCGAGCCAGACCAGCAACGCCAGCAAGGGTAGTATCGACAGCAGCGTCCCGGGTATCACCAGCCCCAGGTGCCGAAACGCCGCCACGAACTGGGCGCGAATCAGCGGGCCGGCCTCGCTCAGTTCGCCATCGAACGCATTGAGGCGCTGGCGGGCTTCACGCGCGGCGCGCTTGGCCTGCCCGATCCGCTGCTGCGGCGACATCAGCTTGTAGAGCATGAGCGTCCCGGCCCCCGCCAGCGCCGCCCAGCAAGCCAACCGCCAGGCTGGCGACAAGGCCATGGCCATCGCCCTGTCGATGGCCGCGAACAAGGGTCCAGGAAGATCGAACAGTCCCATTCATTGCCTCGTCGACGAGTGCCTTAGGGAGCGCGCCCCGGCTCGGCGGACGCACCGATGTGCATTGCCGGGCCGGGGACTGGCGTCATGAGCGCGGCGGGATCGGAGGCTTCGTCGACGTGGTCTCGATACCTTCGGGAGGGCCCGCGTCGCCGGCCTGGGTGGCGGCGAGTTCATCGGCGCGGCGCGCCCTGTGCCGCCGGCGCATGCGCCGGATCGGCCACATCACCACGAACAGTACCGCGACAGCGATGGCCGCGATGACTCCCCACAGGGCGCTCAACAGGCTGAGCCCGGCCCCGGGCCCGACATAGGCTTGCGCGGCCAGGGGCAGGCTGGCGGCAAGGACCGCCAACAGCAGGCCTGCCGGCCGTAGGCCCTGCTTGAAAAGCGCGTGGCTGGAAAAAGAGTGCTTGGCTTGACGCATCATGGTTTCACCTCCCAGGTGTAGCGAGAACGGCGCGGAAATCCGCGTCGAAGGCTTCCGGAGCGATGCGCTGGCCCGATGAGACAACGGGGATGAACTGATCCTTGTCGCCCCCGCGAACCGGATTGACGAACTCCCAGACGAGCGATCCGTCGGGGCTCACTTCCAGCAGTCGACCGCCATCCGACTCGGTGATCAGACGATTGCCGTTGGGCAGCGTTTCGGCCGCCCCGCGTAAACCGCTGTCGAACGGATGAGCGTCGTTCCCAGTATAGCGCCAAACCACGGCATCGCTCGTGGGGTCGATTTCCATCATCCGTGTGCGGTTGCCGGGCTGGAAGTTGCCCAGATTGTCGAAGATGGTGAAGTGGCCGTTCGTCAGGGCCCGGGCATAGTGCTGGCCCAACCAGGGACCGCGGGTCGCCCAGCTCATCTCGCCGCTGGCCGGGTCGACCAGAGCGATGCTGCCGGGGTGACGAAACGACAGCAAGACCTGCCCCGGGCGGCCGTTCGCCGGCGCGAAGGCGGCGGTGGTCGCCTCGTCGATGAATTGCACGCTGTTGGTATGCAAGGGATCGGCCGTGGCGAAGTTGGGCGTCGAATACAGCAAGTCGCGGAACGGGGACTCGAGGAAGCTATGAAACAGCGGCACCCGACTCAACTCCCGGCCGTCGTCGCCCGCCAGAACGACCAGAAAGTCGTCGAGCCAGGGCTTTTGCAGTTGCGTAAAGGACTCCACGGCCTCATCGCTGAACTGGTGGGTCAGGGTGATGACACGGCCATCCGCCGCGATATCCAGGTCGTGATGGACGTGTGCCTTGTAGCTCCAGATCAGCTTCGAATCGCGATCGATCTTGACCAGGCCATAGCCCCAGGGCGTGTCGTTGGCGGCGATGTAGATCGCCACCAGATCGCCGTTGGGCAGCACGCGGGCCTTGCGCCAGTACATCAATTCGTCGGGCTGCGGCTTGCGGCCGCTGGCCGTTTCCTGCCAGACCGCGCTGAACGGCAACTCCCAGCGATGGACGACCTTGCCGGCCATGTCGACCAGTTGTGCATAGGTACCGTCACCGGAGGTATACAGGGTATAGCCCTGGTAGGCCCGCTGGGGATCGTGGATCGTCACTCCGCGATCGTCGCGACGGGCGCGCCGCCACAGGTCGGTCTGGGTATAGGGGTCGACCACGGCGCGCTGGGCGCTCAGCGCCTTGGCGGCCTTGAAGGCATCGTTGAAATAATCGTAGGGAAAGATCTTGGCCAGCGTGACGTAAGCGCCGGCAAGGAAGGCAAGAAAGGCGATCGCCACGCAGAAGATCACCAGTCCGGTACGATCCGTCTTATCCATATCCAGGCTTCCCTAGGCTCTCGTCGGTCGACGCCCTGCAAGCAGGCGGTCGCCATGCCATACGCTGGGCATTTCCAGCATAGGCGATCGACGCACAATTGCCCGTTTATTCATGGCGGGGCGCTAATCAAGCCGTCGCTTGCAGGCAGCCAGGCCGCTCAGCCTTGCGCCGCTTCGGGTAACCCCTCATCATTTCTAGGAAATTCGTCGCACCGATTTATCAAGTCAAGGCGCGCGGCCACCTCACGGACGAACGTCGCGGACGAACGTCGCAAGCCTGTTGTCACGAGATACCGATGCTCAAGCGTTACCTGCCATTGCTGCAATGGCTACCCTATTATCGACGCGAGCTATTCAGCCATGACCTGACCGCCGGGCTGATCGTAGCGATCATGGTGATCCCCCAGTCGCTGGCCTATGCCCTGCTGGCCGGCCTGCCCGCCGTGATGGGCCTGTATGCCAGCATCCTGCCGGTCTTTGCCTATACGCTGTTCGGTTCGAGCCGCACCCTGGCCGTGGGACCGGTGGCCATCGTCGCCCTGATGACCGCCGCCGCGCTGGCCGACGTCGCCACGCCGGGCAGCGGCGAGTACATCGCGGGTGCCCTGGTTCTGTCGCTGCTGTCGGGTTTGATGCTCACCGTGATGGGCTTCCTGCGGCTGGGGTTCTTCGCCAACTTCCTTAGCCACCCGGTTATCTCGGGTTTCCTGTCGGCTTCGGGGATCCTGATCGCCGCCAGCCAGGCCGCCCACCTACTGGGCATCGAAGGCGCCGGCTTTACCCTCCCCGCCCTGCTCGGCAATCTTGCAAGTCAGCTGGCCGAAACCAACCTCGTCACCCTAATGATCAGCGTCTTTGCGCTGACCTTTCTGCTCGGCATGCGACGCTATGGTCGCCGAGCCCTGAAGCGAATCGGCCTACCCGCCAAGCTTGCCGACCTGGTCGCCAAGGCCGGTCCGGTATTCGCCGTCGTGCTGACCACGCTGGCGACCTGGCATCTGGACCTGACGGCCCGCGGGGTCGCCGTCGTCGGCGAGGTGCCCGCTGGGTTGCCGCCGCTGACGCTGCCCGACTTCGCGCCGTCGCTGTGGTACTCGCTGCTGGTACCGGCGCTGTTGATCAGCATCGTCGGCTTCGTCGAGTCGGTATCGATGGGCCAGATGCTCGCCGCCAAGCGCCGCGAGCGGATCTCGCCGGACCAGGAGCTCATCGGACTGGGTACCGCCAATCTCGCCGCTTCGGTTACCGGTGGCATGCCGGTCACCGGCGGATTTTCGCGCACGGTGATCAATTTCGATGCCGGCGCACGCACGCCGATCGCCGGGATCGTCGCCGCACTGGGCATCGGTCTGGTCACACTGTTCTTCACCCCGCTGATCCGCTACCTGCCGACCGCGACACTGGCGGCCACCATCACGGTATCGATACTCACGCTGGTGGACATTCCGGCGATGCGGCGCACCTGGCGCTACTCGAAGAGCGACTTCGCCGCGCTGCTGGCGACGCTGGTGCTGACCCTGGTGGAAGGTGTCGAGGCCGGGATCATCGCCGGCGTGAGTCTATCGGTGGCGCTGTTCCTGTACCGCACCAGTCGCCCGCACAGCGCCCTGGTGGGCCGCGTGCCCGGCACCGAGCATTTTCGCAACGTCGCCCGGCATCAGGTGGAAAGTCACGAGCAGGTCGCTCTGTTGCGCATCGACGAAAGCCTCTACTTCGCCAATGCCCGCTATCTGGAGGATACGCTGTATACGCTGGTTGCCGAACGCCCGCAGCTTCGCCACACGGTGTTGATCTGCTCGGCGGTCAATCTGATCGACGCCTCGGCGCTCGAGAGTCTCGAGGCGATCAATGCACGGCTCAAGGACTCCGGCGTGACGTTGCATCTCGCCGAGGTCAAGGGGCCGGTCATGGATCGTCTCAAGCACAGCGATTTTCTCGAGACGCTGACCGGCCGGGTGTTCCTGAGCACCTACGCCGCCTGGAGCGAGTTGCGGCCCTCGATGACGGGCAGCGGCGAGCCCATCCGACCGCTCGGCTGATGTCTAGGCCAAGCGCTGCTCGGTCTCCGGCTCGAACAGCACCGCACGACTCATGTCGATCCGCAGCGCGATCGGCTCGCCGGCCACGACGCAACTCTTGGGCCCGAGTCGTACGGTGACCTCGCTGTCGCCCAGCGAGACGCGCAGCAGCAGATCGGCACCGGTCGGCTCGACGACCGTGGTGGTGGTATTGAGCAGCGTGCCTTCGACCTGGTCGCCGAGTCGCGCGTCCTCTTCGCTGAAATGCTCCGGCCGCAGCCCCAACGTCACCGGCTCGCCGACGTGCCGGATGAGCGCAGGTGTCTCGCGCGCTTCGGGCCACGGCAGCACCAGCGGCTGTTCGCCGCCGACATCCACGCTCAGTCGGTAGCTGCCGGGCTGGCCGGCCAACGTGGCGCGAATGAAGTTCATCGACGGCGAGCCCATGAATCCCGCGACGAAGATGTCGGCCGGATCGTTGTAGACCTCGTCGGGTGTACCCAGTTGCAGGATCTTGCCATCGCGCATCACCGCAATGCGATCGGCCAGCGTCATGGCTTCGATCTGATCGTGGGTGACGTAGACGATCGTCGTTCCCAGTCGCTGGTGCAGCTTCTTGATCTCGGTGCGCATCTCGACGCGCAGCTTGGCGTCGAGGTTGGACAGCGGCTCGTCGAACAGGTAAATCTGCGGCTCGCGGGCCAGCGCGCGGCCCATGGCGACACGCTGGCGTTGGCCGCCGGACAACTGCGACGGCTTGCGATCGAGCAGCGGCGTGATCTGCAGCAGGTCGGCGACCCGCGCCACCGCCTCCTCGCGCTCGGCCTTGGGCACCTTGCGCATCTCCAGGCCGAAGACGATGTTCTGACGCACCGTCATGCTCGGGTAGAGCGCATACGACTGGAAGACCATGGCGATGTCGCGCTCGGCCGGCGTACGCCAGGTGACGTCGTCGCCGCCGATGAGGATCTCGCCAGCAGTGACCGGCTCCAGGCCGGCGATGGCGTTCATCAGCGTCGACTTGCCGCAGCCCGAGGGCCCCACCAGGATCAGGAACTCGCCGGAATCGATCGCCAGCGAGATGTTCTTGAGTACCTCGGTATTGCCGAATGTCTTGTGTACGTTACGAATTTCCAATGCGGACATAATAACCCCTGAAACCTGTGCTCAACCCTTGACGGATCCCGCGGTCAGCCCGCGAACGAAGTATTTTCCGGCCAGGACATAGACCACCAGCGTCGGCAACGCGGCGATCATCGCCCCCGCCATGTCGACGTTGTACTCCTTGACCCCGGTCGAGGTGTTGACCATGTTGTTCAGCGCCACCGTCACCGGCTGCGAGTCGAATCCAGCAAAGGCCACCCCGAACAGGAAGTCGTTCCAGATCTGGGTGAACTGCCAAATCACCGATACGGTGATGATCGGCCCCGAAACCGGCAGCAGAATCCGCCAGAAGACCCGGAAGAACCCGGCGCCGTCGAGCTTGGCGGCGGAGATCATCTCATCGGGGACCGAGACGTAATAATTGCGGAAGAACAGCGTGGTGAAGGCGATGCCATAGACCACGTGGACCAGCACCAGCCCGCTCGTCGAGCTCGCCAGTCCCAACCAGCCCAGCGTCCGGGCCATCGGCATCAGCACCACCTGAAAGGGTATGAAGCAGCCGAACAGCAGCAGCGCGAAGCACAGGTTGGCGCCACGAAAGCGCCACTTGGTCAGCGCGTAGCCGTTGAGCGCACCGACCAGCGTGGAGATCGCCACGGCCGGTATCGCGATGCTCATCGAATTCATGAAGTAACCCGACAGCCCCTCGCAGCGCATCCCGGTGCAGGCCGTGCCCCAGGCCTTGATCCAGGCCGCGAACGTCAGCGAATCCGGCAATGACAGCAGCGCGCCGGCGCGGATCTCCTCGAGCGGCTTTATCGAGGTCAGCAACATCACCACCAGCGGCAGCAGGTAGACCAGCGCCATCACCAGCAGCAATGCATAGAGCCCTGCGCGCAGCATGCGGGCGCCTAGCGTGCGGCGCCGAATGACGTTATCCATGCTTGCTTCCTCGCAGTTCGGAATACAGGTACGGCACCAGGATCGCCAGCACCCCGCACAGCATCATGATCGCGCTGGCCGAGCCCAGGCCGATCTGCCCGCGGGTGAAGGTGTGGGCGTACATGAAGGTCGCCGGCAGGTCGGTGGCGTAGCCCGGTCCGCCGCCGGTGAGCGCCATGACCAAGTCGAAGCTCTTGATGGCGATGTGCGAGAGAATCATCACCGCACTGAACACCACCGGCCGCAGGCAGGGAATCACGATCCGCCAGTAGACCTTCGGCAGGCTCGCGCCATCCAGCGCCGCAGCCTTGAACAGGCTGTCGTCGATGCTGCGCAGCCCGGCCAGGAACAGCGCCATGACGAAGCCCGAGGCCTGCCACACGGCGGCGATCACCAGCGCATAGATCGCCATGTCGGGGTTGACCAGCCAGTCGAAAGTGAAGTCCTCGAAGCCCCAACCGCGGACCAGCGACTGGATGCCCAGTCCGGGATTGAGGATCCAGCGCCAGACCACCCCGGTGACGATCAGCGACAGCGCCATGGGATAGAGATAGATGGTGCGCAACGCGCCCTCCTGGCGGATGCGCTGGTCGAGCAGGATTGCCAGCATCAGCCCGAGGAACAGGCAGATGACGATGAACAGCCCGCCGAATACCACCAGGTTGGTGGCGGCGACGTTCCAGCGCTGGTTGGCGAACAACCGCGCGTACTGCTCGAAGCCGACGAAATCGTACTGCGGCAGCATCCCCGAGTTGGTCAGCGACAGAACGAACGTCCACAGCATGTAGCCGTAGACGAAGAACAGCGCCACCGCGAGCGAGGGCGCCACCACCAGGCGCGGCAGTACCCGCTCCAGGGTACCGGACAGCGAGTGCCGGCCCGCGTTCGCGCGCCGGCGCGGCAGAGAATCGGTTTGCGACATCGGAGTGTCCTTGAATGAAACGACGACAAGCCGCCGCTCGCAGGGCGCGAGCGGCGGCGGCAGCTCAGCCCGCGGCGCGAACCGCGCTGGCCAGGCGTTCGGCGGCGGTTTCCGCCTTCATTCCGGGATCGTTGAAGAAGTTGGTGATCACGTCGAAGACCGCTCCCTGAACGCTCGCCGACACCGCCATGCCATGCGCCAGGCTGGGTACCAGGCCATTGCCTTCGCTGGCCGCATCGAAGGCCTTGCGCGATTCCTGGGCACACTTATCGAAGCCTTCCAGCGGCACGTCGAGGCGCACCGGAATCGAGCCCTTGGCCTTGTTGAAGGTGGACTGGAAGTCCTTGGACAGGATCAGGCTGGCGAGGTCCCGCTGGGCCTGCTGCTTGCCCCCGTCATCGACCTTGAACATGGCGAAGCTGTCGACGTTGTAGGAGAACATGTGCTCGGTCATCGGCGCCGCTTCGCACAGGTAATCCTCGCCGGCGGTCAGGCCCGCGGCGGTGAACTCGCCCTTGGCCCAGTCACCCATGATCTGCATCGCCGCCTCGCCGTTGATGACCATCGAGGTGGCTTCGTTCCAGTCCCGGCCGGCGATGTTGGGATCCATGGTCTCGCGCAGTTTCTTGAAGGTCTTCAGCGACTCGATCATGGTGTCGCTGGTCAACGCCTCGGGGTCGAGTTCGACGAAGGCCTTGCGGTAGAAGTCCGCCCCGCCGATGCCCATCATCACCACCTCGAAGACGGTCGCGTCCTGCCATGGCTGGCCGCCGTGCGCCAGCGGGATGAAACCGGCCTCGCGAATCTTCTTGGCGTCGGCGAAGAACTCGTCCCAGGTGGCCGGCAAGCCATCGATGCCGGCTTTCTCGAGCACCTCGGGGTTGGCCCACAGCCAATTGATGCGGTGGATGTTGACCGGCACCGCGGCGTAGTGGCCATCGACCTTGTCATCGGCAGCGAGCTGGGGGGTCAGGAAGGAATCCCAGTTCTCCTCCTTGGCGATCTGGTCGATATTGCCCAGAAAGCCCATATCGCCCCACTCCTGAATCAACGGCCCCTTGATCTGGGCCACCGCGGGTGGATTGCCGGAAATCGCCCGCGACTTGAGCACCGTCATGGCACTGTCGCCGCCGCCACCGGCTACGGCGAAATCCTTCCAGGTATGCCCTTTCGCCTCCAGCTTCTCCTTGAGCATGTTGGCCGCCTTGGCCTCCCCGCCCGAGGTCCACCAGTGCAGTACTTCGATTTCGGCGGCCTGGGCCTGGGAGACGGCGACCGCCAGTGCCGCACCGGCGGCCAGCGTATGGATCTTTTTCATGACGTGTGACTCCTTGGTTGTTATGCGTTGCTTACACGGACTGACCACGAGGCAACGAGGCCTCGCCCATCGGAAATCGGCAGGTTGCTGTCATGACAGGGGCGACACCGCGGGCGGCACGGTACACCGTCGACTCGACGATGTGCGCCCACGGCTGACGCGGATCGGCAAGGAAGTTGCGAGAGGCATGGCGGGTCCTGCAAGCGTGTCGTTATGTTGTGATTGTCATTCGGCGCTGGCGCAACGCCTCAACTGAGGCTAGCGCATATCGTCGGAGCGGGGGATTACCAAAGACTGCAAAGCATTGCCGAATCTTACAATGCCGTAATAAACGCGCTTTCAGCACGGCAATCGCAGCACGACCAGCAGACCGCCGGCCGCCGCCTGGTCGAGAGCGATATCTCCACCATGAGCACGCGCAATGTGGCGAGCGATCGACAGCCCCAAACCGCTCCCTCCGGTATGCCGGCTACGCGAAGGCTCGAGTCGTACGAAAGGCTCGAATACCCGTTCGCGCTGTTCGAGGGGTATCCCCGGGCCATCGTCGCTGAGCGCGACTTTCGCCATTCCCGCTTCACGACACAGCGAGACCTCGACGCGCTCGCCGTAGAAAACCGCATTCTCCAGCAGGTTGCCCAGGCAGCGCTTGAGCGCCAGCGGCTTGGCCTCGATCACCCCCGCTTGGCCCTGCACGTTGATCGTCTCGCCGAAGATGGCCAGCTCATCCACCAATGTCGCGACCAGCGCATCGAGATCGAGTGGTCCCGTCTGTTCGTGCAGGTCTAACCCCTTCACCGAAGCCAGTGCCCCCTTGACCAGTTGGTCCATCTCGTCGAGCGTTCGCACGAAGGCTTCGCGCTGACGGGAATCGGCGAGCATCTCGGCGCGTAAGCGCAACCGGGTAATGGGCGTCTTGAGGTCGTGCGAGATGGCCGAGAACAGCCGCTCGCGCTCGTCGACCTGCTGGCGAATCCGCTCGCTCATGCGGTTGAACGCGGCGGCGGTGTCGCGCAGTTCCCGTGGGCCGCGTTCGGCCAAGGGCGGCGACTCGAGATCATCGCCCAGCCGCCGGGCCGCTCTCGCCAGCACCGAGAGCGGCCGGGTCAGCCAGCGAATCCCCAGCAGCGACAGGCCGATCACCGTCAACAGTACGGCCAGCGAGACGAACAGCCGGTCGCCCGAAAGCCACATCGGCCCCTCCAGCAATCCGGCGATCGGCAGCGTGGTCGCCACGTACAACCAACTATTGGCCTCGAGCGGCATTTGCACCACCAGGATCGGCGTCGACAGGGGCGCCATGGCCAGGCTGTGGTGCGCCCAGTGCGCCGGCAACTCGATCAGCGGGACTTCGTTGTTGAAGACCTTGAGCTCGTCCGGTCGCGAGAAACCGATATGCAGCTCCTGGCGGCCCAGTTCCCGCTCCAGTCCCTCGCGCAGATTGCCGGCGACCAGTTCGCGGGCCCGGCCGCCATCGGTACGATCAAGCACGATAAGGTGATCGTTGACGCTGACGAAAAAGCGCGTGCCCCCCATGTCGCGCAACTGGTCGAGGACGATGTGCCGATACTCGTAGGGCAGCGAACGAAAATAGCGCACCGTCGCCGCCAGGCTCTCGGCGAGATTGCGCGACAAGCTGTCCAGTTGCGCCAGGCGCTCGCGGTCCTGTTGCCAGCCCCATAGGCTGTAACTGGTCACCTGCGCGCCGAGCACGCCGAGCAACATGATCAGTACGAAGCGTCCACGCAGGGTGCGCGGTCGAAACCAGCCTCTCACCCCAGCGTTTCCACCGGCGCGGCGAGTACATAGCCCGCCCCTCGCACGGTGCGGATCAACTGCGAATGCTGCGCGTCCTCACCGAGGCGCTGGCGCAGCCGGCAGATGTGCACGTCGATAGAGCGATCCAGCGGCGGCGCCCGCCTTCCCCGGCTCAGGTCGTAGAGCTGCTCGCGGGACAGCACCTGCTCGGGATGATCGAGAAAGACCGTCAGGAGCAGGTAATCGGCGCCGGACAGCGCGCTGCGCTGCCCGTCACGGTCGATCAGTTCACGGGTGATGCGATCCAGTTGCCAGCTACCGAAGCGCACCAGCCGCGCCGACTCCGCCGGGGCCACCCGGACACGGCGCAGCACGGCCTTGATGCGCGCCAGCAATTCACGCGGGTTGAAGGGCTTCGCCAGATAATCGTCGGCGCCCAACTCCAGGCCGAGAATCCGATCGGTCTCGTCGGCGCTGGCGGTCAGCATGATGATCGGCACGTCGCTGGTGCGGCGCAGGTCCCGGCACAACGACAGGCCATCCTCGCCGGGCATCATAATATCCATGACCAGTAGGTCGGGCTTTTCCTGTCGCAACAGGCCATACAGTGCATCGCCATCCTCCGCGAGCAGCGCGCGATAGCCATGCTGTTCCAGATAATCCTTGAGCAGTTCGCGAATTTCGCGGTCGTCATCGACCACCACTACCGTCGAAACATTCATCGTCATGGTGAAAGAGGGTTCCTTGCGAACCGGCGGGGAAAAGGAGTTGTTATCGTCACAGGATTGTTATCGGATAAGTCCGATCATGCGGCGTACTACCGAGGGCATCAAGCGTAGGGCGGGAAAGCGCGACCAAAGTGGCAGGCTACAGGGATGAAGAGCGTCGCTGCGCACGGGCAGCGACGCGATGGGCAAGGCCCACTCGACTTAACTATGTGGCATCAGGACACGGTCGATAACGTGAATCACGCCATTGGCTTGGCTGACATCATAGGTACTGATGTTGGCAACATTGCCGGCCTGGTCCTCGACCACCAGATTATTTCCATTCTTCATTACTGTCAGCATGGCCCCATTAACGGTCTCGAGCTGGGCACTGCCGCCAGCTTCCATGACCGCCTCATTCAATGCCTGGTGGTCCATATTGCCGGGCACTACATGATAGGTCAGAACGCTTTGCAACTGGCTCTTGTTCTCCGGCTTGAGCAGCATGGGAACCGTACCGCTAGGCAGTCTATTGAAAGCACTATCGACCGGCGCAAACACCGTAAAGGGACCTTTGCCTTGTAATGTATCAACGAGCCCCGCCGCCTTGACCGCAGCCACCAATGTCTCATGATCTCCTGAGTTCAAGGCATTCTCGACGATGTTTTTAGTCGGATACATGGTTGCGCCCCCAACCTCGGTCGGACCATGGGATGCCCAGGCAGGAAGGCCGGTTAACAGCGTAGCCGTCAGTAACGTACCGCCCAGCAAATTGTGCATCTTCATCGTTACTATTCCTTATTCTGAAGGGTGTCGTCGACCTCTCAAAGAGGTCTTAAGGAGTCATACGCAAGGCACAATCAACCGGATGCATCGGTTTGCTAGAACGTCAGGCTTTACACGCGCTAACCATTGACGAAGACTGGTGTCGGCGTACCTGCCAACCAATTGCCTACGGGACGCGCATGCAGAACAACACGCAGGACCACCTCGTCGATTACCTGATGGCGTGTGCCAACGGCGAGGCAAAGGGGGTCGAACGGCTCTATCGTGCCACCAGTGCGCGTCTATATGCTCAATTGCTACGTATAGTCCGAGACGAGAGCGCCGCGCAGGATTGCCTGCAGCAAGTCTATCTGCGCGTATGGCAGACCGCTGGACGCTACGATGCCGGCCAGGCCAAACCCATGACCTGGCTCAGCACCATAACCCGCAACATCGGCATCGACTGGCTGCGCAAACGCCATCGGCACGTGGAGGACGGCGGTGAGGCACTGGACATGCTGGCCCATTATGACGATATGGATGCGGCCACCGACCTGGCGCACTCGACCCAGCGCTTGCACGAGTGCCTGGAGGCCCTGTCCGGCGACCAACGACGCGCGCTTGAAAGAGCCTATTTCGAAGGGTTGACCCACGGCGAGTTAGCCAGCGCCCTGGCCCAGCCGCTGGGAACCATCAAAAGCTGGATACGGCGTGGACTGGAGAGGCTGAAGGTATGCATGAGCAGTGGGATCTGAGCGACCCCGACGAGCGTGAGCTCGCTGCCGGCGAGTACGTGCTGGGTACCCTCGACCGTAATCAGGTGGCCGCTTTCGAAGCGCTCCTGGCTGTGAGCCCGGCGTTGCAGCAGCACGTTGCCGCATGGCGCGAGCATCTGCAGATACTGAACGATCAATTGCCGCCGGTCCCCCCGCCCGCCTCGCTATGGCCCCGCATCGCGCAGCGTCTCGGTGTCGGGCGACGGCCCTGGCTGCAACGCCTGGGCGTCTGGCGCTCGCTGACCGCCGGCTTGGCCATCGCCAGTCTGAGTCTCGCCCTACTCTGGTATCAGGCGCCCGGCCAGCCGATGATCCCGGGCGACGCGGTCTTCGTCGTTCTCGACGAGAATCAGGTGCCAGGTTGGATCATCAGCGCCAGCGTCAGCGGCGAGCTGATGGTGCAGGCCGTGCAGCCTGGCGACATGCCGGCCGGCATGGGCGGCGAGCTATGGATGATGGATGACGGTCAGCCGGTCTCGCTGGGGATGCTGCCGAGCCACGGCGAAGCGCGAATGATCATGCCGCAACGGCTGCGCGCCGCCCTCACTCACGCCGACCTGGCAGTCAGCATCGAGCCCGCAAGCGGCGCGCCCCACGGCCAGCCGACGGGACCGGTGATCGATCACGGCAAGTTGATCCCGATGCGCAATAGCAGCGTTCAGCTGTAGGCCCTGCACAGCTCACGCTTCGACCAGTTCTTTGACCTTGGCGATGACGTGCGCGCCGATGGGAATCGCCGAGGTCGCCGCCGGCGAGGGAGCGTTGCAGACGTTGACGGTACGCTTGGTATTGACGAAGAGGAAGTCGTCGATCAGCTTGCCACCGTCGGACACCGCCTGGGCGCGCACCCCGGCCGGATACGGCTGAAGATCGTCGAGGGTCAGATTCGGGCAATACTTGCGCACCTCCTGCAGATAGCCCTTCTTGAACAGCGAGTTCTTCATCTCGATCAGCCCGGGCCGCAGATTGGCCATGAGCACCTTGAGCACGCCCGGGTTGGCGAGCATCGTCAGACTGTCGCGCACCGACACGTCGCGCTTGTGATAGCCCTCGCGCTTGAAAGCCAGCACGGCGTTGGGCCCTACCGTCACGCTGCCGTCGATCATGCGCGTGAGATGGACGCCGAGAAACGGCATCGAGGGATCGGGAATCGGGTAGATCAGATGGTTGACGATGTCGTTGTGAGCCGGGGGCAGCCTGTAGTACTCGCCGCGAAACGGGCAGATCGTGAAACCGGGCTTGACGCCGAGCATGCGCACCACGCGATCCGCCATCAGCCCGGCACAGGAGATCAACTGGCGGGTGGTGAAACTACCCCGCGAGGTTTCCACCACGACCTCCTCGCGACGCTCCTCGAGCCCGGTCACCGCCGTCGAGCAGCGGATCTCGCCGCCGGCCGCCTCGAAGCGCTCGCCCATGGCAGCCGCCACCCGGGCGTAATCGACGATACCGCTGGACGGCACGAAGATCCCGCCGACGCCGGTGATGTTGGGTTCCCGTTCGCGCAGCGCTTCGGCCGACAGCCACTCCCGTTCCAGGCCATTGGCCGCGGTGCGCTCCCATAGCGCCTGCATGCGTTGCATCTCGAGCTCGTTGGTCGCAACCAGCAGCTTGCCGCACACCTCGAAGGGAATAGCGTGCTCCTCGCAGAACGCCTTGGTGGCACGATTGCCCTCCAGGCAGAAGCGCGCCTTGTGGCTGCCCGGCGTGTAGTAGACACCGGCATGGATGACGCCGCTGTTGTGGCCGGTCTGGTGCTGCGCCGGCCCGCTCTCCTTTTCGACCACCAGCATTCGCCGGCCGGGATAGGCCTTGATCAACTGCATCGCGGTGGAAAGACCGAGAATACCGCCGCCTATGATGATGAAATCGTACACGCGCGCCTCTGCATCGGGTTTGAGCCAGAACGACGAGTCTATCCTATTAGCGGTTGCGTGCGGCCGCTATAGCATTGGCTTGATGCCGGCGTCGCCCGGGCATCGGGCATCGCCAATCGCCAGGCAACCGGCGTCCACTACCCGCTTCCTGGCCGGCTTGACTTTCCCCGGCGGGGTCACGAGGATTGCCGACTCCTTTAATAGCCTATCAAGCGAAGCCCATGACCTTTCACCGAGTCAGCCTGGATGGTGTGTCGCGCTGGTACCTGATACGCAATCTCGCCTCGCTGCCGGCGAAGGCATCTCTGAGCCACCCGGCGGCGATGGTCACGCTCGAACAGGTCGGCAGCAGCGCCTTCTATCTCGACGAAGCCGGCGGCTCGCTGTACAAGCTGGTCCGCGACAAGTACGACTGGCGCAAGCAGACCGCCAAGTGGCTATTGCGCGATCTGCTCGATAAGCGGCTGAGTGGACGCTCCGCGGCCGCGCGCGAATACCGCAGCAACCGCATCATTCGCCGCGCGGGACTGAGGACGATCGCTTGCCGGGGCCACGGGATAGCGATCAACCCCTGCAATCCGCTGGGCTCGTTATATGCCATGGAGTATCTCGACGAAGCCCGCTCGGGCGAGCGTCATTTCCTCGCACAGGACGAAGACGGCCGTTGCGCTTTTCTACTACGCATGTGCGATGAAGCCCTTCGGTTGATCGCCCATGGCTATGCCCACCGCGACTTCCATTTCGGAAATGTACTGGTCGACGCCCAGGGCGAATTGATCTGGATCGACACGCATGTTCGTCGACTCCCGCAAACCCACGCCCGGCGGCAGGCCTGTCTCGAGGCGATGCTCAGTCCCACCAAGCTAAAGGGCGAGAAGTATCGCCAACTCGCTCTCGAACATATTCGCGGCGCGCTGGAAAACACAAAGGGCCCTCTATGAATACGCAACGCTTCGCCTTCGTCATCGAAGATCTTTACGGAGGGGGCGCCGAGAAATCGCTGCTCTATACCGCCGACGGCCTGCGTCAGCGAGGCAATCAGGTCAAGGTGTTCATCCTGCGCGAACGGATCGAGCATCGCATCCCCGAGGGGCTGGAGATCGTCAATCTCGAAGCCGTCAACCGCTTCACCAAGTTGTTCTCGAATCCGCTGGTCGAGCAGTGGCAGGCACGCCGCATCGCTCGCGCCCTGGATGCCTTCGCCCCCGACGTGATCATTTCCTGCTCCTGCGACAAGATCACCCGCCACCTGCGCGACCCGAATCTGCATTTCTGGATAAAGAGCGACATTTCGGCCAAGTTCAGCGATCCCAAGCAGCGCGCCAAGGCCTTCGCCAAGGTGCATCGCTTCTATACCGGGCGCAAGGTCATCGCCGTCTCCCAGGGAGTGAAGAACAATCTCGTCGATGTCATCGGCCTCGAGGCCGGCGAGATACGCGCGATCTACAATCCCTACGAGCGGGAGCCATTCCTGGCGATGGCCGACGAGCCGGCGGAGTTGCCCGAGGGCGACTATCTCATCAACGTCGGCACCTACGAGCCGCGCAAGCGCCATGACAGGCTGCTGCGCGCCTACAAGGCCAGCGGCGTGACCACGCCGCTGATGCTCCTGGGCAAGGGCAAGGGCGATCAGGAAGCCCGGCTGAGGGCCTTGATCGATGAGCTCGGCCTCACCGAACGGGTCATTCTGCCCGGCTACCAGACCAACCCCTATCCGTTCATCCGCCACGCCAAGGCGCTGGTGCTGAGCTCGGATTCCGAAGGGCTGCCCCGTGCGCTGATCGAGGCGCTACTACTGGGCACGCCGGTGGTCAGTGTCGACTGCCCCTCAGGCCCCCGCGAGATCCTGCGCGGCACGCTGGCGCCGTTCCTGGTGCCGATGCACGACGAGGCCGCTCTCGCCGAGGCCATCGCCACCATGGACGCGGCGCCGATCACGGTCACCGAGGAGCACTACCGGCCCTTTCTCAAGGAAACCGTATTGCCGCAGTTCGAAGCGTTAGCCACCTAAGAGAAAACCAACCTTGAATGCAGACGCGACGCTATGGGACGCCCACGCCTCGCGGCTCGTCGACCCACTCACGTTACTCATTATTCCCGTCGGTAGCTGTCGTCAAGACGCTGGATGTCGTCTTCACCGAGATAGCTGCCGCTTTGCACCTCGATCATTTCAAGGTCGATGTGCCCGGGATTTTCGAGCCGATGCACCATGCCCAGCGGAATATAGGTCGACTGGTTTTCGGTGAGCAGAAAGCATTCGTCGCCGCGCGTGACTCGCGCCGTGCCGGAAACGACGACCCAGTGCTCGGCGCGATGATGGTGCTTCTGCAGCGAAAGCCGGCCGGTCGGACGGACGCGGATATATTTGACCTGAAATCGCGGCCCACGGTGCAGACGCTCGTAGGAGCCCCAGGGACGATAGACGCGGCGGTGGATCTCGCCCTCCTCGCGCCCTTGGGCCCGCAAGCGAGCCACCAATCCCTTGACCGCCTGGCTCTGTTCTCGATCAGCGACCAGTACCGCATCGGCGGTCTCGACGACTATCAAACCGCTGACACCCAACGCCGCCACCAGCCGCGACTCGCTGTATATCAACGACTCCTCGACCGCCTCGATCAGCACGTCGCCAGCCAGCGCATTGCCGTGCTTGTCATGCTCGGCACTCTCCCATAGCGCCTGCCAGGAGCCCACATCCGACCACCCCGAGGCCAGCGGTACCACCGCCACCCGATCGGTACGCTCCATGACCGCGTAATCAATGGAGTCGGCCGGGCAGGCAAGGAATCTCGTCGTCTCGACACGCATGAAATCGAGATCCACATGCAGCCCGTCCCAGGCGGCAGTCACGGCGTCGAAAATGGCTGGGCACCAGCTCGAGAGTTCCTCGAGGTAGCGATCGGCGCGCATCGTGAACATGCCGCTGTTCCAAAGATGGCGACCCTCGCGAACGAAGCGTTCGGCAGTTTCGCGATCCGGCTTCTCGACGAAGCGCATGATGGGGCGAGCCTCCGTCGCTTCGATGGCCGTGGCGATGTCGCCGTCGATCTCGATATAACCGTAGCCCGTCTCCGCGGTATGGGGCCTCACCCCCAGTGCCACCAGTTGCCCTGAGCGGGCCGCCGTCTCGGCCGGTACCAGAACGGCGTGCAGCGCTGCGGGATCGGCCAGATAATGATCCGCCGGCAACACCAACAGGCAGCCCTCGGGATCGCGCCTACTCTGGCACAGTGCCGCCAGGGCGATCGCCGGTGCAGTGTTGCGCCCTTCTGGCTCGAGAATAATGTCGGCCGTGACACCGATCTCGCGCAACTGCTCGGCGACCAGGAAGCGATGGTCCTGCTGACAGACCACGATGGGCCGCGCCATGGCCTGACCGGCAAGACGCTCGAGGGTCGCCTGAAGCAGGCTTGACGCGCCCAACAGCGGTTGAAACTGCTTGGGGTGTGCGGCGCGTGACAGTGGCCAGAGACGGGTGCCGCTACCGCCGGCGAGTAAGACGGGCGTAAGCATGACAGTCTCCTTATCGGCCGGGCTCGAAAGTTTTCTCGACACTAGCCCGGCCGGCTCTTCCCTGCCAATCCGTCTTTGCTGTCAGGTAGGTCGGACGCGTCCATTTTCTTGATAGCCCGCCACCTCCTCGACCAGGGCGTCGGGCAGTTCGATCGTCTCGCTATGCCTGGCGCGGGTGGCGAAGCGCCGCGCCCCCGGCAGCCGTACGCCGGGCTGAGCCAGCATCTCGTCGAACAGCGCTTCGGCATGCGCGAGATAACCGGCGGCGAACCGCTCCGGATCGAACACCAGCAGCAGATGGGCCACACTGGGTGGCTCGCCCTCGGCGTCAAAGAACGAACCGGCCTGGAAGCCGAAGTGGCTGCCGGTCAGCCCGGCGGTCAGCAGCTCCACCATCAGCGCCAGCGAGGCACCCTTGGCGTCGCCGGCCGGCACCATGCTGCCGGCGATGGCCGCATCGGCATCGGTCGTCGGCCTTCCCTGCGTATCCAGCGCCCAGCCCTCGGGTATGGGCTCGCCGGCTTTCTTGGCCAGCATTACCTTGCCGCGCGCCACCTTCGACAGCGACAAGTCGATGACCAGTGGCTCGGCATTTGCTCGCGGCGCGGCAAAGGCGATGGGATTGGTGCCGTAGAGCGGGCGGTTGCCGCCCCAGGGCGCCATCGCCGAGGGCGCGTTACTGAAGGCCATCGCCATCAGCCCCTCGCGGGCCAAGCGTTCCACCGGGTAGCCCGCCACTCCGAAATGGTGCGAACGGCCAATCGCCACGGCGACCATGCCCAGCTCGCGGGCCAGCGGGATGGCGCTTTCCACGCCCCGGGCGATCGCCGGAAAGGCCAACCCGTGCTGGGCGTCGATACGGATCACCGAGCCTTCGATGGCGACTTCGGCCCGTGCCCCGGCGACGATCTTGCCGCTGCGCGCCTGGTCCAGATAGAACGGCAGCCGCGACAGCCCATGCGAGGCCAGGCCGTCGCGATCGGCCATCACCAGAGCGCCGGCAGTGACCTCGGCTTCCCAGCTCGGCACGCCGACCGCGCTCAGCGCGGCGATCGCCAGCGCATGGGCCGCGTCGATCGACAGCATGGTCATATAGTCACCCCCAGCGCACGGCGTACATTGTCGACGGTTATCCAACTGATGCGCTCGTTGGATTCATGGGTGACCCCGGCAATGTGCGGCGTGGCGATCAGCCCCTCGAGGCCGGCCAGCGGCGATCCTGCAGCCAGCGGCTCCTGCTCGAAGACGTCGAGCATCGCTCCTCCCAGGTGCCCGTCGCGCAGGCTCTCGGCCAGCGCCGCTTCATCGACCACACCGCCGCGCGCAGTGTTGATCAATACGCTGCCCGGTTTCATGAGCGCCAGCGCCTCACGCCCCAGCAGATGATGGGTTCCCTCGCTCAGCGGCACATGCAGGCTCAGCGCGTCGACTCGCGGCAACAGCGCCTCGAGCGTGGTGGCACGCTCGGCCTCGTGCCAAGCGCTGTCCCGCTCATCGACGAAGGGATCGTAGGCGATGACCAACATGTCCAGGCAACGAGCGCGCCGCGCCACTTCCCGGGCGATCGCCCCGAACCCCACCAGGCCGAGGATCGAGCCCTGGGTCTCGCGGCCCATCAGCGCCTGGCGCGGCCATTCGCCGCCCACCACCCTGGCCGTCGACAGATAGGCACCTCGGCGCAACATCAACACCCCGGCCAGCACATATTCCACCACCGAGACGGTATTGCCGCCCTGGGCAGGCAGCACCTCGATGCCCCGTTCCCGGCAGGCATCCAGGTCGATATTGTCGAGCCCCACTCCCAACCGGCCTACCGCCTGCAGGTCGGGGAATTGACCGAGCAGCGCCGCATCGACCCGGGTACGGTTGCGTACGATCAGCCCGCGTACGCCCTCGCCCGAGGCCATCAGACGCTCGCGATCCTCCACCAGCGTCGGGTCGAAGCCCACCGCGAAGTCGCGCTCGAGGTCGGCCACGGCCGCCCCGTCCATGAATTCCGTGATCAGGATGTCGATCATCCGTTACCTCGCTTGTCTGTCATAGGGTGCGCCAAAGCAGACCAACCGGCAGCGGCACGTTGAGTATGATGGCGAATAGGCCGTAGAACAGGCCGATGATCAGCAGCAGCACGATCGCGTAGCCAGCGACACGCTTCGGCGTCCAGGCGTGATAGTGCGAGAGCATTACCAGGCACACCGCGCTCAATAGGCTCGACGCCAGGAATCCCAGCCACTTGAGCGCCAGGCTCCAGACCAGCAACACGGCGATCAGCCACAGCCGCCGCGCGACGCTGCCCGGCTCGGGACGCGGACGTGTCGGTCGCATCAACAGGCTGCGCAACAGCAAGGCCACGCTGAAGGCCGCCACCAGCGCGGCGATGGTGCGTGGGAAGACGCTGGCCATGATCGACATATCCTGGCTGAACCACAGCGCGCCCAGTGAAATGACCAGCATCACGAGGGCCAGGCTGGCATCGGAGCCGCGCGCCGCGACCCTCTCGGTGGGCTCGATGGATGGCTTCATGGCCGGGCCTCCTCGGATTCTTTGGGCAGCCGCCGGGCGCGGTACGTACGCCATACCGGATACAGCACCGACAGCAGCACCATCGCGATGATCGCCAATGACAGCGGCCGGCCGAAGAAGGCGCCGAAGACCGAGCCCGAAGCGTTGCCTATCAGATAGCCCTGGACGAAGCCCTGTTCGGCGATGGGCCCCAGGATCAGCCCCAGCACGATCGGCGATGGCTTGATTCCGTAACGTGCCAGCACCCAGCCGATCACTCCCAGCGCCACCATTACCACCACGTCGAACGGGTTGTTGCGGATGGCATAGGTACCGATCACCGTCATGAAGGCAATGCTCGGCACCAGCAACGCCTTGGGAATGCTGACGATCGACTTGAAGGCATAACGTCCGATCAGCAGTCCCATCGGCAGCATCAGCAACGTGGCGATGACCAAACCGCCGATGAAGGTATAGGTCACGCTGGCGTTGGTGGTGAACATCTCCGGGCCGGTCCGAAACCCCTGAACCAGCAGCGCCCCGAGAATCACCGCATCGGGCGGCGTGCCAGGAATGCCCAGCACGAAGGTGGGAATGAAACCGCCGCCCACGGTGGCGTTGTTGGCCGTTTCGGTGGCGATCACGCCGTCCGGCTCGCCATGGCCGAAGCGCTCGCTACGCTTCGAGGTACGTCGCGCCTCGGAGTACGACACCAGGCTGGCGATGGAACCACCCGCCCCCGGCAGAATGGCGACCAGCGTGCCGATCACCGCGCTGCGCGCGGCATTGAGCTTGCCGCGCCATATCAGTGCCAGCCCCTCGCCGAGGCGAATCCCCCGGCCCTTCTCGGGCGGCTGCAGATGAGCGCTGGGTGTGGCGACCAGATCGATCAAGACCGGTATGCAGTAGAGGCCGATCAGCGCCGAGATGGTCTCGATTCCGCCCAGCAGGAATTGCGAGCCGAAAGAGTAGCGAATGTCGCCGCCGATCACCGACACCCCCACCGTCGACAGCAACAAGCCGACGCCGGCGCCGATGAAGCCCTTGAGGGTCGAGCCTTCCGAGAGTGCCGAGATCAGTGTCAGGCCGAAGATCGCCAGCCAGAAGTATTCGACCGGCCCGAACCTCAGCGCGATCTGCGCCAATAGCGGCGCGAGAGTCAGCAAGGCCAGCGCCCCGACCAACCCGCCGATCACCGACGACAGCGTCGACAGGGTGACCGCCAGATCGCCGTCGCCGCGCTGGGCCATGGGATAACCGTCGAAGGTGGTCGCGATCGCCGAGGGGGTACCCGGCGTATTGACCAGTATCGCGGCATACGACCCGCCGTAGATCGCCCCGGTATAGATGGCACCGAGCATGATCAGCGCCGCCTCGGGGGGCATGCCGAACGTGACCGGTACCAGCACTGCCACGGCCATGGTCGCCGACAGGCCGGGCAAGGCGCCGATGACGATTCCGGCAGCGACACCGATGACTGCCAGCAGCAGGTTGAGGGGGGACAGCGCGGCGGCCATGAAACTCAGTGTTTCCATGAACTACCTCCGTTGAGGAACGAGTCCGCCCGGGAAACCCGGGCGGATGTCGGTCACTCGATGATCCCCATTTCGCGGGCGACCTGCTCGTATTCCTTGCTGCGCTTGGCCATGAAGGCGTCCATCTCTTCGTAGGGCACGTCGATCAGTACGAAGCCCAGATCTTCCATCTTCTGCCGGAATTCGGGGTTCTGGTTGATCTGTGAAAAGATGTCGGACAGCTTTTTGGTGATTTCCTCGGACGTTCCCTGGGGAACCGCGATGCCGCGATAGGCGCCGCCGGTCATGTCATAGCCCAGCTCCTTGAAGGTCGGCACATCGGGAAACAGCGGATGACGCTCTTCGGAAGCCACCGCCAGCATGCGCACCTTGTCGCTGTGGTTGGCGGCGGTGGTGGTGTAGCCCCACTCGGCCTTGACCTGATCGCCCAACAAGGCGGTCACTGCCGCGCCGGTGCCCTTGAACGGGATGTAGGTGGTCTTGACGTCGGCCAGCGATTCGAACCGCTGGTTGGCGATGTCGTTGGCGGATTGGGTGCCGCTACCCGAGACGGTGACGCTGCCTGGGGCCTTCTTGGCGGCGGCGATAAGATCGTCGAGCGTCTTGTAGGGGCTGTCGTTGGTGACGATCAGCGCGTCCGGTGAGTAGTGGAAGTAGTGGAAGTTCTTGAGCTCCTCGGTCGTAAAGCCCGGATCCTTGCCCATCGGCTTGAGGATGATATGCGGCAGGTTGGTGCCCATGATGGTGTAGCCGTCGCTCGCCATCTCGTTGAGCTGCGACCAACCCACGGCGCCACCGCCGCCGGCCATGTACTGGATGATCAATTGCTGGCCGGTCAACTCCTGGAAATACTGCTGCTGCAATCGGGCGCTGATGTCCGACTCGCCGCCGGGGCCGAAGGGAATGATGTATTGCACGTTGTGATCGGGATAGCCCTCGGCATCGGCTGCCAGCGCCGGGCCGGCGAAGGCAGACGCACCGAGCATGCCGGCGACCAGCGTGCTCAATCCTAATGTCTTGAAGCGTGAAGTCTGGCGCATGGTGTTCTCCGATGTTGCTGTTGTTGTGATGAGACCCTAGGGCCATTTTGGCCCCTTCCGCTGCCATTGGCCTTGGTTGTCGCTAGTTCTGGCACATGGCATCTCACTCGCAACTCATATATATGACATACTATATAAAACAGTCAAGGAGATGTCGGAATGCGCCTCCCTCGGTATAATTCGCTCAACGAATCTTCCTCCTCGCCGCTCACGAACAAGGATGTTACCTCCATGACCGCGCCGAAAGGCCCGACATTCCAGCCGCTGTACAAACAAATCAAGGACTTGCTCCTGGAACGAATCGCTTCGGGTGAGTGGCCGCCGGGGACGTTCATCCCCAGCGAAGCGGCGCTAGCGTCGAGCTACAACGTCAGCGTCGGCACCCTGCGCAAGGCACTCGACGAGTTGGCCAGTGACAATGTGGTCGTCCGCCGCCAAGGCAAGGGTACTGCTGTCGCGACCCACGATGCCGATCGGGCGCTGTTCCGTTTCTTCAACATCGTGCGCCATGACGGCGAGCGCAGCCTGCCCGTCTCGCGGGTCTTGAGTCGCCAGCGGCGTCCGGCCAACGCCGCCGAGCGGGACCTGCTGGAGCTCCCGGCCGATGCCGAAGTGATCCATGTCCGCCGGATTCGCGAACTTGCCGGGAACCCGACGCTGCTCGAGGACATCGTGCTCGACGCCGCCACCTTCGCCGCCCTCGAACAGCAACCGGAGGTCCTGCCCAATACTCTCTACAACCTCTACCAGCACCAGTACGGCGTTACCGTGGCCCATGCCGATGAGCAACTCTTCGCGGTGAGCGCCAGCGAGCGCGATGTCGCCCATCTGGGCGTCGAGATCGGCGAACCGCTGATCGAGATCCGCCGCGTCGCGCGGGACTATCAGGACACCCCGCTCGAGCTGCGAATCTCAAGGCTGACGACCCAGCAATACTGCTACGCCAGCCGCTTGTAGATACGCGGCACGGCTGACGTAAAAGACAGCCGCCGCCCCTCAGGGTGTAAGAACGATCTTCGCCGCCGCGGTCTGCCCGGCGACCAGATCGGCGAAGGCGCCCGCGCCGGCGTCCAGTGCCCGCGTCTCGACCCAGTCGAGTGGGCCCAGCGCCCCTGACGCCAGCAGGTCGACCGTGGCACGGAGATCATTCGGCGTGTAGGTGTAGGCGCCCAGCACGATGAGTTCCTTGAGGGTGACGCTGCGCATGTCGAACCGACCCTCGTTGTCCTGGAGCCCCAGATGCATCAGCGATCCGCCAGGGCGCGTCGCCTGGACGGCCATCGCACGGGTTGCCGATGCCCCAACGCAATCGAACACGGCCTCGATGCTGTCGGCATCGAGCGGCGTTTCGCGCGGATCGATCACCGTCAGCCCCGCCTTCTCGGCGGTCTCGCGCCGTAACGGATTGGTATCGGCAAGCGTCAAGTGGCGCACGCCGCGCTGTCTCAGCATCAACCCCGTCAACAGGCCGACGGCACCGGCACCGATAACCAGTGTGCTGGCCTCCGCGAGCGGTCGCGTCAGGCTGCGCTCCAGCCGGTTGATGGCGTGCAGCGCGGTCGCCGCCGGCTCGGTCAATGCCGCGGCTACCGAAGACAGGCCGTCGGGCAACTCGATCAGGCATTGATCGGGGACCACCACGCTCTCGGCGAAGGTGCCGGGCCGGTTCATGCCGAGCATGGTGCGATTGCTGCACAGGTTCTGGCGTCCCTCCAGGCAGTAGTCGCAATGACCGCAGACCACCAGTGGGTTCATGGTCACCCGCTTGCCGGCCAGCGGACCTTCGATGACCTCACCGGCTGCCTCATGCCCGAGAATCATCGGCGGCACCCGGCGCGGATCGTGACCGTGATAGGCATGCAGGTCCGAGCCGCAGATCCCCGTCGCCAGCACTCGAACTCGCGATTCGCCGACGTTGAGCGATGGCAACTCGGTATCGCGAAGTTCCATCTGCTCGGGACCGGTATAGAAAAGCGCTTGCATCATGAATGTCTCCAGTAAGCGGTAAGTAGGCCTTGCCTGCCTAACGCGCGGTGAAACCGCCATCGACGAACAGCGTCTGTCCGGTGATGTAGGCCGAGGCCGGTGAAGCCAGAAAGACCGTGGGACCGGCGATATCCTCGGCGGTGCCGTTGCGGCCGATCGCCGTGCGGGCTGCCAGTTGCTGCGCCTTGAGCGGATCGTCGAACAGGGAGGCGGTCAGCTCGGTGGGAAAGAAGCCCGGCGCGATGGCATTGGCGTTGATGCCGTCGCGCGACCAGGCCTCGGCCATGGCCCGGGTCAACTGCACGATGCCACCCTTCCCGGCCCCGTAAGGAACGCTGTCGGGAAAGGCCCGCTGCGACTGCAGCGAGGCCAGATTGATGATCCGGCCGTAGCCGCGCTCACGCATGCCAGGGACCAGCGCTCGGGCGAGAAAGAACGGCGTGCCCAGATGCAGTTGCAGGGTCAGATTCCAGCTGGCCAGGTCGACGTCGTCGACCGGCTGGCGCAGGTTGACGCCGGCGGCGTTGATCAGAACCGTCACCGCACCGAACGGTTCGGCGGCCTGACGAGCCACCGTCTCCAGCGATGTGGCATCGGCCAGGTCGGCGACCAGGACGGCCGCGCGGCCGCCTTGTCGCTCGATCTGCGCGACCGTGTCGTCGAGTGCGGCGCGACGCCGCGCCGCGACCACTACCGCCGCACCCGAGGCGGCCAGGGCCAGCGCCATGCTGCGCCCCAGCCCGCTGCTGCCACCGGTGACCAGTGCAACCTGGCCCCCAAGGTCAAAGCACGGCTTCATCTAGACCTCCTCGGTGATCGTCAGATCGAAGGTCTCGTCCGGGTAGTACTTGGCCAGCCGTACATCACCGCTGCGCGCATGCCCTTCCATACCCTCGCAGCGCGACAGCCGCGCCGTCGCCGCGGCGACGGCGCGGGTCGCCTCGCGTGACTGGCGTTGGTAGGTCACGACCTTGAGAAACTTCTCGGCACACAGGCCGCCGGTATAGCGGGCCGCGCCCTTGGTCGGCAGGATGTGGTTGGTGCCCGAGCACTTGTCGCCGAAGGCCACCGTGGTTTCCTCACCGACGAACAGCGAGCCGTAGCTGCTCAGGCGCTCGACCCACCAGTCGAGATCCTCGACCTGAAGTTCCAGATGCTCGGACGCGTAACGATCGCTGATCTCGACCACCTCGTCGCGGCTGGAGCAGATCACGATCTCGCCGTAGTCGCGCCAGGCAGCGTCGGCGGCCTTGGACTGGGTCTCCGGCAAGTCCGCAATCAACGCGGGAATTCGCGCGCTGACCGCATCGGCCAAAGCCCGCGAGGTAGTGAATAGCCAGGCCGGCGAGTCCGGACCGTGTTCGGCCTGGCCGACCAGGTCGGTGGCGACGATATGCGGGTCCGCCGAATCGTCGGCGATGATGCCGATCTCGGTGGGCCCGGCGAACATGTCGATGCCGCAACGGCCGAACAACTGCCGCTTGGCCTCGGCGACGAAGCGGTTGCCCGGCCCCACCAGGATGTCGGCGGGCTTGCCGGTGAACAGCCCGAAGGCCATCGAGGCGATGCCCTGCACCCCGCCCATCTGCAGGATGGTGTCGGCGCCCGCCAGATCCATGGCATAGAGAATCGCCGGATGAATGCCGTTCTCGTCACGCGGCACCGAGCAGGCGATCACGTTCTTGACCCCGGCGGTGCGGGCCGTCGCCACGCTCATGATCGCCGAGGCGATGTGCGCATAGCGTCCGCCCGGCACGTAGCAACCCGCGGTTTCCATGGGGATCAGCTTCTGGCCGGCGAATAGTCCCGGCGACAGCTCGGTCTCGAACTCCTGGATACTGTCGCGCTGCGCCGCGGCGAAGCGCGACACCCGCTCGTAGGCGAACTGGATGTCGGCCTTGAGCTGCTCCGGCACCTTGGCCTTCGCCGCGTCGATCTGCTCGCGACTGACCACCACGTCGCCTTCCCAGCCGTCGAGCTTGCGACAGTATTCCTTGGCCTTCGCCTCGCCCTCGGCCTCGATCTCGGCCAGCATCCGCGCCACGGTTTCCTGGGTCTGGTCGTAACCGGTCGAGGCGTTCTTCTCCGCTTTCTTGTAGTAATCGATAGTCATGCCATTGCTCCTTTGATGCTTGTCGCTATCTGTTGTGGGTCGCGCGATGCGCTTGTTGACGTTGTCGATGGTTGCGCCTTTCTCTTTATGTAAGCGCTTACATTATTGCCTGATAAAACCGGCTCCAGGCGCTCACCGGCCTAGAGCGCCCAGGTCGACAGCCAGGGGACGAAGGCCACCAGCAAGACGACCACCAACATCCCGATGACGAACGGCACGGCGTGCCGGGCCACCGCCAGTACCGAACAGCGGGTCAAGCCGGACACGACGAACAGGTTCAGCCCCAGGGGCGGCGTGATGAAACCCAGCCCCAGCGTCGTCACCATCAGGATGGCGAAGTGGAAGTCGTTCATGCCCGCCTGGTGCGCCAGGGGCAGCAGCAGCGGTGAAAGGATCACGATATTGGGAGTGGTCTCCATCACGCAGCCCGCCAGCACCAGGATGCCGATCATCAGCAGAATGATCAGGGTCGACGAGTCGGTGAAGTCGCTCACCGCGCCGACCATGGTCTGGGGAATATCGAGGCTGGCCAGCGTCTGGGCCAACGGCAGCGAGACCGCGATGATCGGCACGATCACCCCGCAGACCCGGGCCGAGGATTCCAGCATGCGCGGAATGTCGCCAAGCACCAGGCGCTTCTGCATCAGGCCGATGATCACCACCACCACCACCGCGACGGCCGCCGCCTCGGTGGGCGTGAAGATCCCCGAGTAGATGCCGCCGAGGATCACCACCGGCACGAACAGCGCCCAGCGCGCTCCCCACACGGTGATCAGCCAGTGCCGCCATGAAAAGCGGGCCTTGTCCGCCTCGTAGCCGTAACGCCGGTTGAGCAGCATGTTGGTGAACATCACCGAGAACATCACCATGACGCCGGGGATCGCCGCCGCCAGAAACAGCGTGGAGGCCGACATGCCCAGCACCAGGCCCATGACGATGTAGGCGATCGAGGGCGGGATCAGGATGCCGGTACAGGCACCCGAAGCGACCAGCGCACAGGCGGCCGGCAACGGGTAGCCGCGATCGACCAGCCGGTGGATGGTCATCCGCCCCACCGCCGCCGCCCCGGCAGCATCGGACCCCGAGATGCAGGCGAAGAAGCCGCAGCCCAGCGTGGTCGAGTTGCCCAGCCCGGTGCGCAGCCCGCCGACCGTGGCCTCGGCCACGTCGAGCAGCTTGTCGGAGAGCCCCGAGCGTACCAGGGCGTCGCCGGTGAGGATGAACAGCGGCACCGCGATCAGCGCAAAGGCGTTGATTCCGTCGAAAAGCGCCTCACCGAACACCGACTGCGGCAGCGTATCGGTGAGTGTCAGCATGCCCAGGGCGCCCAGCCCGATCGACACCCACACCGGCACCCCGAGAGCAATCATCACGATGAGCAGCGAGCAAGGCACAAAGAAGGTCCAGTCGAGCGACGACACGGCCTGCTGTGCAGCGAGGAATTCCATGGTTCACCTCCTCAGTCGAACGGCTTGTCAGTCGAACAGCCGGTTGCCGTCGAACGGTGGCAGGCCGCGGCGCATCCGAAGGATATCCGCCACCATCGATTGCACGACACGTCCCGCCACGACCAGGAAGCCCAGCGGGATCGCGGCCAGGAAGATCGCCTGCGAGACACGTAGTCCTGGCGTCACCGAGCCGAACTGGATCGACGTCCAGACTGGCAGTAGCGATAGCCACAGGGCCCACACGGCCAGCACTAGGGTGGCAATATCCGCCAGCCACCAGGCCAGCCGCTGGATCCGCGGCCCGCCCAGGTTCACCAGCACGTCGATACGGATGTGGGCGCGGTCGCGCACCGCCGCCCCCGCAGCGATCCAGGCCAGGTAGATGAAGGCGTACCGTGACAGCTCTTCACCCCACACCGAGGAGTAGTCGAGCAGGAAACGGCGCAGCACCTCGACCGCCACCGTGGCGATGATCAGCGCGTAGAAGGTCAACAGGACCCAGCGCTCCACGCCATGGTCGAAGGCAGCGAGCCGCTCGTGCCAGCGCGGTGGCCCCTTTTTGACCTCAAGCATTGCTGTCGACGTAATAGCCATTCGACACCTCCGTTGCGGCCAGCAGCTCATTGAACTTGTCCAGCGAACCGGCCAGCTCGGTCTTCAGGTCGTTCCAGGTCTCCAACTGGTGGCCACACTTCTCCTTCCACTGGCCGATTTCAGCGTCGCTGGGCGCATAGATATCGATGCCGGCATGGCGCATCTCGTAGTAGGCATAGGCTCGAGCCGCCGGCACCTTGGCCAGGTTTTCTCGGAACGTCACATCCGAGGCCTGCATGATCGCCTCGCGAACATCGGCCGGCTGTGCGTCGAACCAGCGCTTGTTGCAGGTATAGACCTGGGCGTCGGGCACCGACTTGATCGTCGAGATGGATGCCAGCACATCGGTGAAGCCGAACACGTAGAGCGCTTCGACGCTGGGATCGAGGGCATCCGCGACGCCCTGCTTCATCGCCGAAGAGGTCTCGCCCCAGGCCACCGGGGTGGGGTTGGCGCCGGCCAGGCGATAGACCTTCTGCAGGATCTGCGACGAGGGCACGCGGAACTTGATGCCGCGGATGTCGTCGGGGGTGCGGACCGGGTGATCGAGCAGGCCCTTGCGCACGGCGACGGTGCGCGGATCGATGCAGATATAGCTCAACACCTTGAACCCGCGGTCCTCGACCTTGCCGTGCACCACATCCTTCCAGGCGCTGGAAGTCACCAGATTGACCAGATGCTGATTCTCGCCGCACCAGTAGGGGATGTTGATCAGGTCGACCTCGGGCGCAAACGCCGAGAGGTTCGAGATCGAATGCTGAGCCATGGCGATGGTGCCGTTCTGCACCTTGGTGATCAGGGCGCCGCCGGCCCCCAGCTGACCGCCGGGCTGCAAGCGCACATAGAGCTTGCCGCGGCTGAAGTTCTGCAGGTTCTCCTTGAAGTTGAGCTGCATGATTGGATAGGCCCTTGAAGCGCCAAGGCGATACCCGGTGGCCATGACCAGGACAGTGTCCGCGGCCTTCTCGCGCTCATCTTCTTCTTGGGAAACGGCGGCCATCGCCGATTCGGAGAACAGGGTGCCCCCCAGGGCGCCGATCAGCGCCGTCGTGAAGCCATAGCGCCCCACCATATTCAGGAAGTGGCGGCGCTCGGGACGCTCCGGTTCGCGGTTCTCTAAGGCATGACTGTTGGGCTTGTTAGCGTGGCGTAGCATGCTGGAACTCCTGTCTTGTTGTGTCGTGGTCTCGACAAGGCGCCCTGACCGGGGCGCTAATCTCGAGCCGGTTATTCGAGTCGAATACAGGCCGTGATGAAGCAGGCGACCGTGGCGACGAGCAACGTCGCCTCCGCCGCGGGTGATAGCGTGAAAAGCGGCATGTTCCAGCTTTCCAGCGCCAACCGGGCGATAAAGATCGCCATCAGAAGCGCGGACAGAGCGATCAGTCCCCACCCCCAGCGGCGTCTTTTGTCAGTGGTTTGCATGGCCTCCTCCTGTCGTTGTTGTCCTTGTTATCGCGCTGTCCTTGTCAGCTCAGCGTTGCCGGCAAAATTGTAAGCGCTTACAATCAAGCTGATCTAAAGCTAGTCAACCCTTGTCACACTGTCAGTACGACCTTGGTATTAGACCCTGGGGCAGCTCGTCAACCAGTGATACGCTGACCGAAACAATCACGAGTCGATTCATGAACAAGGACGTTAAACGCATATTGCTCGAGGATGTCGCCCGCGAGGCCGGCGTCTCCACGGCGTCGGTTTCTCGTGTGCTCAACCGCGCGCCCCATGTCAGCGAGCGACTGCGCCTGAAGGTCGAAACGGCGGTCGACCGTCTTGGTTACGTGCCCGATGGAACGGCCAGGGCGCTGGCCTCCCGACGGATCGGGGCGATTGGCGCCCTGGTGCCGACGCTGGACAACCCCGTGTTCAGCGCGATGATCGACAGCCTCGAGCGGCGACTCAAGCAATACGACTGCCGATTGCTGATCGCCACTTATCGTTACAGCCTCGCCGAGGAAGTCGAGTCGCTGCGCACCCTGATTCAGCAGGGCATCGACGGTGCGGTGCTGATCGGCCACGATCACCTGCCCGCCACGCTGCGCCTTTTCCAGCAATACGAGCTGCCTTACCTGACCTGCTGGCACAGCGAGGAAGACCCCGACTGGCCGAGTATCGGCTTCGACAACGCGGCGCCGGCACGCGGGCTGGCCGAACACCTTGTCGCGCTCGGTCATTGCAATATCGGCGTCGTCACGGCCCCCGTCGAGGGCAACGACCGTGCCCGAGCGCGCCTGCAGGGCTTTCGCCAGGCTATCGAGGCGGCCGGACACACCCTGCCCGACGACCATGTGGTCACCGTCGAATACGGCATCGAGGAAGGGGCCGCGGCGTTCGCCAAGCTGATGCGCCTCGCGCCGCGTCCCACTGCCATTCTCTGCGGCAACGATGTGCTGGCGTTCGGGGTCATGTTCGCCGCCCAGCGGGCCGGCATCGCGATTCCCGAACAACTCTCGGTGACCGGCTTCGACGACCTGACACAGGCACGCTTCATGCAACCAGCGTTGACTACCGTCGCCACACCGGCCGACGAAGTCGGCCGCCTGGTTGCCGACGCCCTGGTGACACGCATCCAGGGTCAAGCGACGCCGCACCGCCAGGTACTCGAGGCGCGGGTGGTGCTGCGCGACTCCACGGCACCACCCCGGCCCGCTTTCGCCTGAGGCACCGTCTGGCCGCGCCTTCGACGAAACACCGTCTTCCCTATCCTCAGGCGCTCTCGTAGAGCCGTGTCAGCACGAACTCCCGATGACCCAGCGCCTCGGCATTGGTATGCCGGCCGTTGGCGGTGCGCAGCAACATCTCGAGCAGTTGGTCCCCTGCCTGCGGCATGTTGATCTCCCGGCGCAGCACTCCCGAAACATCGACGTCGATATGCTCGCTCATCGTGCGCACCGTGCGCGGATTGGCGCAGAGCTTGATCACCGGCAGGATCGGGTTGCCGATCACGTTGCCCTGTCCGGTTGGGAAAAAGTGCGCCACAAAGCCCGAAGCCGCGCATAACGTGACCATTTCGGCGGCCGCCGACGAGGAATCCATGAACCACAGGCCCGGCCCCGTGGGCGTCTCGGCCTTGTCGAGCACGCCATCCACTTGGCAGCGCTTGCCAATTTTCTGGATGTTGCCCAGCGCCTTTTCCTCGATGGTGGTCAGTCCGCCCTCGATGTTGCCCTTGGTGGGCTGCGACTCGGAAAGGTCGCTGGTCTTGTGGCGGTCGATCATCGCGCTGTAGCGGTCGAACATCGCCTGAAACTGCTCGCGCACGCTGTCGTTGGCGCAGCGTGCCGCGACCAGATGTTCACCGCCGGTGAGCTCGGAGGTTTCGCCGAACACCAGGGTGCAACCCTCGTCGTAGAGCTTGTCGAAGGCTTCGCCGACGGTGGGGTTGGCACCACAGCCGGAAGTGGTATCGGATTCGCCGCACTTGGTCGACACCCACAGCTCGCCGATGTCGCACGGCTCGCGCTGCAGTTCGGTGGCGTACTGGACGAATTCACGGGCCTTGCGCGAGGCGGCGGCGATAGTGTTGTGGTCGCCATTCTGCTCGATCCAGAAGCCCTCTACCGGCTTGCCGGTGGCGCGGATGCCATCGACAACCTTGCCGGTCCAGCCAGGCTCGATACCGATCACGATCACCGCGGCGACGTTGGGGTTGGAGCCGGTGCCGATTAAGGTACGAAAGTGCAGGTCCAAATCGGCGCCGAACTGCAGCCGCCCGTAGGGATGCGGCAGCGCCAGCGTGCCCTTGATGTTGTTGGCCACCGCTTCCGCCGCGGCGTTGGAGATGTCATCCACCGGCAGCACGATCACGTGATTGCGGATGCCGACCCGGCCATTGTCGCGCCGGTAGCCTAGGAAAGTGCTTCCCTTGAGTTCCATGCTTACCACCTCTTGGTTTTGACGTTATGGACGTGGACATGCTCGCCCTGATGGATCGGCTGGACCACTCGGCCGATGTCGACGCTGTACTTGATGACCGCGTCGCCCTCGGCGAGGTCGCGGATCGCCAGCTTGTGGCCGATCGGAATCGCATCCTTAACCTCAAACTGCAACGTCTTGTCCTGGTCCATAACCCACCCGGTCAGCGTCTGACCCGCCTGGACTCCTTCCACTACCACCACGCCGACCGCGTCGTCGGCGTCATGGACCACGAAATCGATGCTCATGCTCCTCTCCTTCGTTGTTCTGATCGACGGGCTCTCAGTGACCCGGCAACTCATGTATATGACATAGTATATATGATAGTCAAGCAAGCGAACGCATTCACCCTCATCTGGACAGCGTCACGCGAGACAGCGACGCGCCGAGAAACCGTGGGTAAGCGGAAACGGTCGGGGGTAAACGGTGGGGAAAGAGTGGAGTGAGAAGAAGACAGCGACGCGTGGCAATAACGGGGCCGGGCCCGCCTTATCTTCAGCGAAGCTGGCAGCAAAGCTTATTCGGATTCCTGCAGGAAGACCTTGAAGGCCTGCCACAGCGGGCTGCGGTAGCGCTCGGGATGCCAGACCAGCGAAAAGGCCCGGGACAGGCTCAGCGGGGTTTCCAACGCCACCAGTTCGCCGCGTGCGAGTTCGCCGGCGACACTCAATCGTGACAGGCAGGCCAGCCCGAATCCGGCACGTACGGCCTGCTTGATCGCCTCGTGCTGGTCCAGTTCCATGCGCACCTGAATGCGTTCGACGTGGGGATGAATCGCCGCCTCGAAGATCGCCCGGCTACCCGAGCCCGGCTCGCGCAGGATCCATTGAGCCGACTGCAATGCATCGTTATCCAGCTGTCCCCGCCCGGCCAACGGATGCTGGGGCGAGGCGATGATCGCCATCTCGTCGTGACGCCAGACCTCGCTGACCAGGCGCGATTCCGTGCACTGCCCCTCGATCAGCCCCAGATCGGCATCGAAGCGCAGGATGTCGCTCATCACCTCCTGCGTGTTGCGCAGGCGCAGCTGCAGATCGACCCCTGGATGGCGCTCGCTGAAGCGTCCGGCCAGCATCGGCAGCAGATAGGTACCAATCGTCGCGCTCGCCGTCACGTGCAGCGTACCGCGTAGCGCTCCCTCGGGCTCCCGGGCGGCATCGACCAGTTCGGTCATGCCCTGCAGCAGCTTCTCGGCATGCGCCAGCAGACGGCTACCGGCATCGTTGAGCTCGAGGCGACGACCCAGCCGCTCGAACAGAACCACGCCCAGTTGGCGCTCTAGATCGCCCAACGCCTGGCTCGCCGCCGATTGTGACAAGCTGAGCTGCCTGGCAGCCGCGCTCACCGAGCCACCCCGCGCAACGCCGACGAATACTTGAAGCTGGCGAAAGGTCACGTGCGTCGGCATATCGGTTTCACTTAATAGTCATATCGTTATTACCCAATAACACATAACGCCATCGCCGATTAGTCTATCGAGACAATTCGAACCTTTCAGCTTCGATGGAGGCGTCTCATGTGGCAGGGCATCGTGTTGTGTGCCGGCTTGACCCTGGGGGGATTTGCGCTGACCCAGCTCCCCGGGATCGTCGAAAGCGGCGTCAGCCCGCTGGTATTCTCGCTGCTGCTCGGCCTGGTGGTGGGCAACCTGCCGTTTATCGGTCGCGTACCGCAGGCGCGCCCGGGGCTACAGTTCGCCACGCGCTGGTTGTTGCGCGGCGGCATTGTGCTGTTCGGCCTCTCGCTGACCCTGCAGCAGATCCTCGGGCTCGGCCCCAAGGTGATCGTGCTGGACACGCTGGTCATCACCACGGTACTGGTCATCGGCTACTGGCTGGGCACGCGAGTGCTCAAGCTGGATGCCGAAACGGCATTGCTGACCAGCGCCGGCAGCGCCATCTGCGGTGCCGCGGCGGTACTGGCGACGGAAACGACGATTCGCTCGAAGCCCGCCGCAACGGCGATGGCGGTGGCCACCGTGGTGCTTTTCGGTAGCCTGGCGATGCTGCTCTATCCGCTGCTCTACCCGCTAACCGGCATGGACGAAGGACTCTACGGAATCTATATCGGCGCCACCATCCACGAAGTCGCCCAGGTGGTCGCCGCCGGCGACGCCGTGGGACCCCAGGCACTGGCCAACGCAGTGATCGTCAAGTTGGTGCGGGTGATGCTGCTGGTGCCCTTCCTGCTGATCGTCGGCCAATGGTGGCTGCGCCGCGACACCCAAGATAACGATGACAGCACGGCGCGCCCCGCGCTGGTGATTCCCTGGTTCGCGTTCGGCTTTTTGGTCATGGTCGTGTTCAATAGCTTGGTCGCCCTGCCCGCCGTGCTGCATGCCGGGCTGGTGACGGTGGGCCAGGTCTCGCTGGCCATGGCCATGGCGGCACTGGGCTTCGAGACGCGCCTGGAAAAGCTCAAGGCCCTGGGCGTCAGGCCCTTCCTGCTGGCGCTGTGCCTGTTCGTGCTACTGCTGGGAGGCGGATGGGCGCTCACGCCGTTGCTCATGAGTTGAGCGTGACCTGACGGCCACATCGGTGGCCACCAGGAAGCCCCGCGTCAATGCGAACGCCCGCCATCATGAGCGGGCGTTCTCGCTGGCGAGCTGGCAGCGCTCAACGAGGCCGCATCAAGGACTCGCCACGACCGACGGCAAAGTACAACAGCCCCGCCGCCTTGACCGCCTCGGGATCGTAGAGGTTGCGGCCATCGACCACCACCGGCGTGGCCAACTGAGCCTTGAGCCAGGCGAAATCAATACTGCGAAAGGCCTTCCATTCAGTGCAGATCACCAGCGCATCGGCGCCGGAAACCGCCTGCTCGCGACCGTCGACCAGCACCAGGTCGTCGCGCTCGCCGTAGAGCCGGCGGCACTCGGCCATCGCCTCGGGATCGAAGGCCCGCACTCGCGCGCCGGCCGCCCACAGCGCTTCCATCAACGTACGGCTGGGCGCCTCGCGCATGTCATCGGTGTTGGGCTTGAAGGCCAGCCCCCATACCGCCACCGTCTTGCCTGCCAGACTTCCATCGAAGGCCTGGCTGAGCTTGGTGAACAGGGTGGTCTTCTGGCGATTGTTGACCGCTTCGACGGCTTCGAGCAGTTCCGAGCGATAGCCGATCTCGCTGGCGGTGCGCGCCAGCGCCTGAACATCCTTGGGAAAGCACGAACCACCGTAACCGCAGCCGGGGTAGATGAAGTGGTAGCCGATACGCGGGTCGCTGCCAATGCCATGGCGCACCTGCTCGATATCGGCGCCTAGCCGCTCGGCCAGGTTGGCGATTTCGTTCATAAAGCTGATCTTGGTGGCGAGCATGGCGTTGGCCGCGTACTTGGTCAGCTCGGCGCTGCGCACGTCCATGAAGATCAACTTTTCATGGTTGCGATTGTAGGGTGCGTAACACTCGCGCATCAGCGTCCTGACGCGCGGCGATTCGGTGCCCACGACGATCCTAGCACCCCGGGCGAAGTCCTCGATCGCCGCCCCTTCCTTGAGGAATTCAGGGTTGGAGCAGACATCGAAAGCCGTTTGCAGCCCCCGCGCGGCGAGGGTGGCGGTGATCTCGGCGTGGACCTTGTCGGCGGTGCCCACCGGCACGGTGGACTTGTCGACGACGACCTTGTAGTCCGTCATGTGTTCGCCGATGCTGCGCGCCACCGCGAGAACATACTGCAGGTCGGCGCTGCCATCCTCGTCGGGGGGCGTCCCCACGGCGATGAACTGCAGGGTACCGAACGCCACCGCGGCGGCGGCATCGGTGGTGAAGCGCAACCGGCCCTCAGCCACGGTATGGCGCACCATTGCCTCGAGACCGGGTTCGTAGATCGGCAGTTCGCCGCGCTCGAGCCGGGCGATCTTGTCGGTATCGACGTCCACGCACAGTACATCGTGACCGACATCGGCCAAGCAGGTGCCGGTCACCAGACCCACGTAACCGGTGCCGAAGATGGTGATTTTCATGGCGCGTTATCCCTGAACCAGTCTCATACTTGATAGAAATCGCGATACCAGGCGACGAAACGCGACACCCCTTCCTCGACCCCGACCGCGGGTCGGTAACCGGTGACCGCAAACAATGCCTCGGTATCCGCCCAGGTCCGTGGCACGTCGCCCGGCTGCATCGGCTGGTAATCGTACTGCGCAATACGCCCGGTGGCATTCTCGATCGCGCGGACGAAATCCATCAGCGCCACCGGACTGCCATGCCCGATGTTGTAGAGCGCGATCGGCGCCCGCCCGCTATCGGGCACCATGGCCTCGTCAGGCCATTCGGGATGACCGTCGGGAATCACGTTGAGGACCCGCACGACGCCTTCGACGATGTCGTCGATATAGGTGAAATCCCGCGACATGTCGCCGTGATTGTAGATCGGCAGCGGAGCCCCTTCGAGAATAGCCCGGGTGAACTTGAACAACGCCATGTCAGGCCGGCCCCAGGGGCCGTAGACGGTAAAGAAGCGCAGGCCGGTGGTGGGCATGCCATAGAGATGCGCATAGGTGTGCGCCATCAGCTCATTGGACTTCTTGGTCGCCGCGTACAGGCTGATGGGATGATCGACGTTGTCGCACGTCTCGAACGGTATCTTGCCGTTCATGCCGTACACCGAACTCGAGGAGGCATAGACCAGATGCGCGACCTGCTGGTGGCGACAGCCTTCCAGCACATTGAGGTGCCCGATCAGGTTCGACTGCGCATACACCATCGGGTTTTCCAGCGAATAGCGCACCCCGGCCTGGGCGGCCAGATGAATCACCCGGTCGAAGCGTTCACCGGCAAACAACCGCTGCATGCCCTCGCTATCGGCAATGTCGAGTTGTTCGAAGCGTACGTTGGAGAAGCCGATCAAATCGTCGAGTCGCGCCCGCTTCAGGGAAACGTCGTAGTACTCGTTGAGATTGTCGATGCCGACGATGGCATGCCCATCCTCGGCCAATCGTTTGGCGACAGCATGGCCAATAAAGCCTGCCATGCCGGTGATCAGAATGTTCATGAACCTTCCGAATCGCGTGTAAAGAGCCGCGTGAAAAATTGCGCGCACTATACCATGCGGGCGCCCCCCCAGGGCTAGCGCTAGGGCTTGCGACGATAGGCGGCGATGGCCCCTATCAGCCCTAATACCACCAGCGCCAAGGCCGCCACACCGAGATAATCCAGGGCACCGTCGAAGGCGGCCAAGCGTGAATCCTCGGCTGCCCCCTGCCGAGACTGCTGGAGTCCATATAATGCTAACTGCCCCGCGCCAACCATCAAGGCAAAAAGCAGGCCCAGCGGCAGACACGACGACAACCCCGGCGGGATCGGTATGCTCGGCAGGCGAATCCGCCGGCGGGGTTCGCCGGTCTTGCGGGTTTTGCTGCTCGCGGCGCGGCGCGATTTCGCCGCGCCGCCACCAGCCTGGCGTGGTTGACGCTTCTGGCGCGGCTTGCGCGTTGCCTGACCGGTCTTGGTGCCACTCTTGCCAGTCTTGTCACCGCGTGCGCCCGAGAACAGACCGCTTACGGCCGTTATCGACAATAGCGCTACCAGCAGGAACAGCGACGTAAAAAAAACCAGTGCGGCCATCACCTCTCCCTTGTTGCGATACTCGCCCGGCCCTGCCCCTGGACCTATAGGCGAGTGTCCAGCCAATCTCGCTTGGCAAAGCCCAGTGTCGCCTTAACCCGCGTCACCGCGCGCCCAATCGAGCGTGCATGGTACGCCCGTGGCTTAGCGATGGCGATTCAGGCAATACGATAGGAGATACAACGACCGATTGGAGAGATGAAAGCGTAGCGTCAAGGACGCGGGTTCAAGACGCACGCCAATGCAGCTTTACCCTGCGCGATACGAGCGACGCCCTGACGCCCTTACGTGACGGACCAGGCAAGCCAGCTTGAAGACCGCCGTGAGCGCTAGGCTTCACCTTTCAGTGACGGAGGTTCGACTTGCTCGAACTGGGCCTGCAAATCATGTTCCCGGGTGGTGAATCGGGTATGTCGCAACTCGCCCTTGGGGTCTATCCACTCGACTTCGTTGAGGCCCTCGACCAGCGCCCGATTGGCTTCAGCCGCCGTGGTCGGCGTGACATCGTTCACCGAGTAGATCAGCGCCTGTTCGCTGACATGGCCACGCAGTGGACTGCGTCGTGACATGCGTAGAATCTTGAGTACCGCGCTGCGGCTTTTTTCCGCGCCCTCGGCTCCTCTTCTATTCATTGCCTTCGATTGCGAGCGATCCGCATCGCCGGTTTCCTGGAGCACATCAAGATCGGCGCACAGCCGCGAGACGAACAGCGCCATCAGAAAGAGCAATGCATTGACCGCAATGGCGCCGGCGGGCACTAAGTACAGCCGGGCCAGCAGTGTATGAGGTTGCAGGGTGGGGTCGAATTCGATCGCCAGAAGCGTCGTGTAAGGAGTCGACACCAGCGCGACCAGCCAGATAACGATTTGTAGAATGTTTCGCTGTTGGCGTTCCATCGAATATCCTCGCCTGTTTTTTAGTCTTATCGGAATAGCTCCCGTTATTCCGTCATAGGCAGCGGAGAATCTTTTAGGCAATTGATTTACACATATAAGCAACTGACTTATATGCGTAATTATGATTTTTTACTCATTTAACATTCGAGTCAACCTCGGCTTATAATAATCGACTTCAACTGCCGGCCAAACTAGCGACGCAACATTAAAAGCCGCTCGGCCATTTCCATGAAACCCTCGCCATGACTGGCTTCGCACAGCCACCGGGGGTGCGCCTGCATGGCATCCAGATGCGCAGCGATGTTAGCGACGCCGACCGAGGCGGGGTAGCTGCGAAATAGCGACTCGTCGTTGGGTGCATCGCCAATGAACAGTACTCGCTGGCGCTGCTCCACGGCCGACAGTCCGAAGTCCTGCTCGAGCACTCGCGAGGCCATGCTGGCCTTGTCATGGTCGCCGAACCAGGCGTTCACATGTATCGAACTGGCGCGCGCGCGGGCCCCGCCCTCACGCATCGTGCCGATCAGGCGCTCGATTGCCTCACGACCCAGCGATGGCACTACATCCTGCGCATGGTCGATCGCCACATCGGCCAGACGATAAGGCTGATCGGCCGCCAGGCGCGCCTGGGGTACGGCCGCCAATGCGTGCCCGGCCAGTTCCAGCAAACGCCGCTGCTCGTCGCGCAGTTGCTCGCGCGGCCGAACGAAGCATTGATCGAGCCCGCCGCCACGGGTCTTGCGAAAACGAAAGGCGCCGCTCTCGCCGATCACCGCCGCCACCGGCCAGGCACGCACGATATGATCGCACCACCCCGCACAGCCGCCCGTGACCGGCACTACATGGATACCGGCATTCTCGAGCCGCTCCATGGCGGCCAGAGTGGCAGCGTCGAGCCGGCCATGGCGGGTCAGCGTGTCGTCGACATCGGTCAGAACCACTTCGATAGGCCGCAATGCCTCATTATCAGCGTCCAGCAATCGCTGCATCGTCATCTCCTTATGGGGCTGGGGCGAATGCCCGCTGCCGATAGTGCCCACGCCTATAGATTCACGGCTGCGCGGCCCGCCGATGAGACCTGCGGCGCGAGATGGACCTCGACCTCGGCCTTGCGCAGCTGCTCGGCCAGCGGCCCCTGCGGCGCTTGATCGGTGACGATGCCGTCGAGATGATCGAGCGGCGCCACCACCTCTAATACCCGCACGTTGAACTTGGTGTGATCGACCAGCAGATAGACGCGTTCGCAACGTGCCAGCATCACTCGCTTGACCCAGGTGGCTTCCCGGTTGACGTCGGAAATACCGTCGGCGGCAATGCCGCTGGCGCCGATAAAGGCCACATTGCCGTGAAAGCGCGACAGGAACTCGCTGGTATCCTGACCGAAGACGCCGCCCTCCCGGCCATTGAAATCGCCGGGGCAGAGAATCGAGCGCAGCGACCCCGCGGCCAGCGCCGAAGCCACGGGATAGCTATTGGTGATCACCGTCAGCCCCTCACCGGTGGCACCCAGCTGCCAGGCCAATTGCGTGGTGGTCGAGCCGGCATCGATCATCAGCACCTGGCCGGGGGAAACCAGTCCTGCCGCCGCGACGGCTATCCGCCGCCGCTCGTCCACGGTCGACTGTTCGCGCTCGCTGATCGAAGGCTGAATGCCCATCGGCCGCGCGACGGCGCCACCATGCGCGCGATCGACCAATCCCATTTCGCTGAGCGCATCGAGATCGCGCCGTACCGTTTCGGTGGTTACTGCAAATTGTTGTGCCAGCGAGGCGATGCGCAAATGCGGCGTATAGCGCAGGGCATCCAGAATCCGTGCGCGTCGCTCATCCTTCTGCAGACGACGAGCCATGCTCTATTCCTCGCAGGCAATCGATACGACCAATGGATAATGTGGTTAAGGCCACATTATGCGTGGCTATAACCACATTCTGGCCTATATTTGTGGTGAAAACCAATTTTAATACACACATCCGGTTGGGATTACCACGATAAAAGCTCCAACCGGAATTGGGAGCCACGCAATGACAATAACCAAGACCGCCTTTCATACGACGCTCAGCCAGACCTGCCGACTGGCGTTGGGCATCGGGACCGCCCTGGCGCTCTATACGGGCGTCGCCAGTGCCCAGGAATCGCAATCGTGCGAGAACCGTGGCGACCTGGCCGACATCTACTGCGACGCCAATGGCGACCTGGTGGCCGATACCCCCACCAACCCCGATGAGCTGCTCGATCCGGATACTCTGGTATTCGCTTACACCCCGGTCGAGGACCCCGCCATCTACGCCGACATCTGGGAACCGTTCATCGAGCACCTTTCCGAGGCCACCGGCAAGGACGTGCGCTTCTTTGCCGTGCAGTCCAACTCCGCGGAAATCGAAGCGATGCGTAGCAACCGTATCCATATCGCCGGCTTCTCGACCGGCCCCACGCCCTTCGCGGTCAACCTGGCCGGCGCCGTGCCCTTCGCCATCATGGGCTCCGAGGATGGCGAATTCGGCTACACCCTGCAGGTCTATACCCGCAAGGACAGTGGCATCGATGAGTTGAAGGATCTCAAGGGCAAGCGGGTCGCGCACACCTCGCCGACCTCCAACTCCGGCAACCAGGCGCCGCGCGCGCTGTTTCCCAAGCAAGGCATCGTGCCCGGCGAAGACTATGAAGTGGTCTACTCCGGTTCGCACGACCAGTCGATGCTAGGTGTGGTCGCCGGCGATTACGATGCCGCCCCGGTAGCTTCCGAGGTCGTCGATCGCATGGCCGAGCGCGGCCTCTACGACCCCAACGAGGTCAAGATCATCTTCGAGTCCAAGCGCTTCCCGACGACGTCCTACACCTACGCGCATAATCTCAAGCCCGAGCTGGCCGAAAAGATCAAGCAGGCGTTCATGGATTTCGATTTCCAGGGCACCGCATTGGGTGAAGAGTTCAGCGGCGTGACGCAGTTCGTGCCGATCACCTATAAGGAAGACTGGGAAGTGATCCGCGATATTCAGGAAGCCAACGGCGTTACCTACACCCCCGAGAACCTGGACAAGAGCTGAGCCTTGGCCAATGCCACTGCTGACGGCCGGGCCGGCGTGATCGACGCCGGCCCGGCTCAATCGGGTTATGGAGGTTACCCATGTTGCGAATATCCCACCTGGTCAAGCGCTACGGCAATAATCCGCCGGTGCTCAAGGATCTGGAACTCGAGGTGCCCGGCGAGTCGGTCACCTCGATCATCGGCGCCTCGGGTGCCGGCAAGAGCACCCTGCTCCGCTGCATCAACCGACTCGTCGAACCGACATCCGGCAGTATCGAGCTCAACGGCGTGGAAATAACCACGCTAAAGCGTGAAGAATTGCGTCGGACACGCCGGCGCATCGGCATGATCTTCCAGGGCTTCAACCTGGTCGACCGACTCTCGGTCATGGAAAACGTCCAGTGCGGACGTCTCGGCTACATTCCCTATTGGCGCGCCGCGCTACGCCGCTATCCGCAGGAAGACATCGACCGCGCCTTTCATCTGATGGAACGGGTGGGCATCGCCCAGTACGCGAACAAGCGGGCCGACGAGCTATCCGGCGGCGAACGCCAGCGGGTCGGCGTCGTCAGGGCACTGATGCAGGACCCCGAGATCCTGCTCGCCGACGAACCCACCGCCTCGCTGGACCCGGTCACCTCGCGGCAGATCATGGAACTCTTGCAGAAGCTTGCCGCCGAGCTGCATCTGCCCGTGCTGATCAACATCCACAACGTCGGTGAAGCACGCGAATTCACCGAACGTATCGTCGGCATGCGCTTCGGCAAGCTGATCTTCGACGGCAAGCCCGAAGATCTCGACGAGGCGGCGATGGATGCGGTCTATAGCGGGACCAGCGAGCACGACGCTTCTCGGCGCAGCTCACCTCACGATCACGAGGCGGTGACGTCATGAGCGCTGCCGTCGATGCGCCACGCCGCTGGCGCAAGACCCCCTTTATCGCCAATCCCTGGCTGCGCTGGACATTGCTGATCGGCGCACTGGTCTACGCGATCTGGGCCTTCACCACCCTGCCCTTCGACTGGCAGCGGGTCGCCCAGGGCGTTGAGCGGGCGTCGCGCATCTTTTCAGGGGCTTTTCCGCCGAGCTTCGCCCGTCATGAGCTGCTTATCGATGGCTTTTTGGAGAGTCTCAAGATCGCGATCCTGGCGACATTGCTGGGGGTCGGTCTGAGCGTGCCGATCGCCTTCATGGCGGCTCGCAACATCGCCATCAAGCCCATCTACGCCCTGGGCCGGGCGATCATCATCATCGCCCGCAGCTTCCACCCGGTGATCGTCGCCATCCTGTTCGTCAAGGCGGTGGGCTTCGGGCCGGTGGCCGGCATTCTCACCCTGACCATCTATTCGATCGGCTTCGTCGCAAAGATGCTCGCCGAGCGTATCGAGGAGATCGACTGGGGTCAGGTAGAGGCCCTGCGCAGCAGTGGCGCCAGCTATATCGCCGTGCTGCAGTTCGCCGTACTGCCGCAGATCATGCCGCGCCAGATCGGCCTGGCCATGTACCAACTGGACAGCAACCTGCGCGCCTCGGCGGTGGTGGGCATCGTCGGTGCCGGCGGTATCGGCGCGACGCTGATGAATGCCTTCGGCCGTTACGACTATGACTTCGCCCTGGCCATCACATTGGTGATCATCGGCGCGATCTTGATCAGCGAAGCGGTCAGCGGCCGCATCAGGAGGACGATCTGGTGAACGATTCAGTCACCGAGCGCGTATGGACGCGCTACAGCTCAAGCCAGCGCTGGTGGCGCTTTGCCAGCCTGATGATCGTCGCCGTGGCGGTCGCCTGGTCGCTTTCCACCATCAACATCGTCTGGCCCTGGGTGTGGGACGCCCCCAACCAGATCGGTGATCTGTTCAGCCGCATGGTGCCGCCCGACGTCTCGCAACTGGGCACCATCCTCTGGGTCCTGATCGAGACACTCAACATCGCCACCATCGCCACGTTCTTCGCGGTCTTCCTGTCGCTGCCGGTGGCCTATATCTCCGCGCAGAACACCACCCCCAACCGCGCCACGCTCTGGCTGGGTCGCTTCATCCTGGTCTCGAGCCGGTCGGTGAACACGCTGATCTGGGCATTGCTGTTCGTGGCGATATTCGGCCCCGGAGTGCTCGCCGGAATCGTCGCGATCATGTTCCGCTCGCTGGGCTTTCTGGGCAAGCTGATGGGCGAGGCGATCGAGGAGATCGACCGGCGACCGGTCGAGGCACTCGAGGCCACCGGCGCCTCGCGCGCCAAGGTCATCCTGTACGCCATAGTGCCCCAGGTGGTGCCGACGTTCTTTGCGGTGAGCATTCTGCGCTGGGACATCAACCTGCGCGAATCGACGGTGCTGGGCCTGGTCGGCGCCGGCGGGATCGGCATGATTCTACAAGGTGCCATCGATACGCTGGACTGGCGTACGGTGGCGACCATCCTGCTCGCTATTCTCGTGCTGGTCATCGCCGGTGAAGCACTGGCCGCCTGGCTACGCAAGAAAGTGATTTAGCCATCCCATGCAAACGAGGCCGGGGGCGAATTCGCCCCCGGCCTCGTTTCTGGCTACCTACGATCGAGCCGATCGCTGTCGAATCAACCCGAGCAATGCGCTCGGCCGACGGCGGGATCATTCCAGACCGGCGCCCTTGAGCTCGGCTGCAAAGGAATGTGCGACCCGGTTCAACTGGATCGGGTCGACGCCGGGCAGCATCCTGCGCAACTCGCCAAACAGGCTCTCGGCCGTATCATGGCGCCCCGAGTAGATGAGCAGGAAAAGGTAATGCTCGATCTGGGAGTCGTTGTATTCGACCGCATCGCGCTTTGCCCTATCTTTCTTGGTACTGATTCTCTGGATTGCCATCGCCCTGCCCAACCTTCCCTTCGTTCCATTCGATCACGAATCGTGCGGCCCGATCACTATTCGCGCTGTCCAACGCTAGCATACAATATTCATCAGGCTTGCGGGGTTCATCAGGCTTCGGGGGCATGAATAATCAGCTCGACGCGCCGGTTGGCGGCCCGGCCCCGGGCCGTGTCATTGGACGCGAGGGGACGGGTGTCGGCATAGCCCACCGAGCGCAGGCGTTCGGGATCGATTCCCGCCGCGACCAGATAGCGCAGGATCGCCGTGGCGCGGGCGCTCGAGAGCTCCCAATTGGACGGATAGCGCTCGGTACTGATCGGCACGCTATCGGTATGCCCCTCGACCGAAACCGTGCCCTCGTACTGACCGAGCAGCGACACCAGGCCCTGCACCACATCCTGACCGGGGTCGGTCAACTCGGCGTCGCCCGAGCCGAACAATAGATGATCCTGGATGCGCAGGTTGATGCCGCCCTTGATCCGCGACACCTCGACGCCGTCGATCACCGGCAAGGGTCGGGGTACCTTCAATTGCCATTCGCCGGCAACCTGAATGGCCGCCGCCTGGGCGCTGCCACTCACCCAGTGCGTAGCGGCTATCGCTCCTGCAGCCTGGCGAGCGTCGGTATGGATCTTCGGCAATACGGGGACCTGCGGCGCCAGCATACTCCGCCCGGCAACGCGCTGGGCCGCCGCCAGCGCATCGCGGCTCAAGGCTGGCGGCGCGAGCAGTGCATCCAGGCGCACTCCGAGCGGCGACGTCAAGGGCCGCGCGCCGGCGATTGGCGACACCGTCATGGCGCGCGCGGCACCGATCGCCTCGGTCGAGATTCGCGCACTCGACGGCATGGGCGCTTGCGCAGGCGCACTCGCCGCCAGGGCGCCACGCACGGCGCCTGCCCAATCCCCCGCCTGGCCGCTGACCGTTAGTAACAGGACGAACAGCGCCACCAGCAACGTCATGATGTCCATGTAGCTGATCATCCAGCCCTCACCTTCGCGCTCGTCGGTATGTATGGAGAGCAAGCGCTCGTGGTGGTGATCGTAGCGATGGCTCTCAAGCATTGGCGTTCGCGCCCTGCTGCGGCTCACTCAGCGACTTGCGGACAGGGTCGCGAATTTCATCCTGGTAACTGGCCATGAACGAGTTGAGCGTTTCCTCGATGAACGATGGCAGGCGGCGCTTGGAAATCAACGCTACGCCTTCGAGTACCATGTTCATGGCGATCAGGCGCTGCTCGGTCCGGCGCTCGAGCTTCACTGCGATGGGCTTGCACACCAGATTGGCGAGCAGAATGCCGTAGAACGTGGACAGCAGGGCCACCGCCATCCGCGGGCCGATGGTGGCGATATCGCCGACCTGCATCACCTCGAGCATGTTGACCAGCCCCACCAGCGTGCCGATCATGCCGAAGGCTGGCGCATAGGCCGCCATGGTCCGGAATATCTGCGCTTCGGCCAATTCGCGCGCCTTGAGCCTGGCGATTCGCCAGCGCAGCAGATCGGTGATCTCCGATTCGCGCGTGTTATCGATGACCAGTTGAACACCGGTACGCAGGAAAGGGTTGCGGGTCTGCTCCAGTGCGCGCTCGACCGAACGGATGTCGCCCTTGAACCACAGGCGCGCCATGTCCACCAGCTCGCGCGTATCTTCCTCGACGTAGCTGTCCTCACGGCGAAAGACCACGCCGACGAGACGTACCACACGGATGACTTCGCGCAACGGGTAGCTGATGAAGGTCGCCGCCAGCGTACCGGCGAGGACGATCGCCAAGCCCGGCAGGTTGACGAAGCTCATCGCCGTGTCCGCGCTCAGCAACACGACGCAGGCCAGCAGCAGCACACTGGCGCCTATGCCTATCAGGGTAGAAACATTCATGTAAGACGAGTCCGTTCGGAGCCCAGGATGGCACCATGATAGCGGCGGATCGCGGAGGCAAAGCCATGAAAAAGGGCTACAAATCGGGCTGTTCGAGCCTTCGTGAATCGCGCGAGCCTCTCCTCGTCCCGCTGTGATGGCGACGTGGCGCAGACGCCTGTCCTACCGTCTGGGCCTCAGAGGGGTTTGATGTCGATGACATGACCGATGATGCGAAAGCCGGCCTTGCGCGCCGCCTTCTCGGCTTGGAGTTGCGCTTCGAGCTTGGAAATACTCGTCGATTGGTGCTCGAAGACGGTATCCCACTCGAGGGGTTTGTTTCGGACCGCGAGCTTGACGACATAACCTGTCTTGATTGAATCACCCTTGGTGGGCGTTCGCTTGGCCTTGGCAGCCAGTGTACCGGCGCGATCTTCTGTCGCCTTGTCGCGTTGTGGCTTGCTGGCCGCTGGGCCAAGAAAAGCATTTATCTCCCGCTGCATGTTCTGTTCGAAGTCGTCTAGCTCTGTTGCCATTGATTCAATTACCTTTTTTGGCTTCTAATATTGCGCATTGTACCATACTCGCCCCCCAGCCCGGCAGAGGAGTCCTGGGCGCACGTTACTGTTAATCATGCCCAGCATCGCTGACCCTAGCTACGAAGACGCCGACTAGTTGGCAATTGCTATTATATTTTCAACTCAAGCGAAGTCGCCAAGACTTTTGTGAGTATCTTATCAAGCCAGAGTTTCTTTAATCAGAGTTATCTGCCAAAACAATTAGACATTCCAACCTCCGACCAAGGAGTCGCTGCAGCATGAAAGAGGCCCCTATCGCCATCGCGATTCATGGCGGCGCCGGCGTCCTGACGCCTGGCTTGTTGAATGCCCAGGACGAAAACGGCATTCACGAAGCCCTAAGACAAGCCCTCGACGCCGGACACCGTGTACTGGAAGCGGACGGAAGCAGCCTGGACGCCGTGGAAGCCAGTGTCGTCGCATTGGAAGAATGCCCATGGTTCAACGCCGGCAAAGGCGCCGTATTCACCGACGAGGGCCACCATGAACTCGATGCCGCGATCATGCAGGGTGTCGACCGCAATGCCGGTGCCGTTGCCGGCGTGCATCACGTTCGCAACCCGGTTCGTGGCGCGCGCGCCGTCATGGAGCACAGCGAGCATGTGATGCTCATCGGCGAAGGCGCCGATCGCTTCCTGGAGGAGCAGGGGCTACCCCAGGTCCCCAACGACTGGTTCGATACGGAAATCAGACGTCGGCAATGGCAGGACAATCGCCTCAATGCCGGCACACCAAGCCTCGAGCCCGGCCACGCCGCTCATCGCGACGGGCAGGACGACCCACCCAAGTTCGGCACGGTCGGCGCCGTCGCGCTCGACCGCGACGGCCATGTCGCTGCGGCAACCTCCACCGGCGGCATTACCAACAAGCGCTACTCGCGGGTCGGCGATACGCCACTGATCGGAGCCGGCACCTGGGCCGATGATCGAAGCGCAGCGATCTCCGCCACGGGGCATGGCGAGTATTTCATCCGCGCCGCCGTGGCTCACGACATCGCTGCCCGCATGCGCCATGCCGGGCATGATCTCGAAACGGCCTGCCATGACGTCATCCTTCAGGAATTGAAAGCGTTTGGCGGTCAAGGTGGGGTCATTGCCGTCTCACCCGATGGCAGTACCGAGCTGGTTTTCAATACGCCGGGCATGTACCGCGCCTGGCGAGACGAGCAAGGAAGGCTCCATACGGCGATCTATGCGCAAGATGACAGGGTGCACTCCTGAACGAAGCGGCCGGCCCATTCCAAGGGCTAGCCGCTCACCCTCGATTGAGCTTATTTCTTAGCCGTTAGCAGAAGTTCGAAGCCTTTCAGGATGACGAAAGCCAATAATGCGATGACGAAAACCACCAGGTACATCCAAGCGATGCTCTGAAGCGTCTCGATGATGGTTCGATAGATCTCCAGGGTCCATCGCTCGGAGGTCAGTACCAGTATCTGAGTGTCCTTGTCTAGCGCACTGATATACCGCTCGAGGTCATACACTCGCACACCGCCTGAGATACCCACTACCAGGCCGGCGAACGTCACGTAACGATGCCAGGCCCCACTGATGTCCTCTTCCACGATCCGTTGAAAGATCCGGGCGACAGGACGATAGAACAGGGCAACTACAGCCGCCGATACGGCAGCGGCGATGCAGAAGGTTGACAGCAATAAAGAGAAGAACATCCCTTACCTCAAGTGTCGACAGCTCACGAAGAGCCCTGTGTACTATTCGGCAACCAGGCGAAGTAGCACCAGGCCCGAGCGCGATTACGACATGCTAGCGGGATAAGCCAGGGTCGGCACTGCACCGATCGAGGCCGATTCGAACAGAACAAAAGGCTATTTCCGCATCAAAAACGACCATTATGGCTTTAGCGCACGACCTCGTTGACTGGCCAGTTCACCGCCTCTCCGCTTGCAAAGCGTACGGCCTCCTCGGCGACCTTGCGCTTTAGTTCCTCTGCCGCGTCCTCGGAATACCAAGCCATGTGCGGCGTAACGAGACAGTTGTCCAGGGTCCAGAGCGGGCTCTCCTTGGGCAAGGGCTCCTGCTCGGTGGTATCCAGCGCCGCACCCGCGATGGTTCCCGACGATAACGCCTCAGCCAGCGCGGCCTCATCGATGATGCCCCCGCGCGAGGTATTCACGATATAGGCATGGGGCTTCATCCCGGCAAAAGCCCCGGCACCGACCATATGGCGTGTCTCGTTGGTCAGCGGGCAGAAGATGGCGACCACGTCCGACCGTGAATAAAGTTCTTCCAGTGTGACGGCATCGATGTAATCGGTATTGTCCGCAGCGTTTGGCTGATAGAAGGGATCGTAGCCAATCACGCTGAAACCCAGTGAATGGGCCTTGTGTGCGTAAAGCTTGCCGATCCGGCCCAAGCCAATGAGCCCTACCGTCATCTGTGATTGTCGGCGAATGGGAATGGCTTCGGCATATTCCCAACGTCCGTTGCGGCAGGAGGCATTCATCTGTACCACCTTGCGCACCATGGCCAGTGTCAGCGCCAGCGCATGGTCGGATACTTCATGCATGCCGTAGTCCGGCACATTACAGACTTGCACGCCTGCCGCGGTCGCCGCCGCCAAGTCGACGTTATTCACCCCCACCCCATAGCGAATGACCTGTTTCAATCTAGGCAAGGCATCGAAGACCCGCTTGGTAAAGGGTGCGTACTGGTTCAGAACGATATCCGCATCGGCCACTTGCTCGATCAGATCCACCTCACTTCGGCAGTTCAGTAACGGCACCTCGAAGCCGGCCTTGGCGAAGATTTCGGCTTCGATGTCATGCGAGGCATGATCAAGGTCGGAAAATACGATTCTCATTGCAACTCCTTGTTAACGGCCCAGGTAGCCGCCATCGACGGGCAGAGTGACACCGTGGACGTAATCCGCTGCACTGGAAGCCAGGAACAGTAACGGTCCCTTCATATCGTCACCGCTCCCCCAACGCTTGGCCGGAATGCGTGCCGTGATTTCCGCATTGCGTGTCTCGTCAGCAAGCAGCGCCGTGTTCATGTCGGTCGCCATATAGCCCGGCGCAAGGGCGTTGACGTTGATACCGCGCGAGGCCCACTCGTTGGCCAGTGCCTTGGTCAACTGCATCACACCGCCCTTGCTGGCGGCGTAGGCCGGTACGGTGATACCACCGAAGAACGACAACAGCGAGGCGATATTGATGATCTTGCCCTGTCCCTGCTCGAGCATGACATTGGCGGCCAACTGACACAGTTCGAAGACCGCGGTCAGATTGACTTCGAGAACCGCTTCCCATTCATCGATGGGAAATGCTTCCGAGGGATGGCGGCGCTGGAGCCCGGCCGCATTGACCAAGATATCGAGCCTGCCACCCAGCGTCTCGAGAGCGGCATCGAAGCCATCGCGACGTTGCTGTTTATCGGCCAGGTCGATCACGGCACCCTGACAGGCGTGACCCCGCGAGGAGAATTCGTCCGCAACCTCGTGCACGCTCGCCGAGGCGCCCACGATCACGACTTCGGCACCGGCCTCTAGAAGCGCTTCGGCCATACTGAACCCCAGGCCGCGAGTGCCTCCGGTAACGATGGCCTTGCGGCCGGAAAGATCGAATAGCTTCATGATTGACAGTCGACCAGTATCTTGACGGTGTTGATGGAAGGAGCCGCGATCATGTCGAAGATGCCGGCGGCATCCGACAGCGGGACCACCTGGGTGATGGTCTTGCGCAGCTCTGCGGCAAGCGTCTCGGCCAGGGCCAGCGCACTGCCGAATTCAGTCTGGGTATAGACGCGTGAGCCAATCAGCGTGATCTCCTTGAAGTTCACATCGATCAGGTTCATTGCGTGGGGTGACTTGTGGGTTGCGGTCAGGCAGATGGTGCCACCCACTCGAACCAACTTGGTCATGTCCAGTGCCGCGCTTTCGACGCCGGAGCATTCGAACACGGTGTCGACACCATCGCCCCGAGTGACCGCCTCGACATGCTCGACCAGGCTCGCGTTTCGCACATCGACCGTCTCGAAGCCCAGCTCCTGGCACAGCGCCAGGCGACCGGGGTCCACATCCGAGATGATCACATTGGACGCGCCGGCATGGCGCAATACGATGGCGGTCAGCATGCCAATGGGGCCGGCCCCCATGACAACGGCACTCTGGAGAAGCGCGAAGCGCGCCTGGTGGAGCGTTCGCACCACCACCGCCAGCGGCTCGACCAATGCCGCCACTTCATCCGAAAGGCTATCCGGCACCTTGAACAATACGCTCTCTTCGATCCACTGATGGTCGGTCATGCCGCCGTCCCGATCGATACCGATCAGGCGCAGGTTGGCGCAGACATGAGGAGTACCATTGCGGCAGGGATGACAGTGGCCACAGGAGATCAGCGGATAGGCGACCACCCGGTCACCTTCAGCGAAGCGCGACCCCTCGACACTCTGCTCCACCCTTCCCACGAACTCGTGCCCTAGCACCAGCGGCGCCTGGGCGCGCGGATGCTTACCGGAGTAGATGCCGATATCGGTGCCGCAGACGCCACAGTAGGCCATACGCACCTTGACCGCCCCTTCCCGAGGCTGAGGCGCCGGTACGTCTCGGACTTCGACGCTCCTAGAGCCTGTATAAACCAATGCTTTCATCGTGCCTTTCCCATTGTTGCGCGACCAGTAGTGCGACGCGAATACACTCACAAGCATGCTCAAGGGTATGCCCAGGCACAGTAGCCTTCCAGTCGCGATTCGTTCAGTGATTCCGGCCTGGGCATTCCCGCAGTGCGGGCGGCCGAACAGCCGACCAAGGGCAGCTCAGGCGCCCTCGGTTGGGCTACGTCCCGCTGCAAAAACGGCGCCACGCCGTAATGACGTGGCGCCGTATGACACGCTAGCAGCGCGACTCAAGCCTGCTTTGCTTTCGCCGGTGATGTCTGGGCCTTCTTGTCACGGAACAGCAGTGAGAAAAGCACCAGAACGCCCAACGCGAAGGCGGCGGGAAACAGCCAGATGCCCTGCCAATCGTGACCTCCATCGACCACGTAATAGTCGGTGATATGCCCCGCGACCCAGAATCCGATTAGCATGCCGACACCGTAAGTCGCCAGGGTAATCATGCCCTGCGCCGAGCTCTGAAAGCGTTCGCCGGCCCTGGCATCGGTATAGATCTGTCCAGAGACGAAAAAGAAGTCGTAGCAGATCCCATGCAAGGCGATGCCGATCAACAGCATGAATACCAGCCCCTCGGCATCGCCGAAAGCGAACAAGGTATAGCGCAGCGCCCAGGCGAGCATCCCCAGCAGCAGCGTCTTCTTGATGCCGAAGCGGTGGATGAATACCGGCAACAGCAGCATGAACAGCACTTCCGAAATCTGTCCCAACGTCATCTTGCCGGTGGGGTTGGTCACACCGATCTCGGCCAGGAACGGATTGGCGTTCTGGTAGTAGAAGGCCAGCGGAATGCAGATCAGGATCGAAGCGACAAAAAAGATCGTGTAGTTCCTGTCCTTGAGCAGCCGAAGCGCATCGAGCCCGAGAATCTCCTTGAGGCTGGTGGCGCCCGTCGCCCGGGGTGGCGTCTTGGGCAAGGTAAAGCTATACACGCCCAGCACCAGCGAAGCGATCGCGCACATCAGGAAGGTATTGCGCAGCATGCCGGCCGCAATGGCCTGCTGGGAGTCCCAGGAAAACACGAAACTGATGGCGAGCCCGGCGACAATCCAGCCGATCGAGCCCCATACCCGGATACGCGCGAATTGCCGGGACGGATCGCTCATCTGACGGAAGGACACCGAATTGACCAAGGCCAGCGTGGGCATGTACAGAACCATGTAGAGCAGCACCAGCGGATAGAACGTCGCGAAGTCCTGGGACCGGTAAAGCCCGAACATCAGCGCGGCGCCCGCCAGGTGCAGCACCACCAGGATACGCTCGGCATTGAAGTAGCGATCGGCGATCAACCCGATGATGAAAGGCGCGATGATCGCCCCCCAGGATTGGGTGGAAAAGGCCATGCCGATCTGACCGCTCGAGACACCGAGATTCTGCGCCAGGAACGTTCCCAGGGTGACGAACCAGCCGCCCCAGATGAAGAACTGCAGAAACATCATGATGGCGAGCCGCGTGCTTGTCATGCTCATGGTGAACCTCTCGTTCGTTATGGCTTTATTGTCGTTATGACGTCGAGCGTCCTTGGATTCCGCCGATCAAGTGACCGCCAAGTCCATCAAGGGTCACCAGGTAGCCCGAGGATGCGGCGATTGCGCTCAAGGCTGGGCGCCGCCCCGGCGAAATCGTCGAATGCCCTCCCCGCCCGGCGAATCAGATGCTCCTCGATGAAGCGCGCGCCCTCCTCGGCCCCCTGCGCGGCGTCCTTGAGGCAGCACTCCCACTCGAGTACGGCCCAGCCCTCGTAGCCGTACTGGGTCAACTTGCTGAAGATGCTCTTGAAATCCACCTGACCGTCGCCCAGCGAGCGGAAGCGCCCCGGGCGGTCGATCCAGCCCTGATAGCCGCCGTACACGCCGCTGCGGGCATCGGGACGGAACTCGGCATCCTTGACGTGAAACATGCCGATGCGTTCGTGATAGCGATCGATGAACGCCAGGTAATCCAACTGCTGCAACAGCAGGTGGCTGGGGTCGTAAAGGATGTTGGCGCGTGGATGGTGATCGACGGCCTCGAGAAAACGCTCGAAGGTGGCACCGTCGTGCAGGTCCTCGCCGGGGTGGATCTCGAAGCACAAATCGACGCCGGCTTCGTCGAAGGCGTCGAGAATCGGTCGCCAGCGTCGGGCGAGTTCGGCGAAGCCCTCCTCCACCAGGCCCTCGGGGCGTTGCGGAAAGGGATAGAAGAACGGCCACAGCAACGCACCGGAAAAGGTCGCGTGTGCGGTCAGTCCCAGCCGCTGGCTGGCCTTGGCGGCCAGGTGCAGTTGTTCGATGGCCCAAGCCGTGCGTTCGCGAGGCTTGCCGTGCAGATGCGCCGGCGCGAAGTTATCGAAGAGTTCGTTGCAGGCGGGATGTACCGCCACCAGTTGCCCCTGCAGGTGGGTGGAAAGCTCGGTAATCTCGACGCCGGCCTCGGCGCAGCGACCCTTGAGTTCGTCGCAATAGGTCTGGCTCTGTGCCGCCAGCTCGAGATCCATGCAGCGCGGGTCGCTGCTGGGAATCTGCACGCCGTTATAACCCTGGGAGGCGGCCCAACGGGCGATCGTATCCAATGAATCGAAAGGCGGCGTGTCGTCGAGGAACTGGGCGAGGAAGATCGCCGGGCCGCGAATGCCGGTCGTGGTCATGGTTATTTGCCCCCCTGAATGGACGGGTCGATGTCGAGTTCGGTCCACTTGGATTCGCCGGCCTGATTCGCCGTTACCGCCTCGATGAACGCCATGCCGCGCAGGCCCGCCTCGATCCCCGGCACTCCCTCGGCCGTGCCACTGCGTCCCTGGCGAATCGCCTCGGCGAAGTCCTTGTACAGGTTGGCCAGCGCCTCCAGGTAGCCCTCGGGATGGCCGCCGGGCAGGCGCAATCGGTGCCTGGCTTCGGTTCCCAGCCCCGGCTGATCGATGCCCGCGCGAAGGATCGTCTGCGGTGCGTGCAGCACGCGATGGATCAGGCTATTGGGCTCCATCTGCCGCCACTCGAGAGCGCCCGCCTCGCCATACAGGCGAATTTTCAAGGCGTTCTCTTCACCGGTGCACACCTGGCTGGCGATCAGCGTGCCGCTGGCCCCTTCGGCCGTGCGAAACAATACGTCGCCGTCATCGTCCAACTGACGACCATCGGCATGTATACCGAGCGCGGCGCACAGCGTGGCGATGCGCTGCCCCGAGATGAACTCGGCCAGGCCGAAGGCATGCGTGCCGATGTCGGCCATGCAGCCGCTGATGCCGGTGCTTGCCGGGTCGGTTCGCCAGGCCGCCTGCTTGACGCCCCGGGTCTCGGGACGATCGGCAAGCCAGCCCTGCGGGTACTCGACATGAATCTTGCGAAGGGCACCGATTCGACCTTCGCGCACCATGTCGCGAGCTTGCCAAACCATCGGATAGCCCAGGTAAGTGTGTGCCAGTCCATAGAGCCGGCCGCTACCCTCGAGCGTCTCGGCCAGGCGTCGGGTTTCCGCCAGGCTCACACCCGCGGGCTTTTCCGACATGACGTGGAAGCCCGCATCGAGAGCCGCCCGGGCAATTGGTACGTGCAGGTGGTTGGGCGTGGCGATGATCAGCATCTGCATGCGCCGATCGACGGGCAGTTGCGCTTCCGTCGCGAGCAGCGCCTGCCAGTCGCCGTGCACCCGCTGCTCGGAAAGCCCACACAGAGCGCCGGTCCGCCGGTTGTTCTCGGCATCCCGGCTGAAACTGCCGCAGACCAGTTCGAAATCGCCATCCAGAGCGGCAGCCAAGCGATGGACGCGTCCGATGAAAGCGCCCTTGCCGCCGCCGATCATGCCCATGCGGACACGGGCCTGGCCAAGTGAAGCCATGTCTTCCCTCCCCTAAGGGCGATTACACCGCGTGAAACAACGCATGTAACCGGTTACATTTAGCGATAAAGCTAGAGCGCTCACCCGTCGCGGTCAATCATACGAAAGTCATGCGGCTGGCTGCGGTCACTGAGCGCAGCCGAGGAATACGGTAAGCTAGTCACTCGCGAGCGCGGGCTTACCAGCGGGATTGAAAAGAGGAATAGAGACGGTGTCGAACATACGTAGGGTCGCCGAGTTGGCGGGTGTCTCCGTGGCCACGGTGTCGCGCACCCTGAGATCGCCGAATATCGTCTCGCCGAATACCCGCGCCAAGGTTCTGGAAGCCGTTCGCGATGCAGGCTACAAGCCCAATCTGATGGCGGTGAAATTCCGTGCCCAGCGCACCCACAACCTGGTCGTCCTGGTGCCGACCATCGCCAACACCTTCTTCGCCCGGGTCATCAGTGGCATCCAGGCGGCGGCCCAGGAGCGCGGCTACAGCGTGTTGCTGTGTAACACGCTAGGCGACGAGAGCGCAGAGCGAGCGTATGCCCGCATGGTCACCTCGCGCCAGGCGGATGGCCTGATCCAACTGCGGGCTTTCAACCCCTTCCCGGCCGATGCGTTCAGCGCCGGCACGCTGCCCATGGTCAACGTCTGCGAGGTGCTGGATGACGTGGCCTGCCCGACCATCAAACTCGACAATCGCCTGGCGGCACGCACACTGACCGAGCACCTGATCGAGCTGGGTCACCGGCGAATCGCCATGATCAAGGGCCCCAGACGAAGCCCGCTGACGCGCGACCGGCTTCTCGGTTATCAGGATGCGCTGAAAAGCGCCGGAATCGAACTCGACGACAGCCTGTTGAGCCCTGGCGACTTCACGCCCCAGGCCGGTTTTGATGCCGCCGATGCGCTCATGCAGTGCCGCCGGCCGCCGACGGCCATCTTCTGCGAGAATGACGAAATGGCGCTGGGGGCCGTCAAGCTGATCAAGCGGCTGGGGCTGAAGGTACCCGAAGACGTATCCATCGCCGGTTTCGACGATATCGCCTTCGCCTCTTATAGCGATCCGCCCCTGACGACCATCGCCCAGCCCGCCGAAACTTTCGGCCGCCAGGCTGCCATCACACTCATCGAGCGGCTCGACGGCAAGCAGGACGTAACGCATACAATATTGCCTTATGAACTCGTCATACGCGGCAGTACTTCAAAGGTCCGGTGAGACGAGCGACAGGTCAATTGGTTGGATTCGGGGTGAGCGGATAAAAGCGTTCTACTCGGCTACCGGATAGGCGGGTTCGCTTTCAAGCGATGCGCCCCAGCTCGAGTAGCGTCTTGAGCAGTTCATTCACATCCGCATCGCTTTGCTTGAAATCGCCCATCAATACACGCAGACGCTGTTCGAAATTTTGCTGCGGGTGGTTGGCGGGTTCCTTCGATGGCGTTTCTATCTCTTTCAAGGCCTTGGCAAAGGCATCGTCGAGCTCACGGAACTTACGCAGCTTCTCGCGTTCGTCCATCTGGTTTGAATGCTTGGGATTCGATGCTTTCATTTATGAAAGTAATAATTCATGAGCAGTGATCGAGAAAACCGTGCTGAGATGAAAAAACCTGGCTTTTCGGTGCAAGCCAATTGCTGCACACCGCGCCTGCGCATACTAACGCGAAGGGCAATGTTTGCAAACACACCCACGGGAAGGCGGATGTGAAAGGTCTTGAAACACCGGGCTGAGGGTCAGCCCGGGCAATGCTAACGACCGTTTGACACGATTTCGCTATGAAAATTCAGTCTTCAGTACGCACGAGCCAGGATTCGACGGTATCGGCACCGTGCTCATCCTTCCAAACCTTGAGCGTTTTCTGATTGCCGCCACGGGTTTCAACGACTTCACCGGTATGCGGGTTCTTGTAGATTTTCAGCTTGCGCTTGCGACGACCGCCGGCACTGGTCGCTTTCGGCTTGCTGGCGGAAGCGGAGTCTTGCGGCTTGGGATCAAGCATATCGATCACGTCGCTAGCGCTCTTGTTGAACTCTTTCATCAAGGCTTCGAGGCGCTCCTTGAATTCGAGTTCTGACTTCAGGCGCTGATCACCTTCAAGCTGCTTCAACTCGTCGCTCAGCTGCTTGAGCAGCTGTTCTTTCTTCATGTATTCGCTTAACAGTGACATGCGCTACTAACCTTCCATATGTTTCTGGGGTGCCTCTCCATTATCAGCATTACGAAGCTATTTGCCAAGTGCCCTATTTATCTCTTGTTCAAAACTTTTAATTTATTTCTTCAGTGGAATTAATCGAAGCCCGACTGGCTTACAGCCACATGGCTGCCAACCAGCCAAACAGGATCAGCGGTATGTTGTAGTGAATGAAAGTCGGCACTACGGAATCCCAGATATGATCGTGCTGGCGGTCGACATTCAGCCCGGCGGTCGGTCCCAGTGTCGAGTCGGATGCCGGCGAACCGGCATCGCCGAGTGCCGCGGCAGTGCCCACCAACGCAATCGTTGCCAGGTCGGAAAAGCCGAACTGCACGGCCAGGGGAACGTAGATGGCGGCGATGATCGGTATCGTCGAGAACGACGAGCCGATGCCCAAGGTGATGAACAATCCCACCAGCAACATGGCCAGCGCCGCCAATCCCTGATTGTCACCGATCACCGCGAATGCTTGCTGGACCAACGTATCTATCTCGCCGGTGGCCTCCATCACGGCGGCAAATCCCGCGGCTGCGATCATGATGAAACCGATCAGCGCCATCATGCGCATCCCCGCGGTGAACAGATCATCCGCCTCGCGCCACTTGAAGATCCCGCCCAGCGACAACAGGCCGAAGCCAACCAGTCCACCGAGAATCATCGAACCGCTATAGAGCTGAATGCCCAAGGCGGCGACGATCGCCACCACCGACATCGCGAGCCCCAGTGGGCGTATCGCCGTCTCGCTGTCAGGGTTCGGCGTCGCGTGCGCCGCGCGCTGCTCTTGCTTGGTCGGTTGCGGGTGGCTAACAGCGAGCGCCTGTTCGGGATAATCGCGGGGCTTGCGATAACTGAACAGCAGCGCGATCAACAAGCCCACCGCCATCCCGGCGACGGGCACGCCCATCGCCAGCGGCACCATGCCCCGCGACACCTCGAGCCCCAGCGCCTGGCCGGCATCGTTGATATTGGCCAGCAGGATGTCGTTGAGAAAGATCGCCCCGAAGCCCACCGGCAATAGCATATAGGGCGCGGTCAAACCGAAGGTCATGGCGCACGCCACGGCGCGGCGATCGATGCGCAGCCGGTTCATTACCGTGAGCAATGGGGGAATCAGGATCGGGATGAAGGCGATATGCACGGGAATCAAATTCTGAGAGGAAATCGCCACCAGCAACACCGCGCTCAACAGCAGTGCCTTGACCATGGCCTGACGCCGCTCCGTGGCTTCCTGCCCCAGCAGACGGATCAGGCGTTGCGCGAGCAGTTCCGGCAGGCCGGCCCGCGAGATCGCCACCGCGAATGCCCCCAACGTGGCATAGGCCAGCGCCACCTTGGCGCCTCCGCCGACGCCCTCGTTGAAGGCCGTTATGGTGTCCGCCAACGACAGCCCCCCCGTCAGGCCACCGACCAGTGCACCGACAATCAGTGCGAAGACCACCGACACCCGCGCCAGCGACAGCCCCACCATGACCAGTACGGCCAGTATTACCGCGTTCATCTCCATCCCCTGTCAGCCCGATGTTGCAAAAGCCGGGGATTCTATCAGAGAGCGCCGGACAATGACGGTCGCCGTCGGTTGCGGCTTGGTATCGCTGCGGTTGGCATCGCTGTCATACAAGGTTCAAGAAAGCGTCGCTCCGATGCAATCGGCGGCGCGCACCCTGTACTCGGGATCAGTCATTGTCGGCAGCAAATGGTCCGCGATTCAGACAAGGGAAACTGTCGTTCAGCGCGCCACGGAAGCGAGGCGCAGGAAGCGCCACAGGAGCGGCCCGGCCGGGAGCAGCCAACGAAACGGTCAGCGCCGCGCGGCAGGATGCCGTTCAGGGAGATCGTCACCTTAACGCCACGGGGCCCGTCAGGGCCGACCGTGGCGTCTTTATGCCGATTATGGGTCTTAAGAGGCTATACGGCTTGCAGCCAGTCGTCGTATGCCGCCAGATCGCCGGCCAACTCGCCACGCACCAACCGCCGATAGAGCCCCTGGAGTTCGCGGGTGACCGGGCGCTGGTCGGCACGGCCGATGCGCCGACCGTCCAGTTCGCGAATCGGCAGGATCTCGGCGGCGGTACCCGTGAAGAACGCCTCGTCGGCGGTATACAGCTCATCGCGGGTAATACGTCGTTCACGCACCGTCATGCCCAGCCGCTCGCGGGCGAGCGTGATCACGCTGTCGCGGGTGATGCCCTGCAGGCACGAAGTGACTTCGGGGGTATGCAGCACGCCGTCGCGGACCAGGAAGACGTTCTCGGCCGAGCCCTCGGCGACATAGCCTTCGGGGTCGAGCATCAGCGTCTCGTCGAAGCCCGCCTTGACCGCGGTGTTCAGTGCCAGCATCGAATTGACGTAGTGGCCGTTGGTCTTGGCCCGGCACAGGCTGATGTTGACGTGATGGCGGCTCCAAGAGGAAGTCAGCACACGCAACCCCTCCTCGGCAGCACTCGGCGAGATGTAGTGCGCGAGGTGCCAGGCGGGAATCATTACATGAGTGGTCAAGCCCTCGGCGCGCAGGCCCATGCCTTCGGCGCCCAGGAACACCGTCGGCTTGAGATAGGCATCGCCCAGCGCATTGCGGCGCAAGGCCTCGCGTTGCGCGTCGAGCAGTGCCGCGGCGCTGAAATCGAGCGGAATATCCAAGGCGTGGGCGCTATCCAGCAGCCGCCGGGTATGCGCATCGGCGCGGAACAGGTGAACCCCATTCGGGCCATCGTAGGCACGTACGCCCTCGAAACAGCCCATGCCGTAATGCAAGGTATGGGTGAGCAGATGCATCCTCGCATCGCGCCACGCCAACCACTCGCCATCTAGCCAGAACCAGCCATCGCGATCACTGATCGACTGCATGTCACTCTCCCCTACACATTGAACGATATTCGTGACCAGTCACTTGCCGAATCGCCCCGGACGAAACGGCGCAATATTCAGTGCCGGCATGTCGCCGTCGATCAACTGAGCGATCAGTTGCGCGCTGCCGGCCGAGAGTGTCCAGCCGAAGGTACCGTGGCCGGTATTGAAATACAGGTTGTCGAGCTTGGCCTGGCCGATGATCGGCGGCCCGTCGGGTGTCATCGGCCGGAAGCCGGTCCACGACTCGGCCTGGTCGAGATCGGCGGCGCCGGGAAAGCGCGACTCCACCGCGTGACGAATGGTCGCCAAACGCGACTCGGGAATGCGCCGGTCGAACTCGTCCAGCTCGACGAAGCCGGTAGCCCGCAGACGATCGCCCAAGCGCGTCGCAACGACCTTGTAGCGATCGTCGATCACCGTCGAGCGCGGCGCCCGTTCGGGGTCCTTGAGCGGCGCCGTCAGCGAATAGCCCTTGACCGGATAGATCGGCAACTTGACGCCAACCGCCTCGGCTAGCCCCGGCGACTGGCAACCGGCCGAGACCACCAGCGCATCCACCTCCAGCGTCTCGCCGCCGCCCGCTGAGGCGGCGGTCGCAGGCACCAGTTGCAGGGCCCGCACCACGCCACGCTCGCGCACGATTTCGCGCACTTCGGTGGCATAGCGGAAGGTGACGCCGAGCCGCTCGCACTGATCGGCCAGCGCCTGGGTAAAGCGCTGGCAATCCCCCGTGCCGTCGCCGGGCAACCGTAACGCGCCGACCAGCGGCGCCTCGCCGCGCAACCCGGGTTCGATCTCGGCCAGTCCCTCGGGCGTCAACCACTCGTGATCGATCCCCATCTCGCTGAGCAGCCCCGCGGTGGCCTTGAGCCCCGCGGCGGTTGCCGCGTCGCTGGCCAGATCGATCAGCCCGCCGTGGCCGCCATCGAAGGCCAGGTCCAGGCTTTCCTCGAGTTCGAGAAAGCACTGCCGGCTATACGTGCCCAGGCGCAGCATCGCCCGCTTGTTGTCCTCGAAGACGCCCGGCGCGTTGGCGAAGCGCCAGGTCGCGGTCAAAAAACGCAAGGTCCATGGCGTCGGCGGTATCCGCATCTTCAGCGGGCCACTGGGCTTGACCAGCCATGGCAAGGCCTTCTTGATCATCGCCGGCGAGGCCCACGGATAGACGTAACCGTAGGAGCGCTGGCCGGCGTTGCCGCGGCTGGTCTCGAGCCCGGCGGCGTCGAGACGTTCGATCACACTGACCCGATGACCACGGCTGACCAGCGCATGCGCGGTCGTCACCCCGACCACCCCGGCGCCGATAATGGCGATATGCATGGCCACTCCCTCTATTCGGTATGCGGCCGCCCTCGATCGCCGGCGACCCATTCGATGAATTCACTCGGGCGCTTTCAGCACGTCGTCGACAATGCCATCCGCCGCATCGAGATCGGCGTAGGCGGCCCAGCCCCGGCGCCAGTCGTCGATCAAATCGCGCTGGTGGGACTGCAGCGCCTGATAGCCCCAGGCGGCGATCTCGGCATCCTGCGGGTCGGGCACGTCAATGGCGCTGCCGGCCAGCCGGGCGATGACCGCATGGCCGCATAACGGTACGTAGCCCTCGGAATAGCCGCCCTCGTGGACCAGCACCAACCGCCCTTCGCAGAGTCGCTCGGCCAAGCCCTTGAGTTGCGCGGTCATCGCCGCGAAGGCGCTACTGTTGAGCAGCATCTTGCCCAGTGGATCCTTACCGCAGGCGTCAAAGCCGCAGGCGACGACGATCAGCTCGGGCCGGAACGCCGCCAGTGCCGGCAGCACCAGCCGCTGCATGGCGTATTCATAGGCCTCGATGCCGCAGCCCGGCGGCAGCGGCAGATTGAGGTTGCCACCCAGGCCCTGCCCCTCACCCTGCTCGCCGAATTCGCCGGTGTCCAGCGGGTAGTTGCCGGCCTGATGCAGTGAAATCGTCAGCACTTCCGGGTCGTCGTAGAACGCCGCCTGGCTGCCATTGCCGTGATGCACGTCCCAGTCGAGTATCGCGACCCGCCCCACCTGGCCCAGTGCGCGGGCGCGCCGCACCGCAACGGGGATATTGCCCAGCAGGCAGAAACCGCGACCGCGGTCGGCCTCGGCATGATGACCGGGCGGACGGCACAGCGCATAGGCGTTGCTCCGCCGGCCCAGCGCGACATCCTCGATGGCGGCGATCGCCAGCCCCGCGGACTGTTTGGCCGCCGCCAGGCTGCCGGCGGTATACGGCGCGCAATCGCCGCCATCGCCCAGGCCACGGCGACTGCCGGCTTCGAGCGCGTCCAGGTAACGCGGCGTGTGGAAGTGCTCGAGATCCTCGCGGGTGGCCGGCGGCGGCTTGCTGACCGCCAGCTCGTCGATCAGTCCCGAGACCTCGAGCAGGTTCTTGAGCCGACGCTTGCTCTCCGGGCTTTCCGAGGCCGGCTGCGGCTGCAGGAACTCACCGGGCGCCGAAAACACCCCGATCGCCCCCGGGTCGTGCCAGAAGCAGCGCTCGTGCCAGTAGAACCCCGTCGTCGTCGCAAGCGTCATGAGGCGCCTCGCCCGTCCGCCAGGCGCTCCCAGACTTCAATCGCCGCGGCCAGATCCTCGAGCGAGGCCCCGACCGACTTGAAGACGGTGATCGCCTGGTCATCGCTGCGCCCGGGGCGCTCGCCGCGCAGCAATTCGGCCAGTTCGCCGCGAATCGACGCGAAATCGAAGGCACCTTCCTCGATCGCCTGGTGAATGTCCCCGGCCTCGCCCCGCGCCCCGGCGTAGGTATCGACGAACACCTCGCCCCGGGTCAGGCAGGCGGCGTCGCTCTCGCGCATATTCGGGCGAAAGGCGCCAATCAGATCGAGATGGGCGCCGGGCTTGAGCCATTCGCCGCGCACCAGCGGCTCGCTGGAAAGCGTCGCACAGCTGACGATATCGGCCTTGCCCACCGCCGCGGCGAGTTCGTCGACCACCGCGCAATCGAAGCGCGATGCATACTCCTCGGCCAGGCGCGCCGCCTTCTCCGGATTGCGGCCCCAGATGCGCACCCGCTTGATCGGGCGCACGGCGGCGTGCGCCTCGATCAGCATCGGCGCCAGCTTGCCGGTGCCGACGACCAGCAACGACTCCGCATCCTCACGGGCCAGTTCACGGCAGGCCAGCGCCGAGGCCGCCGAGGTCCGCCGGCGGGTCAGCTCGCTGCCCTCGATGCAGGCCAGCGGACGGCCGTGATCGCCCTCGCAGAGCAGATAGACCCCGGCGATCGCCGGTAGCCCGTGTGCGGCATTCTGCGGGAAGACGTTGACCATCTTCATGCCGATGTAGCCATCCTTCTCCCACGCCGGCATCAGCAGCATGGTCGCCTCGCCATCGTCACGCTGCATCGCGTGATGGTGACGCGGCGGCGCCACGACCCCCTCGACGAAGCAACGCGCCAGGCGATCGACCAGCGGCACCCAGGGCATCGCCCCGGCCACCTCCTGCGCGGTAATCATGCGCATGTCAGCTCTCCGTCTGGGCGGCCGTCACCATGATCTCGACCTTCCACTCAGGCTTGGCCAGCCGTGCCTCGACACAGGCACGCACCGGCGGACGGCCCGGCGCGACCCAGGCATCCCAGGCGGCATTCATGGCGTCGAATTCGGCCATGTCGGTGACCCAGATGGTCGCCGAGAGCAGATGATCCTTGGCCGAACCGGCCTTTATCAGCTTGGCCTCGATGGTTTCGAGCACCTGGCGGGTCTGGCCCTGCATGTCGGCGCTCGCATCGTGCGGCACCTGACCGGCCAGATAGACGGTACCGTTGTGCACGGTGGCCTGGCTCATGCGCTGGTTGGCGTCGCTGTATTCGATGGTCATGGCGTGTTCCCTCGCTAGTGAAATGAAACGATTAACAAGACGCACGGCACCTAAGGTACGTGCCGGTTCAATTTCCGATGAAGCCGCGCAGGAACGCGGCGAGATTGTGTTCCAGGCTGGTGGTCGGGTAGCCGCCCTCCTGGACCAGTACGCACGGCAGGCCGAGCGCGGCCAGCCGTGCGCCGATCGGCGTGAAGTCGGCGGTTTCCAGGCTCAACCCGGCCAGCGGATCGTCCTTGTGGGCATCGAGGCCCAGCGCGATGACCACGGCCTCGGGGGCAAAGGCCTGCATACCGGCCAGTAAGCGTTCGAGGGCATCCAGAAAGACACTCCCGTCGCTACCAACAGATAACGGTATATTTAGATTACTACCCAGTCCTTCACCCTCGCCTCGCTCATCGGCGCCACCCCAGAAGAACGGGTAGAAGCCGCTGGGATCGGCATGCAGCGAGCCGGTCCAGACGTCACCGCGAGTATAGAAAATGTCCTGGGTGCCATTGCCGTGATGCAGGTCGACGTCGACGATGGCGACCCGGGCGAAGCGTTCGCGCAGCACGCTCGCCGCGAGTGCCGAATTGTTGAGAAAGCAGAACCCCCCGGCGCGCTCCGGCCCGGCGTGGTGTCCCGGCGGGCGGCACAGCGCATACGCCGTGCCGTCGCCGTCGATGACTGCTTGGGCGGCGGCCTCGGCGCACGCCGCACTGGCCAGGATGCCGGCGAAACTGTCGGCCCCGATCGGACAGGCCATGTCGTGCATGTGCCAGCCGGCCTGGCCGATCGGATGCTCGGGATAGTGATGCCCGCCGCCGGTCGGGTGCACGTTGGGCGCGACCCGCTCGGCGGCACCCGGCAGCGCCTGCCAGCGGGCATGGATGGTCTCGAGAAAGGCCAGGTAACGCGGCGTGTGGATTTGTCCCAGCCGCTCGCGCAGGCGCGGCGTACCCGCCGCATCGGGCGCCTCGAGGCGTCCGCCGGCCACGTCGACGGCACGGGCCAGCAATTCGGCGCGCACCGGCCCCTCGGGCGATGGTGCCGGCGCGCCACGCAGCAGGAAGGTTTCCGGGGCATGGCAATCCTGCCGTGCCGAGTAGAAGTAACGCATGTTCACCTCGCGCGACGCTTGTCGATGGAAGGTTCGTCGAGCACTCCGGGAACCGTCGCCAGAATCGCCGCCACGTCGTCACCGCGACGCCGCCCCAGCGCCCAATAGACGGAGAAAACCAGCAGTCCGATCGCCAGCCACGGCAGATAGATGGCGAGGGTCGAGAGCTCGGCGAAATTGCCGCTGAACAGCGCCCCCCAGTTGGCGGCCTGAAAGAGGATCGCCAACGAGCCGAGCACGCCGACCAGAATCGGCAGCCAGAACCAACCGCCCGGCTGGAACGCGGCCCGCGAACGAATATCGCCCCGTCGGAGGTAGACGTAGCCCACCGTCAGCGACACCGTCAGGTAGGCGATCAGATAGCTGAACGTGGCGATGGACAGGGCCTGATCGAGGCCGGCCGACCAGAAGATCAGCGCCGATGAGACGACGTAGAGCGTCAGCAGCGACCAGTGCGGGGTATGAAAGCGCCGGCTGACCACCGAGAAGCATTGTGGGAAGACCTCGTCCCAGGCCCAGGCATATGGCATCTTGATCCCCGCGGCCATCACCGCGTGGACGCTCGAAGCCGTCGCCAGCAGCCCGCCGAAGGCGACGATCGCCGTGCCGTACTCGCCGAGAAACGCCTGCGAGGCGGTCGCCAACGGGCGTTCCGAATTCGCCAATACGCGATAATCGTCCACCACCCCGTAGAGGACCACCGCGGTCAGCGTATACAGCACGATGAGAAAGCCGGTTCCACCGACCATGGCCAGCGGCAGGTTGCGATGCGGGCGCTTCACTTCCGCGCCCATCTGCGCCGCCACGGCGATGCCGATGTAGGCGTAGAACATGGGCACCGTGGCACTCGCCATCCCCGCGAGTCCACCGGTAAAGAACGGCTGGTAGTTCGCCACCCGAATGTGACCGATGCCCGGCAGCACCAGGACCAGCACGGATACGATCAACAACAGGAAAATCGCGTTCTGGACCACGCTATAGCTCTTGGTGCCGATCAGGTTGATCACGAACAGCACACTCAGCAGTACGAAGCCCGCCATCGCCGGATCCACCGCCGGATAGAAGACCTTGAGATAGCTGCCGAAACCCAGCGCCAATACCGCATCGGCGGCCATGTAGCCCAGCCACTTCGACCAGGTGACGATAAAGCCGGGCAGACGGTTATCGAAGGTCCGCGAGATGTAGGTGTAGGCGCCTCCCGCCCCGGGGAACACGCTGGCGATCCAGCTGTAATTGGTAGCGATCGCCATCGCCAATAGCCCGGTCGCCACGACGACCACGATGATGCTCGGCCCAGTCGTGGAGCTGGCCGTGCCCAGCGTGACGAACAGCCCCGCGCCCAGGGTGCCGGCGACGACTGTGGCAATCGCCCCGGTGAGCCCCATGCTGCGCTCGAGATGATGAGATCTGGCCATCGAGGTTGGGCTCATGGCGGTCCCTCCTGGAGATCGTTGTTGTATGTGGTCTCGCTGTCAGGCTAGACGAGTCGCAAACCCGCCGCTTCGGCCTGACTCGCTCGCGAATCAGTCGAGCAAGCTGGGGATCCAGGTCGACAGCGCCGGAAACAGCGCCAGCAACACCACGACGCTGATGAAGGCGGCGTAGAACGGCAGCGAAGCGATGATCGCCCGTTCGTAGGGCACCTGGGCGATGCGCGCCGCGGTCATCAGCGTCATGCCCACCGGCGGCGTGACGTTGGCGATGTTCAGCGTGACGATCATGACGATGGCGAAATGCAGCGGGTCGAAGCCCAGGCTGACCATCGCCGGCACGACCACCGGGCCGATCACCACCAGCGCCGGCAGCACGTCCATCACCGTGCCGATGATGATCAGCAGCAGGCAGACCAGCATGATCTGGACGAAGGCCACGTCGCTCAACGTGGTGATCAGCTCGGCGGCGTCGCGGGCGATCCCCGAACGGGTGACGAACCAGCCGAGCACCGCCGAGGTGGCGAGCAGGAAGAACACCACCCCCGAGAAGCGCACCGTGGTGACCAGCGAGTCCCATACCTTGCGCAGCGTCAGGTTGCGATAGAACACGAAGCCGATGGCGATGGCATAGACCGCGGCAAACCCCGACGCCTCGGTGATGGTGGTCATCCCCGAAAGGATGCCGCCGAGGATGATCAGCGGCACCAGCAGCGCCGGCAGCGCCGAAAGGAAGGCCAGGATCGCGACCTTGAGCGGCGTGGCACCCTGCTTGGGATAGCCGCGCAGCCATGAGAGGACCATGCTGACGATCAGCAGCGCCACGGTCATCAGCACCCCGGGCAGGATGCCGCCGGCGAACAGGTCGATCACCGAGATGTCCCTGAGCAGCGTGGCGTAGACCACCATCACCACGCTGGGCGGAATGATCGGACCGATGATCGACGAACAGGCGGTGATCGCCGCGGCATACTCGGCGTCGTAACCCTGCTTCTTCATCTCGGGGATCATGATCTTGCCGATCGCCACGGTATCGGTGATCGCCGCGCCGGTGAGCCCGGCGAAGAACAGCGATACCGTGACGTTGACGTGGCTAAGCGCCCCACGCACGCGGCCCAGCAGCGCATTGTTGAAGGTAATCAGCTTCTGCGTCAGCCCGCCCTGGTTCATCAGTTCGGCGGTGAATATGAAATAGGGTACGGCGATCAGCATGTAGCCGGACACCCCCGAGAACATGCGGTCGGCGATGATGCCGACCATTCGCTCGCCGCCCAGTGAATAGACCCCGGCGACCCCCGAGATCGCCATCACCACGGCGACCGGCGCGCCGATCAGCAGCACCACCAAGAAAGCCACGATCGCAAAGCTCATGTCCGGACCTCGCTGTCGCTATCCAGTTCAGGATCGCCGAGCGCCTCGTCGATCACCGCATTCTCGTCGCTGAAGTGCTCGAGCAGGTCGAACCCATAGACCAGGTGCAGCAGAAAGATCAGCCCCGTCAGCGGCACGGTCACCGCCGTCCAGTGGTGCGAGATCTGGATGTTGTCGGAAACCATGTAGACCTGGTTGGCGTTGAGGAAGAATCCCCAGCCATACCAGACCATCAACAGCGCGAAGAACGCCATCACCATCAGCGTGGCAACCGCCGCGGCCTTGACCAGCGGCGCGGGCAGCAGCCTCACCAATAGCGTCATCGCCACGTGCTCGCCGGAGCGCAACGCGATGGTGATCGAGATCAGGCCGATCCACGGCAGGAACAGCCGCGCCAGCGAATAGGTCCAGCTCAAGGCCGAACCGGTGGCCAGGGTATAGATGAAGCCGACGAAGGAGATCGCCAGCATGCCCAGCACACAGCCTACGCAGAGCACGATGCAAGCCGTGTTGACGACGTCGCTGAGGCGGCGCGCGGTTGTCAGTATTGCCATGGAATCGCCCCGAATGCTGCGCTCAGGCAGCGAAGAAGGTAACGACCGGGGCATCTGCACGCCCCGGCCGTTGCTGCGGCTTACTGGCCGTAGCGCTGGTACGCCTGATCGGGCAGCGATTCACCCAGCGACTCGACTTCGGCAAGCATGTCGTCGACCAGTTGCGCATCCATGCCGTACTCGCCGACGATCCACTTCTTCCACGCCGGCCGGGCGATCTCGGCCATCTTGGTGCGCTCCTCGGTGGGCATGATGTAGCACTCCTTGAACAGCTCGCAGGACTTCTGCCAGCTGGCCGTGGCCAGTGCCGCCGAAGCGCCGTGACTGAGCGCTATCGCCTCGCGGGCCGATTCGGTGATCGCCCGCTGATACGCTTCCGGCAATTCCTGGTACCAGGCTTCGCTGACCACCCAACTGGCGCTGTTGTAGACGTGGCCGGTAAGCGTGGTGTAGTCGGTGACCTCGTCGAGCCCATAGGTGGTGTTGATCACCGGGGCGTTGAACTGGCCGTCGGCCAGCCCGGTCTCCAACGCCGTGATCAGCTCGCCCCACGGCAGCGGCGTGGCCGAGGCGCCCAGCGCACGCATGGTGGCGACGTGGGCCGGATTCTCCTCGGTGCGGATGTTGAGGCCCTTGAGGTCGTCGACGGTCTTAATCAGATGGTCGTTGTTGGTGAAGGCGACGAAGCCGCCGCCATCGTCGAAGGTTCCCAGGTAGCGCATGTCGGCGGCTTCGACGGTGCCCTTCATGAAGTTGGCGAACCACTCGCCGTCGAAGAACGCCCAGGCCTGGCGCCAGTTATTGAACAAAAACGGCGCGGTGACCACCTGATAGTCGCCGTAGAACGACGACATCGCTCCCGAGGTGAGAATCGTCGACTGCAGGGCGCGGCCGCCGGCCTGGACCTGCGAACCGGTTTCGACCTCCGAGCCCAACTGGCCGCTGCCGAAGATCGAGACCGCGACCTCGCCGTCGGTGCGCGACTCGACCAGTTCCTTGAAGTGGACCAGGGCCGGATAGATGCTGTTGTTGCTCAGGTTCTCGGGGATCAGCGTGGCGATCGCCATCTCGTATTCCTGGGCCTGGGCGGCGGTGCTCAGCGAGATGGCAAGCGGCAGTGCGGCCACCGCGGCACCGGTAGCGAAGAGATTGCGTAGCGACATGAGGGATTCCTTGCTTGGCTTGTTGTTGTAGCGTTCATCGAGAACGATTGTCTTTTAGACTAGCCAATCACGGCGCCCGAGACTTGCCCGGGCCTCGGCAGTTTTTGCCCCAGACTCTTGAGTTGTGCCGCTCATGTCAGGAAATGCGCCTCGCCGGCGAGCGCGGACAGTACCAGTCCGCCTCGCTCAGTGGCGCCGATGCAGCGAGGGCGGCACACCATAGATGCGCCGGTAGGCGCGCGAGAAGCTGCCCTGGTCGAGGAAGCCGACCTGGGCGGCGATGGCGCCCAGCGAGAGTGAGGTGCATTCGATCAGGCCACGCGCATGGGCCAGGCGGCGCTGCTGGACGTAGGCCTGCGGCGTCATGCCCAGCGACTCGCGGAAACAGGCGTGGAAGTGGCCGGGGCTCAGCGCGCAGAGTGCCGCCAGGGCGTCAACGCGGATCGACTCGCTAAGATGGGCGTCGATGTAGCGCTCGATGCGCGCCAGCTCGATGCGCTCGCGCCCCTCGCTGCACGCCGAAACCGCTGCCAGCGTCTCGTCGTGCAGGTTGAGATACAGCGCACGCAAAATCAGCGTGGCGATCTCGCTGTGCAGCGCCGGATGCAGTGCGACCTGGGGTAGAACGCCCTCGGCCAGGCGATGCAACTGCGGAGGCACGGCGAAGAAGCGCGGACTTTCGAACAGCCGCTCGACCTCGCCGGCGCACGAGACCCGCGCCAGGTCGACCAACGGCACGTCGAGTACCAGGGTCTGGTTCTGCCCGTCGCCGATGTACTCGTGATGATAGGTCGAGGGAATCAGGCAGCCACGCTCACGGGTGATCCGCTCGCCGCGGCCCTCGATGGTCAGTTCGGTTACACCCGACGTCGCCAGTATCAACTGGTGAAAGGCATGTTCGTGTGCAACATGATGTTGTGTCAGCGTGCAGGCACGCAGATTGAAGAACGCCATGACAGTGGGAATTCCACATCGCCGACCGAAGCCAATCCTCTCACCATACCCCCGCCGGCCCGGTGACAGAAGCCGACGGAAATTCCACGCTCGCCAGCCAGCTGGCTACTACTACTCAGCAATTGCCCTTCTTGGCCTGGCCCGGCGGACAGAAGCCACCATGACGGTGATCCCGGTCATGGTCGTGGTGGCCATCGCCGATTTCGACGATCGGCTCGGGATCGATCCGCGCCGGCGTGTAGCTGCACCCGGCCACGATCAACCCAGTCAGTAGAACAAGAGTCACGGCCATCCAATGTCGCATGAGGTTCTCCCCTTTTTCGTACGAATTTCGTATGAGCAGTGCCCGGTAAGCTTACCTGTAAACACACCGTTACCGGGAGTCGCCAAGCAGCGACAGAGAATGCGGGAATTCGTCGGCGAGACCGCGTGCGTGAGCACGGCGCTTGGTTGCAAGCTACCGAAACCGGAGCAGATCAGTAAACCGTCATTAGAACGACGCTGCCCCACACCACCAACGCAGCGCCGGTGGTCCAGCCTAGCCAATGCCCGGCTGGAGCCAGCTTTTCCATCAGCACCAGAAGCGCGAGCCCGGCGATCCACAGCAGATTCATGACGCCGCCGACGAATAGCAGCAACATGAGTACCCAACAGCAACCGAGGCAGTAGATACCGTGGCGAAAGCCCATCGCGAACGCGCCACGCAGCCCTTCACGCCAATGTGTGAGCACGAAGTCCAGGGGCGAGCGGCAATGCCTGAGACAGGCATGCTTGAGTGGCGTCCATTGGTAAATGCCGGCAGCGATCAACACCGCACCCGCCAAGGCCGTGCTGGTCGTCTGCATCATCGGTGAAAGCAGTGCGGCCCTCTCCAGGGCGAACTGCAGCACGACAGCCGCCAGGCTGAACGCCGTCCAGATCGCGATATAGCCCAGCGAGAACATCCCCGATGCGGCCATGCGCCACGCCGATGAATGCCTCGCTCGGCCGATGGCCACGAAGAGCAGCAGCAGCGGCGCAGCGCCAGGCAGCATCATCGCGACCATCATGATGGCCCACATGGCCAGCAGCGTCAGCGCATGGGCCGGCGTCCACGCGACAGGCGCCATGGCCATTTCGCCTGCCATTCCCGTCATGACACCTGCGCCCACAACCAGGTAGGCCCAACACAGGACGACGACGACCAGCAGCACGGAAGCCACGAGAGTACGGTCGTGTCGTAGCGCCCTTTCTAATAGCGACGTCGCCATTGCCGATCTCGCCTACGCTATGCTTCGACGCCCTCGGGTGTCTGCACGACATGCGCCAGCGTGCTGTGCGCCCCCTGCGTGGTGAACGCAATCGCACCGCTGCTTTGGATAGTGGCGCAGGCGACCTCGCCCTTGTTGTGCTCGAACCCTTCCGGCATGACGACCTGGATACGGTGGGGCTTGTCGGTCACGGGATTCCTGATCGGTTCCACATCGCTTTCGAGTATGCCGGGGATGGAAAGACGTGCGGTTCGAGCATCCTCATCGAACTCGAAGATTACCGGAGCAAACACCGGGTCGTGCATCGTCGTCACGATGAGACTGAAGATATGGAACAGCGTCCCTTCCGCAGAGTGTTTTCCGGACATGATTTCAAGCAGCGCCTCGCGCTGTTCCGGGCTGGCTCGCTCGTCGATGATCGGCTGTGCCTGGCCGTTTCCTTCATGTAGCGGCCCGGGGAAATGCACGACGACGGAGAAACTCAGATCGTCCAGGCGGGTGCGTTCGTAATGCCCCTTGGTAATGTGCATGCCCAGTAGCCCCTTGCACTCACCGTTTGTCGGCGGTGCATTGAAGTCGCAGGGACAACCGAATGCGCAATTGCAGTTCTTGAGCCACTCTCCTTCTAGACGCCAATCTATCTGTGCCATGTTCGAAACCTCCCCCGACTTAGGGTCGAGTTTCCAGCGCTCGGCACGGTCGGAGCATATTGTTGTAAGGGATCGATGGACCTTGCGTCCATCGAAGCCAGTATAGTTCGTCCCTTCCGATCCGCCCGATTCCAGCAGGCAAATCGCGGCACTCCATCCCAGAATATGGGGTGACATTTGCGACCAAAGCTCTACTTTACGTTAACGTCAACCAAAACTATGCTGGCCGAAATGGACAGCCGGCCAATGCGGCCAGCCGATGCACAGGAGTCGACTATGTACGCCCCCTACTCGCCGCTGGATTTCGGTCTCGATGAAACCCTCGACATGCTGCGCGATCAGGTCAACGCCTTCGCCCGCGACGAGATCGCCCCGCGCGCCGCGCAGATCGACCACGACAACGTCTTCCCCGACGACCTGTGGAAGAAGTTCGGCGACATGGGCCTGCTCGGCATCACCGTGCCCGAGGAGGACGGCGGCAGCGGCATGGGCTACCTCGCCCACTGCATCGCCATGGAGGAGATCTCGCGGGCCAGCGCCTCGGTGGGCCTGTCCTACGGCGCGCATTCCAACCTGTGCGTCAACCAGATCAAGCTCAACGGCAGTGCCGAGCAGAAGGCCAGGTACCTGCCCGGGCTGATCAGCGGCGAGCAGGTCGGCGCGCTGGCGATGTCCGAGCCCGGCGCCGGCTCCGACGTGGTGTCGATGAAGCTGCGCGCCGAGAAGCACGGCGACAAGTACGTGCTCAACGGCAACAAGATGTGGATCACCAACGGGCCCGACGCCCATGTGCTGGTGGTCTACGCCAAGACCGACCCCGAGGCCGGCTCCAAGGGCATCACCGCGTTCATCATCGAGCGCGACTTCCCCGGTTTTTCCACCGCGCAGAAGCTCGACAAGCTGGGCATGCGCGGCTCGAACACCTGCGAGCTGGTGTTCGAGGATTGCGAGGTGCCGGCGCAGAACATCCTCGGCGAGGAGAATCGTGGCGCCAAGGTCTTGATGAGCGGGCTGGACTTCGAGCGCACCGTGCTCGCCGCCGGGCCGATCGGCATCATGCAGGCGGCGATGGACGTGGTGGTGCCCTACATCCACGAGCGCAAGCAGTTCGACCAGGCCATCGGCGAGTTCCAACTGGTGCAGGGCAAGGTCGCCGATATGTACACCACGCTGAATGCCTGCCGCGCCTACCTGTACGCCGTGGCCGGCGCCTGCGACCGCGGCCGAGCCTCGCGCAAGGATGCCGCCGGGGTGATCCTCTACTGCGCCGAGAAGGCGACCCAGGTGGCCCTGGATGCCATCCAGCTGCTCGGCGGCAACGGCTACATCAACGAGTACCCCACCGGGCGGTTGCTGCGCGACGCCAAGCTCTACGAGATCGGCGCCGGCACCAGCGAGATACGGCGGATGCTGATCGGGCGTGAAATTTTCAATGAATCGGCATAAACCCAGCCCCGCGCCACGGGCTTCGGGCCACGAACCGCTCGTAGCTCGTAGCTCGTAGCTCGTAGCTCGTAGCTCGTAGCTCGTAGCTCGTCAGAGGATCTTTCATGGCCATATTGAGCACCCAGATCAACCCACGCAGCGAGGCCTTCCAGGTCAACGCCGCGGCATTGCGCGGCGAGGTCGACAAGCTGCGCGAGCTGACCGCGACCATCGCCCGGGGTGGCGGCGAAAAGGCCCGCGAGCGGCACGAGTCGCGGGGCAAGCTGTTCGTGCGCGACCGCATCGACCATCTGCTCGACGAGGGCTCGGCGTTTCTCGAGATCGGCGCGCTGGCCGCCCACGAGGTCTACGGCACCGAGGTGCCCGCCGCCGGCGTGGTCGCGGGCATCGGCCGGGTCTCCGGGGTCGAGTGCGTGATCGTCGCCAACGACGCCACGGTCAAGGGCGGCACCTATTTTCCGCTGACCGTGAAGAAGCACCTGCGCGCCCAGGAGATCGCCCGCAAGCACCGTCTGCCGTGCATCTATCTGGTCGACTCCGGCGGCGCCCACCTGCCCCACCAGGACGAGGTATTCCCCGACCGCGACCACTTCGGGCGCATCTTCTACAACCAGGCCACGCTCTCCGCCGAGGGCATTCCGCAGATCGCCGTGGTGATGGGCTCGTGCACCGCCGGCGGCGCCTACGTGCCGGCGATGGCCGACGAATCGATCATCGTGCGCAACCAGGGCACCATCTTCCTCGGCGGCCCGCCGTTGGTGAAGGCCGCCACCGGCGAGACGATCAGCGCCGAGGACCTGGGCGGCGCCGACGTGCACGCCAAGATCAGCGGCGTCGCCGATCACTACGCCGACAACGACGCCCACGCCCTGCAACTGGCGCGCCGCGCGGTGTCACGCCTCAATTGGCAGAAGCGCGGCGAACTGACAATGAAGGAGCCCAAGCCGCCGCGCCTCGACCCCGCAGAGATCTACGGCATCGTCGGTACTGACCTCAAGAAGCCCTATGACGTGCGCGAAGTGATCGCGCGGCTGGTCGACGATTCAGACTTCGACGAATTCAAGCGCTACTACGGCGACACCCTGGTCACCGGCTTCGCCCACCTGCACGGCCACCCGGTGGGCATCGTCGCCAACAACGGCGTGCTGTTCTCGGAATCGGCGCAGAAAGGCGCGCACTTCATCGAGCTGTGCGCCCAGCGCAAGATCCCGCTGGTGTTTTTGCAGAACATCACCGGCTTCATGGTCGGCTCGAAGTACGAGCAGCAAGGCATCGCCAAGCACGGCGCCAAGCTGGTCACCGCGGTGGCCTGCGCCAAGGTACCCAAGTTCACGGTGCTGATCGGCGGCAGCTTCGGCGCCGGCAACTACGGCATGTGCGGGCGCGCCTACGAGCCCAATCTATTGTTCATGTGGCCCAATGCGCGCATCTCGGTGATGGGCGGCGACCAGGCCGCCAACGTGCTGGCTCAGGTCAAGCGCGAGCAGCACGAGCGCGCCGGCAGCGAGTGGAGCGAGGACGACGAGACCGCCTTCAAGACGCCGATTCGCGACCAGTACGAGCACCAGGGCCACCCCTATTACGCCAGTGCGCGGCTGTGGGACGACGGCGTGATCGACCCGCTGCAGACCCGCGACGTGCTGGGCCTGGCGTTGAGCGCGGCGATGAATGCCGAAATCGAAGAAACCAAATTCGGCGTATTCCGGATGTAAGACCGCAAGCGAGGCAGCGAGCTGCGGGCCACGGGCTCCGAGCAGCTCGAAGCTCGAAGCTCGAAGCTCGAAGCCAACATGAAGATGAGAGGCCGTCATGGCAGCCATACAAGATACTTTCACCCGGTTGGAAATTGACTCCCGCGGCGTCGCCTGGCTGACACTCGACAAGCCCGACGTTCACAACGCCTTCGACGATGCGCTGATCGATGAACTCAACGCCCATCTCGATCGCCTGCATGGCGCCGCCGAGCGTGGCGAGGTGCGCGTGGTGGTGCTGGGTTCGCAGGGCAAACACTTCTCCGCCGGCGCCGATCTCAACTGGATGAAGCGCATGGTCGACTACGGCGTCGATGCCAATCTCAAGGATTCGCGCCAGTTGTCGCGGCTGATGCACCGCCTCGATACCCTGCCCTGCCCCACGCTCTGCCGGGTGCAGGGCGCGGCCTACGGCGGTGCCGTGGGGCTCGCCGCCTGCTGCGACCTGGTGATCGCTTCCGAGGCGGCACGCTTTTGCCTCTCCGAGGTCAAGATCGGCCTGTCGCCGGCGGTGATCAGCCCCTATGTGCAGCGCGCCATCGGCGAACGCCAGATGCGCCGCTTCGCGCTGACCGCCGAGGTGATGGACGTGACCACCGCCCAGGTGCTCGGCCTGGTGCATGAAGTGGCCGGCAGCGACGAGCTCGACGAGCGCGTGGCGGTCTACATCGACACCCTGCTCGTTGCCTCGCCGCAGGGCCAGCGCGCCACCAAGGCCCTGCTCGCCGAGGTCGCCCGCGAGCCGGACTCGGACGCCACCCGCGAGCGCTGCTGCCGCACCATCAGCGAGCTGCGCGTCAGCGACGAGGGCCAGGAGGGCCTGAGCGCCTTCTTCGACAAGCGCGCCCCCGCCTGGCAGCGCGGCGACGACTCTTCAGATGACAGTCACGACGCCAGTCACGACTCCACCGATGCTAGTCATAGAAAGGAGCCGCGCTCATGAGCCTGGCCAACGCGCCGCGAGCGCTGAACAAGCTGCTGATCGCCAACCGCGGCGAGATCGCCTGCCGGGTGATCCGCACCGCGCGCCGCCTGGGCATTGCCAGCGTGGCGGTCTACTCCGATGCCGACGCCCTGGCGCGGCATGTGCGCGAAGCCGACGAGGCGATACGCGTCGGACCCGCCGCCGCCCGCGACAGCTACCTGAACGTCGAAGCGGTGATCGAGGCCGCCCGGCGCACCGGCGCCGACGCCATCCACCCGGGCTACGGGTTCCTCTCCGAGAACGCCGACTTCGTCGCCGCCTGCGAAGCGGCCGGCATCGTCTTCGTTGGCCCGCCGGCCAGCGCCATCGCTGCGATGGGTGACAAGTCCGCCGCCAAGGCGCGCATGGACACCGCCGGCGTGCCCCTGGTGCCGGGTTATCACGGCGGCGACCAGGCGAACGAGCACTTGCAGGCCGAGGCCGAGCGCATCGGTTACCCGGTGCTGCTCAAGGCCAGCGCCGGCGGCGGCGGCAAGGGCATGCGCGTGGTCGAGCGCGGCGCCGATTTCCAGGCCGCGCTGGACGGCTGCCGGCGGGAATCCCGCGCCGCCTTCAACGACGACCGCATGCTGATCGAGAAATACCTGACCCAGCCGCGCCACGTCGAGGTTCAGGTGTTCTGCGATAGCCACGGCCATGGCGTCTACCTGTTCGAGCGCGACTGCAGCGTGCAGCGCCGGCATCAAAAGGTGCTGGAAGAGGCGCCCGCGCCGGGTATGAGCGAGGAACTGCGCCGCGAGATGGGCGAAGCCGCGGTACGCGCCGCCCAGGAGATCGGCTACGTCGGCGCCGGCACCGTCGAGTTTTTATTAGACGCAGATGGCCGGTTCTACTTCATGGAGATGAACACCCGCCTGCAGGTCGAGCACCCGGTCACCGAGATGATCACCGGCGAGGACCTGGTCGAATGGCAACTGCGCGTGGCCGCCGGCCTGCCGCTGCCCAAGACCCAAGACGAGCTCACCATCAGCGGGCACGCCTTCGAGGCGCGGCTCTACGCCGAGGACCCCGAGCAGGATTTCCTGCCGGCGACGGGCACGCTCGCGCGCTTCGGGCTGGACCTGGCCGGTGCAGGGCTGGACGCCGAGCGCGTGCGGCTCGACAGCGGCGTCGAAGCCGGCGATGCGGTGTCGATGCACTACGACCCGATGCTCGCCAAGCTGATCGTCCACGGCGACGACCGCGCCCAGGCGCTGGCCACGCTCAATCGCGCGCTGGCCGCGCTGGATGTCAGCGGCGTGGTCACCAACCGCGCCTTTCTACAACGCCTGGCGAATCACCCCGCGTTCGCCGAGGCCAAACTCAGTACCCGCTTCATCGAACATCATGAACAGGCACTGTTCGCTCCGGCAACGCTCGACGAAGCCGACTACGCGCGTGCCGCCCTGGTCGCGCTGGATTGCCTGCATAACGAGGCCGCCAGCGATTCGCCCTGGCAGCGCCGCGACGGCTGGCGGCTCAACGCCCCCGCCCGGTTGCGCATCGCCCTCGCCGCGCCATCGCATGGTCGCGATGCCGCCGACAGCGAGACGATCGTCACCGTGCTCGCCGAACGGGAACCGAGCCAGAACGACTGGCAACTGACGGTACGCGACCGGCGCTTTAGCGGAAATTTGCAACGCCTGGAAGGCGATAGCGTCGCGCTGACCCTCGACGGCCATCGCCGCCGGTTGCTGGCACGCCGCGACCGCGACAGCCACGGCGAGACGCTGGTACTCGCCGATGCCCACGGCGAAACCCGCCTCGCCTGGCGCCGGCTCGACGCCGTCGACCACGGCCAGCACGAAGTCGACGCCACCCTCACCGCGCCGATGCACGGCACCGTAGTCGCGTTGCTGGTCGAGCCCGGCCAGCGCGTCGAGAAAGGCCTGCCGCTAATGGTGATGGAAGCGATGAAGATGGAACACACCCTCACCGCCCCCGCCGATGGCGCGGTCGAAGCATTTCATTTCGCCGCTGGCGATACGGTGGGACAAGGGGAGGTATTGCTGGAGTTCGCCGCGGACGAATAGCGCCGAGTAATGCCGGGTCTCGTGGGAGGGAACTTGTTCCCGATACAACGCCTCGCGTTGCCCGCACAATGAATTCAGCGCCAAAATCGAGTCGTCAGCGCGATAGACCTATCAGGAGGTACCCATGCCCTTCCCCAAAGCCGTCCGCCTGGTCGAGGTCGGCCCCCGCGACGGCCTGCAGAACGAGCCCGAGCCGATCGATACCGCCACCAAGCTCGAACTGATCGACCGCCTCGGCGCGGCGGGCATCCGGCATATCGAGGCAGCAAGCTTCGTCTCGCCCAAATGGGTGCCGCAAATGGCCGATCACCGCGAGGTGATGACCGGCCTCACCCGTCGCCCGGGCGTCATCTACTCGGCACTCACCCCCAACCTCAAGGGGCTGGAAGCCGCGCTGGAATGCGGCATCGAGGAAGTCGCCGTGTTCGGCGCCGCCAGTGAGAGCTTCTCGCAGAAGAACATCAACTGCTCGATTGCCGAATCGCTGCAACGCTTCGAACCGGTGCTGGAACGCGCCAAGGCCGCCAATGTACGCGTGCGCGGCTACGTCTCCTGCGTGCTCGGCTGCCCCTACGAAGGCGAGATCGCCCCGGCCAAGGTCGCCGACGTCTCGAAGGCGCTTTATGAGATGGGCTGCTATGAAATCTCGCTCGGTGACACCATCGGCACCGGCACCCCGCTCAAGGCCAAGCGAATGATCGAGGCCGTGAGCCGCGACATCCCCATGGAGAAGCTCGCCGCCCACTTCCACGACACCTACGGCCAGGCACTCGCCAACCTCTATGCTGTGCTGAAAGAAGGCATCGCCGTGATCGACAGTTCGGTCGCCGGCCTCGGCGGCTGCCCCTACGCCAAGGGCGCCTCCGGCAATGTGGCGAGTGAAGATGTGGTGTATCTGCTGGATGGGCTGGGTATCAAGACGGGGATTAACCTAAAAAAGCTAGCGGAAACCGGCACCTGGATCACTCAGGTTATTGAGAGGCCTAACCGGTCGAAAGTGGGCATAGCATTGGCCGCGAAGTAAGTGTCCATGGAAATAAAAAAACCCCGAGTCAGTGGTCAGACTCAGGGCTTTGATTGTCATGGTGAAGTTTTTCTTGCTGATAGTGATTAACGCAGAATTCAGCGGCTCGTCCGCTGTAATGCTTTGTTATCCACAGCGCCGAGGTAAACTTACGCCAAATAGCTCTAGACCAAAAATTTGCGAAAAGCACGCTTCAACTCCCTTACACCGTTGCTCTCGAACCACTTTCCATGAGCAAGAATTATTCTGTCGGGCTTCCAGGAAATCATTTCCATAACCAGTTGTGATAGATGCTCGCGACGCCGTTTGAAGCTTGCCGCCATATCGCGGGGCATTCCACCATTTGGGGCACAAACACCGCCAAGCTTGAGCAAAGGTCGTGTCCACCAAGGCATTTTGTGTTTTTCAAAATTTTCAATGAGGTCGGTCAGAATGAGTGTCCGGGTTGCCCGGTGAAAGAAAACCACCTCTCGATGATAACCCGACTCGGCGATTCTTTGATCAATTTCGTTTGTCCAATACGCAGCGGATTCGTTGCTCAGTTGCTCATCAAAAAGCAATTGAACTCCTCTGCTCACAGCTCGTTCCACAACGCCAGGACTAACGAACGTCAAAGCACCAGGAAAACGCTTCTGCCAAATCGGAACCCATGAATAGTGTATCCAGTTTGGTGCAATCAGGTAACGCACAGGACCAATAGTGGATATCGCCTTATCGAGTTCATCGTGGATAGCTATGGGTGAATGCACCCAAACATCGCCGTTGGATAAACGAACAATAGTCATTCTGGTAGGAAAAGGAATCCCATAAAACCTGACCCACGACCCATCTACAATCCAAATGTCTGGTGCAACCGCTTTTAGGTTATAAAGCGGTTCATAGCCTGTGGGATAGTCAGCCACTCTTTTCCCTCCTTAGAACTTGGATTCAACCAATAAGCGCAGCACCTGCGGTTTTCACTGCACCTGAATATTCACCGAGAAATACCTGGGCCGGTGTCCGATAACCCAGGCGCTTCCTGGGTCGGTTATTGAGCTGCTCTACCACGCGTCGTAGCTCGGCATCGCTCACCCTCCGGAAGTCGGTACCCTTCGGAAAGTACTGCCGAATCAGCCCGTTGGTATTTTCGTTTGTTCCCCGCTGGCTGGAACGGTAGGGGTCGCAGAAATAGACATCAGCGCTTATGGCCTGGGCCACTTGCCGATGTTCGGCGAACTCCGAGCCGTTATCCAAGGTGATGCTTTTTACGGCACCCCGGCGAGGCGTTAACAGCCGAATCATGGCTTTGGCGGTTCCCCGTGCCGCCATGTGCGGCAACCTGGCGGCCAGCAGGTAGCCATTACGGCGCTCAACCAGCGTCACCAGCCCGGAAGCTTTGTGCCCCTTGAGGATCGTATCGCCTTCCCAGTGGCCGATATGCAGGCGGTTCTCCACCTCAGCGGGGCGGTGTTCAATGCCCACACGATAAGGGATCTTGCCGAGCCCGGCTCGTTTAGCCAGATGCCGATGATAACGACGCTGTTGAGGTAGCCGCAGCGCCTTCCAGAGATTGCCGCCATGGGCCTTGTCATCTCGAATCAGCGAATAGATCCATTCATGGCTGACTCGGGTGCCATTGGCGTTGGCCATGAAACCGCTGATCTGTTCAGGACTCCATTCGTCCCGCAGCTGTCGGGTTATCCAACGGATCAGGCTGGGCAAGCGCTTGGTCGTCTTCCAGGCAAGCCGGCGTCGCCGGTCGCTGAGGGGCTGGGCCTGCTCCGGATCATAACCATGGCAGACAGCGTTGCGACGAATCTCCCGACTGATCGTGCTGCTGTGGATGCCAAGCTCACTGGCGATCTGGCGCTGGCTTGCCCCGGCCTCAAGACGGGCGAATATCTGATATCGTTGCTTCTGGGTCAGCTGTCGGTATCCCATGCTCTGCTTCACTTTGGTCGGTGAGCCGAGAAGGGTACCGGCGCTGGCCCTCCTGCCTCTACCGTGTGGTCCAAAGTGCTGCGGTTATTCTATGAATCCAGGGAATTATTTCTTATAACTTATGGACTGCTCAGTGGTTGCCCCCGCTAACGCCCCCAACACGCGCAGCTTTGTGGTGAGGGCGAAGCCGGAACAAAAAAACTGTCGCTGTGCTTGGCATTGTTAGGAGCTCTTTGAGTAAAGCATCGATGCTCCATTCAGGAACCTCCCTCGAGTAGCTCTTTTAACGTTTGGAGGTCTTTAGTAACTGCTTGCTCATCGTCCGCGAATTGATCTTCGGACATCCCAGGTTACCTCAATAAGGTGACTATGAATTCGCCTCCATCACCGTTCGGTACGACCCGCATCGGGTTGTGAACTACCAAGCCTGAATCAAGTTCAACATCATGATCCATGCGGGTCTATGTGCGGGGTGGAGCACATTGTGCTGCGCCTTCAGCCATCGGTTGAGCGTGTTAGCGTTTCCCATTCTCTGATTTCGTCGGTAAGCGCCGACAATTTTTTGCGCACCAGTTCCAGCGCATCACTTCCCAGCAACAGATGCTCCGGCGGCGTGTCGCTGGCTATTGCAGCCAGCATTGCACGCGCGGCTTTTTGAGGATCACCCAGTTGCTGACCGCTTTTCTCCTCGCGGGCGTTACGGATTGGATCGAACTGCGCGTCGTAGTCAGGGATGGAGCGTGGCGTGCGGGACATCGAACGGCCAGCCCAATCGGTGCGAAACGAGCCGGGCGCCACAGCGGTGACGTGAATGTTGAAGGGTTTAACTTCTTTGCCAAGTACCTCGGAAATACCTTCCAGCGCAAATTTACTGCCACAGTAATAGGCAATGCCCGGCATCGTGATAAAACCTCCCATCGACGTGATGTTGAGGATGTGGCCACTCCGACGTGTGCGCATGTATGGCAACACAGCTTTCGTCACGGCGACCGCGCCGAATACATTCACATCGAACTGTCGACGCATCTCGGCTATCGGGGATTCCTCCATAATACCTTCGTGGCCATAACCGGCATTGTTGACGAGAATGTCGATCGCGCCAACGTTCGCCTCAATTTCGGCTACGACACCATCAATGGCATCGAAGTCGGTCACATCAAGCACACGGCCCACTGCCTTCGCGGGATCGAGCTCTTCGAACGCTTGCCTGGCCCGTTCGCTGCGGACCGTGCCGACCACGTGATGGCCGCTAGCAAGTGCTTCCTGAGCCAGCGCCTGGCCAAAGCCGCTGCTAACCCCGGTGATAAATAAGAGTTTGCTGTTAGACATTACATATAGCTCCTGTGCCTCAGTAGAAGATGCACATTACGCTGTTGCATTGCCTTATTTTAGGCTCATAATTCTTATACTATTGCCTATTCTAATAATTCCAGTTGGTATCGCATGGAAAAGACTTTTCCCTCTCCGCAGGCGGCTGAACAGCGGGACATGGTGACGTTGCTTCAGGCGCTGGCGCCGGAAGAAGGATACAACCTCACGGCCCTGCCTGATGTACGCATCCTGCGTTCGGATCGCCCCTTGTCGCGTACCCCCGTTCTATACGACCCCGGTATCGTGATAGTTTGCCAGGGACGAAAGCGGGGTTATTTCGGCGATCAGGTTTATCTTTACGATGAGCAGCACTATTTGGCAGTCGCGGTGCCGGTGCCCTTCACGATGGAAACTGAGGCGACACCTGAACACCCACTGTTAGCCATTTACATGCATCTGGATTTTCAGCTCGCAGCGGAACTGATGACCCAGATCGACCACCATCAGGCCCTCGCCCAGGAAAACGCGGCCCAGAGTCTAATGTCCAGCCCCATGGATGCTGCTTTGCGGGTGTCCGTGACACGTTTTCTCGAAACAATGAGTCAGCCGCTTGAGGCGAAGATTCTCGGCCCCGCGCTGGTGAGAGAACTGTATTTTCGTGTGCTCACCGGTGCGCAGGGCAATGCCATGCGTGCAGCGCTAGCAATGCAGGGGCAGTTCGGGAAAATCGGCAAGGCGTTACGTCATATCCACACGACCTACGCTCAGCCGCTAAATCTGTCGCAACTGGCCAGCGAGGCCGGTATGAGCGTTCCGACGTTCCTTAATCACTTCAAAGCCATTACGCACACCTCACCAATGCAGTACGTTAAATCCACGCGACTGCATCAAGCGCGACTGCTGATGGTTCGTCAGGGCATGACGGCAGAGGCCGCCTGCCATGCCGTCGGCTACTTGAGTGCTTCGCAATTCAACCGGGAGTTCAAACGGCTTTTCGGCTTGACGCCCGCCGCCGAAACGAAGCGGATGCGGGAGAACTTCGCGTTGCCGCCAGCTTTTGCCAAGTCTGATTACGTCTCGTCACATTGAGGTGGATCTGAGTTTAGGCGCACCACTAAGCTTATGCAGCCTTGCCTCTTAACGCTCGGCTCTGCGGCGGGCAGAAGTGGAGGCCATTTTTTGGCCGGAGCTTTTGCCTGTCCGACAGCAGCCGTTTGTTAACAGTTTATTGCCACTCAATTTTGAGGTCTTTATGTGACTGTGCGCAGTCGCGCAGATAGAGATTGATGAGGCTCTGATACGGAAGGTCTTTTTCCTCAGCCAGATTCTTGAAATACGCGACGGTATCTTCATCCAGCCGGATCGTAACCTGCTTCTTAAGCTTCTTGGCGTATGGGTTCTTAACGGATTCTGAAAAATCGTAATGATCACGCATGTCTGTACCCTTCATAAGTCTTTCGTTCTCGCTTGTCCGCTTTCCGCGCAGAAATGATGCGAATGGTCTCACCGTCTCTAACGCAGTGGCACACCACCAGCAAACGAGAATGGATGCTCGTACCGAGAAGTATGAACCGATCCTCCTCATCAGAATGGTCTGGATCCGCTATAAGTCGGCCGAACTCGTCTGTAAAGGCGGTTTTGGCCTCGTGAAACGAGACGTCATGCTTCTTGCGATTAGCGGCATCCTTGCGAGGATCCCAGTCAAAGGTAAGATGGCTCATGCATTACATTGTAGTTATACTGTACGTATTGTCAAGGCGCCGTGTCAGATACTGTTAACGCCCAACTCAACCGCCGCCGAAGGTGGTCGGTTGCAGTTGCTTGTTAGCGCGGCCGGGCTCCCGAAGCATGAAATAGTGAATCTCGTTTTCGGACACCACACGGAAGCCATGCCTCTTGTAGAGTGAGCCTACCGGGTTCCACTTAAGGTACTCTAACCGAATCTTTTGCCTTGACCCGTCACACCCAGCGATGACTTGCTGAAGCACCTCAGTTCCTAGTCCTTTGCCACGGAACGCGGCGGCTATATAGAATTCGCCGAAACGCAAAGTATCTCCTTCATCCGTGAGGGATAACGTTCCTATTCGGTTATCCCCACACATGATTACCGACCATGGTTTCTCGGACCATCGTTGGTGATGAATAGAGCGTTGAAGATCGTCATCCCATCCCCATCTTGCCGAAATGTGAGAGCACATCGCATCTTTCTTTACCTGGTACGCGAAGTCAAATTCGTCGGCCTGTGCCGGTCTTAGGTTTAGATTCATACTTTCAATCGCTAACGCTTGGCTTGCGGCGTCCGTGCGCGCCAGCGCAGGCGCAGGCGCGCACGGCAACAGCCACTGGTTAAGCTGCTTCGAAGTCCAGGGGATGGATTCCATCCAGGTTGACCGTGTTGCGGACCACCCAAAGGTCGTACATGTCCTGCATCGCCAACCAGCTCTCAGGAGTACGCCCGAGAACCTTGGATAGCCGAAGCGACATTTCCGGGCTAATACCACTATCCCCTTTGAGCAGCCGAGACAACGTGGAGGGTGAGACCCCCAGACTGGACGCAAGCTGACGGGAACTGATACCGAAAGGCTCCAAGTATACTTCCCGAATGAATTCACCAGGATGCGGCGGACTATGCATAGTCATTAGTGATAATCCTCATAATCAAGAATGTAGGCGTTGCCGTCATGAAATTCGAACGTCATGCGCCAATTTCCGTTAACCCGAATCGACCACCGCCCTTTGTCTCTACCCCTCAATGGATGAAGCCTAAAACCAGGGATGTCCATGTCTTCCACCGAAGTGGCGGTATCCAAAGCAGCCAGCTGCATGCGCAGCTTCTTGGCGTGATCCAGCTGTATGCCAGACGTGCTGCCGGTCGAGTAGAACCGTTTCAGTCCTTTGTGACGGAAGGATTTAATCATGAGAGAATGCTAGCATGTTGCGCACCACGCAACAACCAAGCTTAACGCCTGGCCTTGCAGCGGGCCGGAGCGCCAGCGCAGGCGCGTCCGACAGCAGCCGCTTGTTAACTCCTGAGCTCGAGGTCTTCCCGGATGACCTCTGGATGGCGGAAAGCGATCTCGATGAGCACTTTTGCCGGGCCGGAGGGTTTACGCCGACCTTGCTCCCATTCCTGCAAGGTACGCGGAGAAACATGCAGTACCTCAGCAAACTCTATCTGGGTCAGACCAGTTTTCCCGCGGGTCTCTGCAACCTCGTTAGGCTTCACGCGACTGACTCGTGCAGCTTTGTAGTGAAGGCGAAGCTGCAACGAAAAAGCTGTCGTCGTGATTGGCTTGGTTATGCATTCCCCTACGCTCTTATTCTCGCGGCAAGTTCTGCTAAGACATCATCGTCTTCACGTTTATAGTCATGAGACGAAATGTAACCTTCGTAGTGGTCGAAGTATTTGTTCACACTAGAAGCGATAGGTTTGAACTCTGAGCCTTGGCCCGTGCCGTGCATAGGAAATAGTTTCGCGTGCAAATGACTGCAATTTGTAACGCCCGCATCAACGGCGTCCGGAACGCAGTGTAGGGCGTCCGGCCGCGTGGCGAATTGCGTGCGTTTGTTATGCATGTTTTAGCACCGCTGTTGGGAGCCAGCCATACTGCCCTCTGATGTTCAGGCACCACGCCCAGCCATCAAGCTGTTTCAGCGCTTCTACCAACTCTCCTGCCTCTGCGTTTCGCTCTTTAGCGGAGTAGCCCGTGTTTGCGATCGCCGCCTTGGGTCCCGAGAGCTCAAGATATTTCAAAGGAGCCCAACCTGTGTTCCCGTCTGCTGTCGTGACCCTGACCCAGCCAGGGTATTCGTCATCAATATCACCGAGGCAGACCACATCACCTTCCTCGAAAGCGATGGGACTAGGATATGCCGACCTATATGTTTTCAGGACTTGAGTTTTCATGTTGGCAATGCATAAAGCTTGGCTTTGCGGCGTACCGGAGCGCAGCGTAGGTACGTCCGACAACAGTCACTGGTTAGGCACTTATTAGATTGGCTCTTTATCTTCATTTATCTTAAGCACCCCGCCTTCATATACGAAAAAAGCTGTTGTCACGTCTACAAGTTGACGGGCAGCCGGGTGAGCCGAGGAATACTTGGTGACAACGCGGAGTACGAAGTCAGTTTCATTAGGATCATGCCGCTTCAGAATTGGAGCGAAATCCGAGACACACTGATTTATCTCGGGAGGATCTAACTCTTTAAAGGACGCAGGCGGGATTTGGCCTACCTTTATTTCGCCAGCCTCTTCGGCAGAGTATTTATTCCCAGCCCACATTCGAAGTACGAAATCGACCTCGCATTCTGGCGCTGAAATGTCACTTTTGTTTCTTATGATGATTTTTACCTTGTCTTCACCCGGCAAAAGTTCCGCAGAAAGAATCGGATAGTATTCCATCATCTCCTTCCGCTGATGAAGCTCAGTGTACTCTCTTGAATTACGATTGGTGTCTCTCCGCGCAAGGTAAGAGTTCCAAAGCGCAAATATCGATACAGCGAGCGGAACGATAAACTTCCAATCTATAAAGTTTTCCAAAACTCCTCCTGCCTAACACCCGGCGCAGCGGGCAAATTAAAGCGAGGAACGAGCGGCAATTTGATCCACCTGCCACCGCTTGTTAACTCTGCACCAACGAAATAGCCCTCGTCACTTTGTAGCTAATGCTCTTTCGAGGTCTCCTATATCTAGGCAAAGGGTCATAATAGAGCCCGCCTTGACGAACTACCCAGTGCCTATATTTTTCTTGGTACACCACAAATAACAGGCAAATTGCCTCAGTCCTCGGCTCTGAATTATGAAGAGTTGTATTGCCATGACCTAATGCGGCCTGCATTTGCTTAACCTGGACATTGCCATTAGGCAGCACCCAGTCGCGTTTCTTCATCTTGGCGAACGAGGATTCGTAGTCAGAATAACCTTGCACCATTGCAAAGCATGCTACTCCGCAACCAGTATCTGTACTTGGCTGATTGATAAGCTTCATAGAGTTAACGCCGCCAACTCGCGCAGCTTTGAAGTGGAGGCGAAGCCGCAACGGAAAAGCTGTCGCTGTGCTTGGCTTTGTTAGCGCCAGTATCTAGCTCAATGAACATTAATAATCAACTTTAAAGAATAAACTATACTAAATATTCTCATAAAACTAAACTGGCGAAATAGCAAACGTTTTAATTGGCTCCGAAGCGTGAGCAAAATCACGCCTGTCAACACAAGTCATCTCGGCAATTAGATAATAATTTCCGCCAGTTTGTCTTTTGAATTTTTCAAAAAAATCTTTCGATACTGAAAAATAGGTTCCAAGAGAGTTGCCTATGTCTCGGTGATGGACTGGATACCATTGGTTTACCCAGTATCTCCAAGCGCCATTACTTATGCTGCCGCCGAAATACTCTACGCTAGATTCGCTTTGGTTTACTGTGATTATTGGTAAGTTTCCTACGGAATATGTAGGTCGAAAATAGCCTCTCGATAGCCAATCAGTTTCCCACCTACCAAAGGAGGAAGGCCAGGTCCATTTGGCTAAAGGAAATATGCCTAGCTCAGAATTCCGTACATGATCAATTGAATCAAAAATCATCCTAGGGTCGTCAATTTCAGAGCTTTGAAGAAGAATTAGAATGACCTTTAGATCAAGGCATACTCCAGTGTGGTTTCTTAAGATGGGGCCGTTGGCATGAAGCAATATTTCATTAGGAGAAGCAGCAAAATCTGCTAAATATCGCTCAAGTTCATTCTGCCCGGGCAAAGAATCATCTTTGCTCAAATTACCTAATACTGGCCAACTGTATGGTGGATCGGAAGGAGATAGATTTACAGCAATAGAGCCAAATGGTAATGCCTCTTGTGCATATGAATAGCAAACCTCGGAAGGGATGGAGTGCTTGTGCATAGCATAAGCTAATGTACGAAGGAATGCAGACACTATGGAGGTCTCTGCACGCCATGAGAAGCTTATTTGGATTCTATCCTGACGGTAAAACTGATCACCGCAAAAATCATATGGGTCAAACATGTAGCATGGCCTTCTCTCCCATACTTTCTCCCATTCAAGAAGGAAATGCTTCTCAAGCGGTATATTGTGCTTCTGTTCAAGCTCTTGAATAATACCTATAAATCTCAGGGGAACGCCGTTGGCATACTTGTCATACTTGGCTTTATTTGGAGTTAAATTATCGGAGAAAATAGAATATAGAATTGATAAGTCACCTCGCTCTTCATCCATCAAATCTAATGACTTCAATAGTGCATCAGAAATAGGTGAAGGGTATTGAATTACTTCTGTAACCTCTTCTTCGGTAAAGGGGGGAGTTTCGACAAGTAACAATACAGATAAAAAATCTACGATATCAGCCTCGTAGGTCTGCTGATTCAAATAATGTAAGTATAAGTCACGAAATTCGATATTTGAGTCATCTTGTAATAGGGCTGCTATTTGCTTGGCTGTTAGGAGTCGGGCGTATCTATCGGGCCACTTGAAGTGCAATAGAGTTAGATGGAATGGAATATTCTGGATTGATACAGGGTCGTCATACCAATACAGTTTGGTCAAAGGAAGATGCGCTATATCACCTTCAAGGCTAGTTACCATAGTTTCAGTAATCTCGGCAGCTAGGGCAATCTGTCCCGCTGAGACCAAATATGTAACAAGCTGAGTAGAAGGAACGACTATATTCTCATCCCTCTGTAGGCTGGAAGAGCCTGGTGCCATCGTATCGCGAAGGAGGTTTTCCCAATGCATGCTGTAAGTATTGCCATACTCCCTTAATGCCTCTTCTGATCCAGAAGAAAAATAAGGGTTCCAGCAATTGTTTAGTTTGATATTCCTGACAGCCCACTTATAAGCTGCATTCTTTCCCTCGGTTTTTTTGCTTAGCAAGAAAATTTGATGTAAGCACCTATTCAGTTCGTAATCTGATTTGCTTTGGTCATAGTAGTCGCTGAATGCAGTGAGGATGGAGCTCGCTTGGCCTTGATCAGCCCAATAGTTAATCCAGTCCGAAATAAACTTTTCACGAATCTGGTATGAAACTGAATGTAAGGCTGCCGTAAAATCAGTAAGGTTGGCGGGGTGTATAGTGGATGCTTCAGGACATCCTGTGTTGACATCTTCGTTAGTGGAAGAGCGCTCTCTTGGCGGTGGAGGCATGCCTCCAAGAATGTGGCACTGGTCTTCGTAAATACCTCTCAGAACATCATTATCTTTGCTTCTTTCATCTAATGCTGTCATTGCATCAAATGTTGTCATGCACTTTAAAAATGAATGCTCTGGCTGCGTAGAAAGTGAAGATGACTTTACGAAACTCTCAAGTATAAGATGTGTTTTATGCCAATTTTCTTCTGATAGATGATAATCAAATTCGTCTACAAGGCGTTCTGGGTTGTGCTTTGCCAATAATTTAGTGAACCATCCGGGAATATGTCGAATTTCTCGCTCTGAAAAATCAAAGACATCAGTTGTGAAAGTTGTTACTCGTTTTAGCCAATAAGAAACTTGTGAGCAGTTTGAATCAGAGCATTCCTGTATCGCTTCAAATACCTCATGTAAAGTAATGTCTTTTCTATGGCCATAACCGACTGTATTGAGCGCGGTACGTTCTAGAAATTTCGCGGCTTCATCGTAAAAGCCAAGGTTGACTGCCAACTTTGCCAGATCAAGACTGTCATTTGCCAATGTTGCAGTATCATCTCTCCGGAGCATCTCGGCATCAAACAATTTGGAGAATTCTAGAGATGCAGCTTCTTTAGGGAAATTGAAGATTGAGTTTTGAGTGGCAAGATCAAAAAACACGCGAGAATCCCACCAAATACTTTTGGACAGGGCGCCTAGCTGATCTTGATTAAGGTTTCCGAATTCATCAACAGAGTTGCATAAGATGTTTAGATGAATCGAGATTTTGGCTAATGCCTTTCTAATCCGGAAAAGGACTGCGGTGATTTGATAGCCCATTAAAAAATTATCTGGGCGTTCGAGAATGACAAAAGAATCATACAAATCAGATATCTTGAATTCTTTGCCTTGCTTGAGTGTTTTAGCAGTATTGAATGATGCAAAACGGAAGGTTAACCATGCGTTTTTGAGAAATTCCTGAAGATTCGTTGGAATGGTGAACTTCGGAGTTTCAATATCTGGGCAATTATTGAAGTTTGATACAAGTGTGCTAAAAAAGTATTCATAAAACGGAAGATGGCGGGTGTCTTCATACTCAACAGGGCATTCAATTTCTTCAAGTTCGCCTATTTGAGGTTCGTTTCCAGCTAAAAGTTGATAGAGCAAATACATGCTGGACTTCGCGTCTCCAACTTTAGGGTTAGTGGCTTCGAGTGCGGCGCCTTCAATACTTGCCGCTAAAACTATTTCATCGTAGATGGCCGGAGCAATATCTTCTGGAATTTCAAAGCGGGATAAATCAAGGAGTAAGTGCCTATGCCCGTATTGAACAAGTAGTTCAACGATTTTTAGGAAGGAAGAAGCCTTATCATTCAGCCTTCCATAGAAATCGTTTATGCGCTCTAAATCAGGATTGTTATAGCTAGTCAGCGTATGAAGATAGTCATCGACTAGGGTGTTTAGAGTCTGGTAATGATTTGAGTCTTCCTGGCGGGCATAAAAACGAATTCTTCGATAGATTTCCTTGGCGCAGGCATCAACGACCCTTTCGTCTTTGTCCTGGAAATGTTTGGCTACGATTGCGATTTCATTGTCTGAAATAATTCTTAGGTTGTCGGCTCGCCAAAGAAGCCCAAAATTGTCTTGCGAGATACTAAGTGAGCAATCGAGAAAATCACTGAAGTCCTGAATCTGAAACTGCGGTCCATTCAGCAGTCTCATTTTTAATATCCGTAGTCTTAATAGTTCTGGATATAGACTTCTTTCAAAAGCGATGCGTTCGGCGATGTTAAAAATGTGCTCGATGTGCTCTAAGGGGTAGCCCTTACAAAGCGATTGTACCAGCCAGTCTCTAGTGGCTCCTTGTAATAGCGGGGCTGCATTCCCTAGATTGGCTTCAATAATCCACTCCCAGCCCCACTTCCAATACTCAGGCGCATGTGTATTGATCCAGGTTTGAGAGATTCTATTTAGCCTATCTTTTGATTGAGCGAAAACATCCTTACGCTTTAAATATACGAATAGACTGCTATGAAAAGGATTTATACCACTTAATCTCTGCTCAACGAGGTGTTGAATTTCAGAAAAGCTGTTTTGAAAAATAAGGCTGTCGTGAAAGCAGTAGCCTAGGTGGGTTTTGTCTGGCCAGGAAAAATCGGCATTCGCTATAAGAAGAAGAATTTCTTTTGCGCTCTCAGAAAGCTGCACCCATAAATTCTCGTAGTACGCATGTATGTCTCCGTCTGGGCAGGTCGGAAGTTTCTCCACATCATATTTATTTGTTTTGTCATTTGTTAGCTGCAGGCTGTTCAGGGAATAAAGAATATGGAGAGGGTATCCATGAGAAATGTCCAACAACGCTTGTGATATTTCTACAATTTCACTACGTTGATGCTCATCATCACCAATTACATTAAGTTCTTCGCCAGACACTAGGAAGTCAATTCTTGACTTAATGGCTTCAAGACCCATGGAGGGGATGTCTAGCCAGGATTTATCCCTTGGTGCTGAGCGTAACAGTGAATTGGGGAGGTGCGCGTCGCTTATCGGCTGCGTTCCGAATAGCAAACAAACCTTATCTTTGAAGGGGATAATCCGATTAACTAAGTGTTCGAGTTGGCTTATATCCGATCTTTCACGATAAACATGATCTAACCCATCAATAATGATAACTAGAGTTTTGTTGTCTTCCGCAGCTTTATCTGCCGCTTTACTTATCCAGGTCTCAAGCTGCTGGGGGTCAAATTTGTCACTATCGAAGTCGTTGGGATAAAGGGTTTTGATCTGACTTTGTAAAGACTGAGCTGCATTATTAAAAGCAATTCTGTCGCCTATAAATTGGGGTGATAAATAGTAGTGGTGTCTAATTACAGGTGTCTTCTTCTCAATTAGTTCGTCAGTTAAGAATGATAAATATGTGCTCTTGCCCATGCCCGGTAGGCCTGAGATAACTGAACTACCTTGCTTGGCTGTTCTATTCAATATTTCGGTATGAAAATCGTCTGTGGGAGGTGTATACCCGCCTGGAATTTCAAAAAACTGGGAAATTGTTTTTCTAGTTCCCAGAGATAAGATTTCGTTTATATGTCTAAGATAAATTTTGCCATCTGGTGATGGTTCGTTTTTTCTTGTAGCCCAGCGTTCAATAGCTTTCAATAATTGGAGCCAGCTTTCATTGCTAGCATGGTCTGGTACAAGCGAGTCATGCAGTTTAAGTTCTAAGTCGTCAATTGCCTTTTGGCTATGTTCAAAAATTAGTGTTGCGAAAAAATCCCTTGCCTTTTGCTCTGTTCCTAGCTGGCCAGATATTTTGGACTTAATATCATCGGGTATGAGGGAGTAGTCTATTTTGTCTTCTTTTAGACAATTTGAAATAATCTGGTCAGGTATTCTGTTTGTAATAAGCTTCGCAATGGATATTGTACTGGAAGTACCAAACTTCTCGATGTCGGCTGACCATTTTTCTATAAGAGATGTGCCATTGCCCTTCTTCTTGAGTAGCCAGTCAAAATCTAAACGCAAATCTTCACGTTCAAAATCAATTGTGAATTTGACTTGGTAGAGCTCATATTTTCCACTGGCTGTGAAGCAAATAACATCATCAAGGCTCTTTACATGGCCAAGCCCTTGATTACCCTCTATGCTTATCCATTGATACTTCTCTGGTTCGTGAAACCAATTTATCAGTGTACGAATACACATAAGGTCTTGGTACGTGTACCCGACTCGAGTTAGTTGCGTTGGTTTAATTTTGGAGGTTGTGACCAAAAGAAGTATCCTACTTATGACTTCGGCTCGCTAACGCCTGTAGCTGCGGCAAATTGCGAGCGCAGCGAGTAATTTGTCCGACAGCCTACACTTGTTACGCGCTGCCACTTTCAGCTAAAACCTTGATGATAGCGACTGCACCACCTATAACTGCCACCCATATTGGTATTAGCACCGTCCACCTTTGACTGCGCCGAATTTGCCTATCATGTAGTTCTATTGCCGAATTTAATAGCGCCTGGGTATGCTCGGGAGATAGTGGTGGTCGCTTTTCCCCGCTTTCATTCGATACGTGTCGAGTTACCAATGATATTGGATACTTTCGCCCTTCAACAACGCGAAAGAATTCCTGATGTTCTTTGGCTAGTTGAAGCCAACTATCTGCCGAGTTTGGCAACGCTGGAAGCTCCGATTTCACACCTTCCTCGCTCCGATGCGAGTCCTTATCGAGAGCCAAGACTTGTATCAATGCCAGTACATCTTCAAGGCGACCATCTTTAACATACTTATAATCTTTTCTACGGAAGCACATGCGCTGGTCCCTTTGATGCGTAACGCCGCGCTCTGCGGCAAATTTGGAGTGCAACGGAAAATTTGTCCGACAGCAGCGCTTGGTTATGTGCCATGAGTTCGATTTTCTCTCGCAGCTTCAATTTTGTCTTCCATTATCTTTATCGTGTTTTGTATTACTCGCTGCGTACCTTCTTTAGACGTATACTTTAGAGTTTCCGGATACTGACCGCTATCAATCAACTGCTTGAAATACCCATCTCTTTCAGATTCAGGAATGTTTGCTTTATCACACAACTCATCAAACGGGCTAGATGCACCAGTGAGAGCGACAATTTCGCTCCCCTTAAGTGGGGAATTTAATATTACTTCCCCTTGAGAGGCCTTGAATTGGAAAATCGCATCTGCATTCTCTCTGCCATTGTCTTGGTACTTTTTAGCCGCACTTAAAAAGGACTCGGATTCCCAAAGTGCACATATATTCAGAATCACTTCGTCAGGCTTTGGTGCATGCTCGAAAATTGCCGCAGATACGGCATCTGGCTTATGAAGGCCCTTGAAGTTTTCCGCATATTTCTGAAAGAGTGTCCAGCTAGTCAGGCCTTCGTCTTTTTCATCAACCATGATGATTTCAAAAAGCTCACCATAGTGAAGGAACCTTTTCCTATAGCAAGGTTCATTTACCTGTTTGAATTCATCAGGCAGACCTTCGACGCTTCTCATAAGCTTTTCGGCAAGTTTTAAGCGAGTTCCCTCGTCTTCATTCCATCCTCTTTGCCATGCTCCCAAGATACTCAGAAACTCGTCATCAAAATCCATAATCATTCACCCTGAGTGTCCGGATACGTACAGCACATAACAGGTATTAGATAGCGCGCTCGTTTTGCCACTTGAACGAGCACACGCGTTCAATAATCTTATCCAGCCCGCCATTTTTCACCTAACCCATTGATTTTTAATCATGCTCAGAATAATCCGGCGCGTTATGCAGAATTCGCGCGCTTGCGCGTTTTGCTAAATCTGATATTACTGTACATAAATACAGCATTCTATGGGTGAGCGCATGGATACGCATAGCCGGCCACCAAAACTGATGGATCGCGTGAAAGCCATCATGAGGGTGAAGCGCTACAGCCCTCGCACCGTGAAGACCTACTGCTACTGGATTCGCTACTTCATTCGCTTTCATGGGGTCCGGCATCCAGCTGGCATGGGTGGCCTCGAGGTGAAGATTTTTCTGGAGCACCTTGCGGTACAGCGCCATGTGGCTGCGGCCACGCAGAATCAGGCCCTGAATGCTCTTGTTTTTCTTTATCGCCATGTGCTTGAGCAGCCCTTGGGGGATATCGGGGAGTTCTCGCACGCCAAGCGCCCGCGCCGATTACCGGTGGTGTTGTCACATCATGAAGTCATGCACGTGCTGAATCAGCTATCCGGTCCCATGCATCTGATGGCAACCTTGATGTATGGCTCGGGATTAAGGGTACTCGAAACCTGCCGTTTACGTGTTCGTGATATCGATTTCGAGCGTCAAATTATCACGGTGAGAGCTGGCAAAGGGGACAAGGACAGAACCACCCTGCTCCCTGAAATCTGCATCCCTTCCTTGCAGCATCAAATATCCATTGCCAACCAGCAGCTAGACCATCGCCTGAATCATGGCAGTGTTCCCGTGACGCTTCCCCATGCGCTAGATCGCAAATATCCCAATGCCGGAATCTCCCTGGCGTGGCAATGGCTATTCCCCGCCAGCCGCCCCTGTTTTGATGAGACCAGCAAGGTGGTGCTTCATCATATCCACCCATCGGCGGTACAGAAGGCCGTCAAGCAGGCAATGAGAGCGGCATCGTTACCGCGCGCCGGCTCTGTCACACATTGCGCCACAGCTTCGCCACCCAACTGCTGAGTCAGGGCTCGGATATCCGTACCGTACAAGAACTGCTGGGACACTAGAGTGTGGAAACCACCCAGATTTATACACATGTGCTGGGCAAAGGCTTTGCCGGCGTACGTAGCCCATTGGGCTGAGGCCTGTGCATAGCCTTCAGCCACGCTACCGCCCCTACCTGTGCACGCGGCGATGAGCGGCTGCCATCCATGCGATAGTCTCTGCGTACTGCTTGGTCATAAGTCTTCTTAAGTAGTCTTTGCTGTACCGTAACCAGCCGTTACAGGGAGAGCAATGCCCACGAAAGCATGAGGCGGCGCTAAGCCGCGTTTCTTGATCTGAATCTGCAGCACGAAAAACCCCGAAGCCTGGTTGCCAACCTTCGTGGTTCATTCACTAGCGGAGACACCGCATCGCGGTGATGGCGACGCCACGTTCGATTAAGCTGAAGTGGTTCGAGCCATTAAGGAGCCTGCTCGTGTTTAAACGTATCGGTAATGTCGATATCAAGCTACGCCACCGGGCCAGCTGTCATTGTGGAGCGGTGGTGCTGGAACTGGAGCTTCCGCAGGGCGTGGTCGACCCGCGTCGTTGCGACTGTTCGCTCTGCCGGCGCAAGGGGGCGATCGTCGCCGGCGTGCCACTGTCGGGGCTGCATGTCATCGCCGGCGAAGACGATCTGCGTTGCTATCAGTTCAATACCTTCACCGCGAAGCATTACTTCTGCGGCCACTGCGGTATCTATACCCATCACCAGCGTCGCTCTAACCCTGAAGAATACGGCTATAACGTCGGTTGCCTGGAGGGCGTCAACCCCTACGATCTTGGCGAGGTCGTCGTCAACGACGGGGTGAATCACCCAGATGATCGAAAATGAAGAAGGCTCGACTAGTGAACTGGTCGGGCCTCACGCGGACAGGTGGCTGAAGCGCGTTCGATGAAAGCTCGCTGGGCCAGAACGAGCCCAATCGAGTCGTTTAGATGCCACCAACGACGTTGAAGGTTTATTCAACCGGCTTCCTGGGGCGCACTTAAGCTCTTGCTATAGAAGCCGGACGGATCGAAACAGCAGACCCGTCGTTTCCCCGAAGCAAGCATGTCGCATGCGTTAGCTACCCGGCGCTTGCGAGTCTGTGGCTGTTTGGCAGATTCAATCCAGTGAATCCAATCCAGGCGTGCAATGCTCGTCGTCTCGTCCCACACAGCCTTCGCTTCGGGGAAGGCGGCAAGGGCTTCATGCAGGTCATCCGGCACCTTGGGTTCTGGCTCTTGCCCCACGGGGGCAATCTCCAGCGTCACCATGTCGCCAGCGTGCGCACCGCAAGCTTCACCCAGCTCCCTGCTCACTCTCAGCCAATGGCTCAGTCGGCCATCCGGTTCGAGCGTGGCCTGAAAAGGATGACCGTTGATGGTGCCCTCCACTGTCGTCCTGCCACGCCTGGGCAGCCCGTCGCTCGCAGTCTTGGGCAGTACCAGAAAGGTCCAGGAAGCGTCTTTGTCAGGTTTGGCCGGTTGAAGCAGCTTTGCCTTGAAGCGAATTCTTGCAGCTAGTCTATCCATTCGATGGTTTCCATAACTCGGACGCCTAACGCTTGATCCAAGCAGCGACAACGGCCAGGTCCGGCCCGGAGGGCTGCTACGCTTTGTCTGAAAAATGTCTGCGCTCGCCCATACGGCGTTAAAAATCGGTTCAAAATGCTCATTTACACCACGTAAACTCCGCTTTCTCGCCGATTTTTGCCTTGTCTGGCCATCGCTCGCCGATTTTTCAGACAGAGCTTAGTGCCTGGCAGTCAAGCATCTGACGCTAAGTGGAGCGGCCATCGACGAATTCTTTCTTGACGGAGCCCAGGTCGACGTTTTCCAAGCAGCGAGCGTTGATTGCAGCCATTTCAACGCCCCCGTGCTCGGCAAAACCAAACGGAGCACAACCACAATTTGAACAGAAATGATGGTTTATCTTATGGGTATTGAATGTATAGGTGGACAACGCACCATCCTCCACCTGCATGGATAGGTTGCTCTTCGGCAGGAACCACAATAAGTAGCCTTTGCGACTGCAATGGCTGCAGTTGCACTCCGTCACGGAGTCGAGTTCGCCCTCTACTTCGAATTGAATTTTCCCACAGTGACAACTTCCCTTATGGCTCATTATCCAAGCGCCTCTTGTCGTTGGTGATTTGGCACGCTCTGCAAACCGGTCGCTGGTAGGGAGTATAAATACGAAGCAGGCAAAGCGCTTGCCTGCAGCACGAAAAAACCCGAAGGCTGGATGGCCAACCCTTCGGGTCAGTTTGAAGCAAAGTCCGCATTACCGCCGCGGACCTGGAGCTCAGCGGTGCAGGTCGAAGCGGTCGTTCTCCATGACCTTGACCCAGCCCTTGACGAAGCGGTCGATCATCCGCTCCTCGCCACCGTCGGCGGCGTACTCCTCCGCAATGGCGCGTAGCTGCGAGTTGGAGCCGTAGATGAGATCGACGCGGGTCGCGGTCCACTTCTTCTCGCCCGTCGCCCGGTGCTTGCCTTCGAAGCGTTCCTCGTTCTCGTCGAGGGGCTCCCAGACGGTGCCCATGTCGATGAGATTGGCGAAGAAGTCGTTGGTCAGTTGCCCGGGGCGGTCGGTGAGGATTCCCTCATTGCTGTCGCCGACATTGATGCCCATGACTCGCATGCCGCCGAGCAGCGCCGTCATCTGCGGTACGCTGAGGTTGAGCATGAACGCGCGGTCGATCATCAGGTGCTCGGCGGGGATGGAGGTCACCTGCGGTTGCATGTAGTTGCGGAACGCATCGTGCCTCGGCTCGAGGTAGGCGTGGGCATCCACCTCGGTCATCTCCTGGCTGGCGTCGGTACGCCCCGGGGTGAACGGCACCGTGATGTCGTGCCCGGCCGCCTTCGCCGCCATCTCGACGCCGACACTGCCGCCCAGCACGATCATATCCGCCAGCGAGATGTTCGCCTCGGAAGCGTTCCTGATCTGCTCGAGCCGGTCGAGCATCTCCGGCACGCCGGAGCGCACGTTGATGTCCCAGCCGATCTGCGGCTTGAGACGAATGCGCGCACCGTTCGCCCCGCCACGGTGGTCGGTCTGGCGATAGGTGCAGGCCGCGGCCCAGGCGGTGCCCACCAGTTGCTTGACGGTGAGGCCGGAGTCGGCGATCTGCCGCTTGAGCGTGGCGATCTCGCCTTCACTGATCAGCGGTCCTTTGTGCTCGGGCACCGGGTCCTGCCAGACGAGAACCTCGGCGGGCACCTGCGGGCCGAGGTAGCGGGCGCGCGGCCCCATGTCACGATGCAGCAGCTTGTACCACGCACGGGCGAACTCGTCGGCGAGCACGTCCGGGTTCTCGTGGAACTCCTTGCAGATCTCGAGGTAGGCGGGGTCGGTGATCATCGCCATGTCGGCGGCGTTCATCACCGGCGGGTTCTTCTTGCCCTCGACGTGGGCGTCGGGAACCCAGAAGCCCTCCTTCACCTCGACCGGCTCCCACTGGTTGGCGCCGGCGGGCGACTTCTTGACCTCCCACTGGTGGGCGAAGATGGTGTTCAGGTAGGAGTTGTCCCACTTGGTCGGCGTCGGGGTCCAGGCACCCTCGAGTCCCGAGGTGACCGTGTATTCACCGAGGCCGGTCTCGTGCTTGTTGGCCCAGCCGATCCCCTGCTGGTGAATCTTCGCCCCTTCGGGCGCCTCGCCGACGGCATCCGCCGGGCCGTTGCCGTGCATCTTGCCGAAGGTGTGGCCACCGACGGTCAGCGCGGCGGTTTCACGGTCGTTCATGCCCATGCGCGCGAAGGTTTCACGCACGTCCTGGGCGGACTTCATCGCGTCCGGAACGCCGTTCGGGCCTTCGGGGTTGACGTAGATCAGCCCCATCTGGACCGCGGCGAGCGGATTGTCCAGTAAGCGGTTGCCGTCCTCGAAGCTCCCGTTATAACGCTCGTCCTGGGTCCCGAGCCACTCGGTCTCGGGGCCCCAGTAGATGTCATCCTCGGGCGCCCAGATATCGGCGCGACCGAACCCGAAGCCGAAGGTGCGAAAACCCATCGTCTCGAGCGCGCGATTGCCGGCGAAGACCAGCAGGTCGGCCCAGGAGAGCTTCTCGCCGTATTTTTTCTTGATCGGCCATAGCAGGCGGCGAGCCTTGTCCAGGTTGCCGTTGTCGGGCCAACTGTTGAGCGGCGCGAAACGTTGCGCACCGGTGCCGCCGCCACCGCGGCCGTCGACCGCGCGGTAGGTGCCGGCCGCGTGCCACGACATCCGGATGAAGAACGGCCCGTAATGGCCCCAGTCGGCGGGCCACCAATCCTGCGAGTCGGTCATCAGCGCATCGACATCGGCGCTCAGTTCGTCGACGTCGAGCTGCGAGAACGCCTCGCCGTAGCGGAAGTCCGCGCCGAACGGGCTGGCGTCGGGGTGCTTCTGGTGCAGAATGTGAAGGGTGAGCTGATCGGGCCACCAATGCTCGTTGCCCTGCAGACGGGGCGTGGTACGTGCAGCCCACTCCGGGCGTGTAGGCTTGATATCGGACACGGTCTTCTCCTCGACTGGATGGTGGCCTACAGGGGATGGCGCCGACGATTCCGTATCGCCTGAGGTTTCAGAACACCCTCAGGCCCATACAGGCGGCATTGGAATTCTTATAGGCCGTCAGGTTGAGTGAAGGATTACCAAGCGAAGCCGTCAAGCGGAGAGAAGCTTTAGCTACAATAGGCACAGCCTATAAGAGCTGTCACCTGGGTAGCGGAGGGCTCGAACGATAAGTTTTGCCACGGACAGTGATCAAGGCAAGGGGTGATGGTTACCGCACGGACAAGTGAAGCTAGCATGATGCTGGGCTTGTCGGCGATGACGACGCAGTTGTCATGGGCATATTGGCCAATTTCATGACCTGGCCGATGGAAACCTTCTCGAAGCTTTTGCGACTGAATCGCGTGCCTTAAAACCTTGGATTGATACTCAACGACAGCATGGCCGATAACTGACACAACGGCCTTCCTGAAATCTGTTGCAGCTCATTGAAAGCGCTCTGTACGACTTGCATATCGCGCTGACTGATGGGGGTTTTGTCAACGATGCCTGCGGCCATCAGGCGTGCGACCACGTCGCTGGTCAACAAGAACGTATCCTTTCCGACTAAGCGCAAAAATGCGGCGGCCGAGCGCCCGCCCAGGCGAGCGCCGCGTTTGGCCAGTAAACGCCACAGGCCAATGATGTCAGTGCTCGGCCAGTCGGCAATGAATTCGCCAAAACTGCTGCCCTGTTCCTGGCGAATATCCAGTATGAATTGGGCATTTTTGGGGATGGTCTGCAGTTTGGTGCGGTGGCGGATGATTCGGACGTTTTTCATATAGCCTTCGATTTGCTCTGGGCTGAGCAACACCATTTTGTCAGGTATAAAACCCCAGAATGCTTCTTCAAAGGCAGGCCACTTGGCATCGACCACCGAGTGTTGCATACCGGCCCGAAAGACCCGCCGGCTCATGGCGGAAAGGTAACGATCATCGCCCTTCTGTTTCAACTCTTCGGAAGCAAGCGCTTTTGGCAGGAAAGCCTCCATGGCTTCGTCAGATTCAAAACGCCTTCGTACGGTGTCGTGAAGCCAGCGGTAGTCAAGTGTCATGCTTGCCTCAACGGCAGTAACGGAATCAGTACTTTCCAAGCTCGCCCTGCTCCAGCGGCACGGGCGTGTCGGGTAGCTCTGGATCAGGCGCTGATGCTACCCCAGGCATTGCAGTTTCAGCCTACGAAACTCAGGGCGATTCACTGAGCATACTATCCAGCTCGCTTTCGTTGACGCCGAGCATCTGCAGGATGTTGCGCTGAGCGGCGTTGAGGATAGCCTAACGTTCCAGCTCACAGGGCATCGCCTAACGAGAATGGCGTTTCATTGCAGTATGATTTCCCTACTTGAGGGTTAACATTATAGAAAAGGACAGAAACTTTCAGCGGGTTCATTCACCAACGAAGCCGCACTCTTGCCATCGTTGTGCTGCAGATACCTTGCGACCATAACATAGCCGAGACTATAGCCAGCCCAACGAGGGAGACCTCCTTGGCCAAAGAACCATTCATCATGCCGGTAAGATTGGGCGAACCACTGCTGCTTTGCCTTCATGGCGCAAGCAACAGTCTCTGTCTCACTTAACGCAGATTCCCAAGGCTCGGGTGCTGAGGCATAGAGCTGGCGACAAAAATGGCCCGCCAATCCCTCGGATACCAGAGCCTCTCCCAACGTTCTCCCGTAGCCGGGTCCTCGCCAACGCATAACGTGGTGGAGCTCATGTGCCACCATTCGTTCAAATGGTTCGCCCATGCAGCTTGAGAAGTTAGCATTACCAGAGTCAAGCGTTAACTGCATCATTGTTCCAGTGGGCGCATAACCGACAAAACCTCTACAATCGATGACTTGTCCGGGCCAGACTTGGACTATCACATCCAGACTGATCGCAGTCGACACTTGCTCTGCTCGGTAACGTGCTTCCGCTATCCCCTCGCTTATGCGTTCGATCCAACCATTGAGCTGCCCACATGCATTCGCATAATGCACTAACCATTGTGCCATGCTGCCTCCTGCTTGATTGACGTGCCCTCTTGGCTTTTGCAGAGCCTACGCGGGACTCTGCTCCTGGCCAACGTCGCCCAGCATGCCGTCCAGCTCGTTTTCGTTGACCCCGAGCATCTGCAGGATGTTGCGCTGGGCGGCGTTGAGGATGTGCTGACGCTCCTGCTCGCCGGGTAGGCTCTTGGCGATGGCCACGGCGCCAACCAGCGAGGCGAGAATGACGCGGGACTTGTCGGCGATGACGTCGCGATCGGGTTCGAAGGGCAGTTTCTTGAGGCGACTGAGGGCAATGAGACGGGTTTCCAGCATCTTCTTCATGCGCAGGTAGGACGCTTCGAACAGCGTGCGGATCTCGGCGTTCTCGTTGCCGATCTCGTTGAACAGCACCGTCTCCGGGCCCGGCTTGTGCTTGCGCTCCAGCTCCTGGAGATTCCAGCAATTGGATACCAGTTCCGTGAGGTGCTTCACCGATAACGGCCCCTTGACGAGTCTGGCCGCACGGCTGCTCTCCAGGGTTTCCCGCACCGAGGCGTGATAGAGCGCTTCCTTCGAAGCAAAGTGCGCATAGAAAGCGCCATGGGTCATCTTGGCCAGTTTCATGATCTGGCCGATGGAGACCTTCTCGAAGCCCTTGCGACTGAACAGCTCGATCGCCGACTTGAGAATGCGCTCCCGCGATTTGGCCTTGTGGTTCGTCGAATAGGGCATGGCTGCCTCACATTCCCACGCTGAATATTACCTTGATCATATCAAGCCCGATGCTAGCTTGGCCCAAATCCCAGACTCTTCAGGAAATCGCCATGCAATCACCACTCGTCATCACCGGCATGGGCATGATCAGTCCCCTCGGTTGCGGCGTCAAGGCAAGCTGGGAGCGCCTGCTGGGCGGCCGCTCCGGCATCTCGCCGATCACCCGCTTCGATACCGATGAGCTGCCGATCAAGGTCGCCGGATCAGTACCCGGCATCGCCGACGATCCGCAAGCCGGCCTCGACCCGGACCGCGTGGTCGACGCCAAGGAGCGTCGCAAGATGGAGCTGTTCAGCCTCTACGCGATGGCCGCCGCCGAAGAAGCGCTTACCCAGGCCGGATGGTTCCCGTCGAGCGATACGGACCGACTGGCTACCGCGACCATCGTCGGCTCGGGTATCGGCGGCTTCCCTACCATCACCCAGGCGCAGAATACCCTGTCGACGCGCGGCCACCGCCGGCTTTCCCCGTTCACCGTGCCGGCCTTCCTGGCCAATCTGGCAGCGGGCAACGTGTCGATTCGCTATGGCTTTCGCGGGCCGCTGGGCTGTCCGGTAACCGCCTGTGCGGCGGGCGTTCAGGCCATCGGCGACGGCATGCGGCTAATCCGCAGCGGCGAGGCCGACGTAGCGCTGGTGGGCGGCGCCGAGGCCTGCATCGACCCGCTCTCGCTGACCAGTTTCCACGCCATGAAGGCGCTCTCCACCGAACAGGACGATCCCGCCAGGGCGTCGCGGCCCTTCGACCGGGCACGCAACGGCTTCGTCATGGGCGAAGGCGCGGGGCTACTGGTGATCGAAAGCCTGGCCCACGCCGAGGCGCGCGGGGCCACGCCGCTGGCCGTGCTCAGCGGCTATGGCACCAGCGCCGACGCCCACCACATCACCGCCGGACCGGAAGACGGCGCCGGTGCCGCGGCGGCCATCCGGGCGGCGCTGAAGATGGCGGGACTATCGCCCGAGGCGATCGATCACATCAATGCCCACGCCACCTCGACGCCGGTCGGCGACCGCGCCGAGATCGCATCCCTGCGCAACGCCTTCGGCGACGCCCTCGCCGGCATCCCGATCTCCGCCACCAAATCGGCCACCGGTCATCTGCTCGGTGCGGCCGGCGGCGTGGAGAGCATCTTCTCCGCCCTGGCGGTAATGCACGACCGCTTGCCACCTACCCTGAACCTGGAAAATGCCGACGAAGACCTGCATGACCTGGATTTCATCACGGGCGCGGCGCGCGAACATGACACGCGGCACGTGCTGTGCAATGGCTTCGGCTTTGGCGGGGTGAACGCTACGCTGATCGTTAGCAAGATCTAGCGGCACACACAGACAATCATCGGACATGATAAACGGCAAACCCCGAGCCAGAGGATTGGCTCGGGGTTTGCGTGGCATGAATTCCAGAGCCCGGCAGGTGTCTCTACCTGCAGGTGTCTATATTAACCTGGCGATTTGCTATGAATCAGACGCTATCTTCGCGACGCATTCTTGTCTCAGCCGTCACGGCCTCTTCCTGGTCGACCTCGGCAGACGCCTCGTCGTCGCGATCAACAGCCTGACTAGCCACCTCGCTATCGACCTCCTTGAATGCCGAGATCAATACCTCGTTCTCGCTATTCATGTCGATGTCACCACGAAAGACCGCGCCGTCTTCCAGTGCCAGGCAGGGGGTGATGATGGTACCCACGATATGCGCCGAGCGTTGCACGGTGACCTTGTGCGAGGCTATCAGACGCCCTTCGACGCTACCGGCGACATGCAGCGTCTTGGCATAGATATCCCCCTCTACGCGCCCGGCTTTGCCAATGCTGACACCGTTGCGCTTGAACTGCACCGTGCCCGTCACCTGGCCATCGATGATCAGTTCCTCCTCCCCGATGACACTACCCTCGACGCTGGTATGTACGCCGATGATGGCGGGTCGCGTACCGCTACCACGCGACTCATCCGCGCTGGGGGAATGCTGTGGCCGTGCATGAGGCGACACCGTATGGTCGGCAGGGACACTGGCGGGCTTGTGCTTGCTGAACATAGGGAAAGGCTCCGGGTAGCATGAGGGAAACGCATTTCGGCGAATACTACCTGGCCCGCATTGGATCAAAGGGAGGATTAACCGGCGAAAATGCTGGGTAGTCGCCTTCTACCGGCGTCTGGCGACTCCCATATACTGACGATGGGCATCCCACACCGATCGAGGGGTTACTATGGGGGGCGGGGACGTATTGTTCATCCTGAGCGTTGTGGCGCTCATCGTCATCATGCTGGACGGCAAGCGGCGCATCGGCAAGCGTGCCCAAGCGCCCCAGCCGACCGCCACGGATACTGCCCAGGATCGAGCGGCTCTACTGCCAGGGCCCATCAAGTTGCCAAGTCCAACGAAAAGCCCGATTAATGTTCCCTTGCCGGCGCGTCCCGCTGCCGCGAGCCCCCGCGAGCTCCCCATACGTGCAGAAAGCAGGATCGGCCCATCGTTGCGTATCAAAGGGAAAGTGGAATCCCGGGAAGCGCTGGTCATTCACGGTAGCATCGAGGGCAGCGTGACGGCCCAGGCGCATGGCGTGACCGTAACCGCTTCGGGGCGCGTATCCCAATGCATCGAGGCACGCATCATCAGCGTCGCGGGGAGCGTTACGGGACGGCTAGTCGCCGCGGATCAGGCTCTATTGCTGTCCAGCGCGCAGGTCTTCGGCAGCATCGACGCCAAACGTCTCAAGTGTGAGACCGGCGCCTGGCTGAAGGCTACCGTCAACATCGCTTCACGTTAGGCCTCGATGCAGTTCTGCCAGCACTTTTTACCTTGCGCTTGAGCCATCCATCCAGTGCTTACAGCGCGCGGGGGCATGTATTGTCCACCCTGTCGTCTGGAAATAATGCTCAGTCTGCCGCCGCGAAATGCGCCATCTGGTCGGCGTGCGCCTTGACGAAGGACGGTCGGGCCGTGGCGCGCGCGACATAACCTCGACAGGCCGGGTGACGAGTCAGCCCGTCGAACCGATCGGCCAGCCGCAGCACATCCGCCATGAGGATGTCGGCGACGGAAAAGGCCCCTGCTAGCCATTCGCGTTCAGCCAGGACCGTCTCCATGTGCTTGAGTCTGGTATCGAGAAACTTGTCCAGCATCTTCCGGCCCGGCGTCTCTTCGGTATCGCCAGTGAACATGATCAGCGCCCAAGGCAGGACCGCCATCTCGACCGAGTTGAGCGCCGCGAAAAGCCATTCGATAACCTCGCTGCGAGCGCGTGGGTCGACAGGCATCAGCGCGTCACTGTACACGCCCAGATGCAGCAGGATCGCGCCGCTCTCGAAGATCGAGAAGTCGCCATCGGTCAGCCACGGCACCTGCCCGAAAGGCTGGTGCGAGAAGTGCTCCGCGCCGCGATCACGAAACGGCACGCTCTCGACGCGATAAGGCAAGCCGGCTTCTTCCAGCGCCCAGCGCACACGCAAGTCACGCACAAAGCCCCGTGGCATCTCGGGAACCCAGTCGAAGGTCGTGAGGATCAGATCGGTCATTTGGCCCCTCCTTGGGGAGATAGGACTCACCCTTTCGGTCACCGCCCTCTCCAAGCCCCACGGCTAAACGAATCGTCGAGATTTCCCGAGAGAGCGCCGCATATGATCAGTAGACGAACAGCCCACTTCGATTTCGACACATCCTCTTCGCTACCTGCGCAATGGTCCCGGGTTCGCAATGCGTAGGGCTAAGCCACCTATTCCCTATAGGTCTCCTCAACGAATTCAATAAGGCAAAAACCATGACCAAATGGATCTGAAAAAGTTAGACATTTTGAGCCTCTCCATTCAATGCATTCGCTTTCTTGGATGGCGCCTGCCTTTATGGCCCGATCGGCGGCCTTCGCAATATCGTCTACGACAAAATCAACGTGCACTGGCGTCCAATGCCGCGAGTAGCGGCGCACTTGTGGAGCCGCCTTGAAGGGAGTCGTTTCGGCAGCATTTTCAAGAAGATAGATCATTGAAGAGCCACCGGTCAGCTCTGCCACATCAGCATCAATGATACGGCTGACATTTAAACCCAGAGCAGCGCTGTAGAACTCTATAGCTGGTTCGAGTTTCGGCACGTCTATGTTCACTATCATTCGCATGTGCGCAACACCAGTTGGAGTGAGGCCTGATAGCAATTTAGCCTATACGCTCGCCTTTACTGGCTTGAACGTACGGGCAGCAGACGCTTAGTTCGCACCAACCGACCTGGCCACGGCAAGACACGACGCTCGGCTGCCATGCTGAGCCAGGAAGGTGAACTCCTCCAGCTCCAGGCCGGCGGCGCGAAGCTGGGTCCTGAAGTCTTCCTCGTAGGTCACGCGCCCGAAGTCGATGCTCGTGAAGCGCTTCAATACGGGTTTTAGCGCTTCCATCCAGCGGGATGGGCGCGTTTGAATGGTTTGCGTGAAGTAGAGGCGCCCGCCCGGGCGCAATAGGCTGCAGCAATGCCGCAGCGCCTGATCAGGCTCGGGCAAGAGCATGAAGCTTGCCGCGAAGTAGACGGCGTCATATGGCCCGCCCCGATGCTCGTAGACCGACTCGAGACGCACCTCGGCATGGTCAGCCAGCGAGGAATCCTCAAGCCGTTGCCGGGCACGCTTCATATAATCGGCATCGATATCGATCCCCGTCACATACAGGCGCTTTCGCCTGACCCGTTCAGCATTGGCCAGCAATGCGCCCGCCGTGCCAATACCGACATCCAGGACAGCAGCTCCCTCGGGCACGCGCTTCAGCACCTCCGCATACCACTGGGAAGTCAGCCTGAGGATAAGCGTGTCGTAGATGAAGCTGCGCATCATGGGCTCCTTGGTCGTCTCGCTCAATCATCACTCGTGTTAAGAACCTGGTACACCAGACGATGCTGAATGGCATCGGACCGAGAGTTGAATGACGCTATCTGTCGGCTCGGTAAGGTACTCGTAAGCAACGCTGAATATGCTGATGGCCCGCTCACCATTCCTCAGACGTGCCATGCGCCTACCCCGACTTAGCATTCCCGACCGGCTCGCCGCACTCACCAGACCCGGGGCCACGCTGGCGGTCATGCTGGCCGCACTGTTCTGCGTGCTGCGAATAGGCCATCTGCCGCTGATGCCCATCGACGAGACCCGCTACCTGTCGGTGGCGTGGGAGATGTGGCAGCACAACAGCCTGCTGGTGCCATTGCTCAACGGCGAACCCTACCCTCACAAGCCGCCGCTACTGTTCTGGGTGATCCAGTCGGCCTGGGCGCTGCTGGGCACCTCGGATTGGGTGTCGCGACTGGCGGTCCCCGCGCTCGGGCTGCTGAGCTACACGCTGCTGGCGGCGATCCTGCGCCAGTTCGACCCCAAGGCCCACCGTGAAGCCCGCTGGGCGCCACTGGTACTGATGAGCCTGACGCTCTGGTTCGTCTACCAGGCGTTGAGCATGTTCGATGTCCTGTTCACCACCTGCTTTCTGGTCGCAGTGCTGGGCTGGGTGCGCTACGTACGTTCAGGCCAGGCGATGATGGTCCTGCTGGCCGGCGCGGGTATCGGCCTCTGCGTACTGGCCAAGGGGCCGGTGATCCTCCTCTACTGGCTGCCGCTGGTGCTGGGTACCCGCTTTTGGCAACCGACCGGCATTGAGCTGCCCCGCCACCATCTGATCGGCGCGCTCGCCGCCACTTTAATCGGCGCGGCGATCGGGCTGGCCTGGGCGATTCCCGCCGCGATGAGCGGCGGCAGCGACTACGCCGAGGCAATCTTGTGGGGGCAATCGGCCGGGCGCATCGCCAATGCCTTCCAGCATGCCCGTCCGTGGTACTGGTATCTACCGTGGCTGCCACTGCTTATTCTGCCCTGGTCAAGCGTGGGGGTTTGGCGTCGGCCCTGGCTGGCCACGCCGCTGCAGCGTTTCGCGGCTTGGGGGAGCCTGCCACCGCTGCTGCTGCTGAGTTTGGTCAGCGGCAAGCAGATTCACTACCTGATGCCGACCCTGCCTTTCCTGGCAACCTGGATCGCCGTGCGGCTGGCCGAAGGGGCTCCGCGCCGGGCCTGGGCGACCTGTATCATACTGGGGCTGGTCACCGCCCTGCTGGCGGCCCTGCCGGAGATAGCCAATCACTTCTATCCAATGACTCCGCTGCCCAGCACAACACGCCTGGCGGCGCTGGTGCCGGCGCTCTTTGCCGTGCTGCTATGGCAACGTACCCGCCGCCTGACGTTGGCTCTCGCCTGGCCCTTGAGTCTGCTGGCGCTGTTGTTGGCGATCTCACCGGCGATCCGCGGCTATTACGACATCCAACCTGCCGCCCGTGAGTTGGCGCGCCTCGAAGCCCGAAACTTGCCTATCGCCTATCTCGGACACTACGCCGACCAGTTTCGCTTTCTCGGTCGCACCCACGAGGACATAACCTCGTTCGACTCCGACGCTGCCTTCGCCGCCTGGCGCGAGACCCACCCCCAGGGCGTGATGATCGAAGTGCTCAAGCGGCCCGACGCTGCCCTGCTCGAGGCGGCTATCTATCATCAACCCTACCGCGGCAGCCACCTGCTACTGATCCCGGTCAGCGCCTGGCCGCTGCTCGACGCAGCACGCTGACTGGCCCAGCGTCGACAGGGGGCCTGACATGTGCGAACCCGGCGGGTACCGCCGGGTTCGCTCGCTCGTGTCACTCAGACAATGTCATCAGGCCCCGGGGAACGCTTGCGGCCGGTGATCATCGCTCGCGCCAGATTTTCCCGATGCAGCCAACTCGAGGCCACGACACCGGCCACATGCAGGCCAACCAGCGCCAATAAGAGATTGCCCAGGAAACCGTGAGCTTCCTGGAGCCATTCCACGCCCCAGAAGGCGTCGGTGGTGGACAGCCAGCCGCTGAATGTCTGTAACGCCAGGCCGAACAGCAGGACCACGATCATCCAGCCGCCTGCAGGGTTGTGGCCCAGGTAACGAGGCTCCCGGCCGTAGCGCATCGCCTTGAGATGATTCCAGGCGACTGTCGGCGAACGCACGAAACTGCTGAAACGCATGCGGCGTGGCCCCACCAGACCCCAGATCACCCGCCAGGCCACCAGCGCGGCGACCGAGTAACCGGCCCACTCATGAACGCTCTGCCAGGTTCCCGAAGTCAACCAGGCGGTGGCAAAGCACACCGCCAGACTCCAGTGAACCAGCCGCGTCCACAGATCCCAGACCCCAACCGTGGCGTACTTGTCAGCGGCCATGGTTCAGTCGTCCTCGCCCACCGACTCGAGGGTCGCGGGATCGAAGTAAACCTCGCGGCGCTGGCCATCGGCATCGAGCGCGTAGACCTCATAGCAGCCTTCGTCGTGCTTGACCCGCTTGATGTCCCAGCCCATCGCCGAGAGTTTCTTTTCCAGTGCGGCCTGAGGTTGCCACTGATCCTCGGGCACATCGCAGCGCTCGCCGGCCAGCGCACTGCCGGCCACGCCCAATAATGCCAGTGCGGCAATGCTCATCAACTTGGCTTTCATGGACTTCTCCTCATGAATTGTTGGAATCGTCACCGGTGGTGACAGCTCCACGCTAGAGCGCAAAGCTGAAGGAGAACTTAACGCCCATGAAAGGTCTGTGCCTTCGTCGGCGCATGCCGAGCGCCAGAACGATAAACCCCCGAGCCAGGCAACTGACTCGGGAGGTTATAGTGCAGGCGGATAGCGGCTAGGCGGGGGACGGGGCCATCCCCGCCCTGGCAGCCCGCGCCGCGTGCAGCTTCTTGTAGCTCTCGATCAGGCGCTGGTGCCGGTCGATCCCTTCCAGCTTCATGCTGGTGGGCGTCAAACCATGGAAGCGCACCACGCCGGTCACCAAGCCAACCGCAGCATCCATGGTCTCGGCGCCGAACATGCGCCTGAAATTGTAGAGGTAGTCGTCCAGTTCCAGTTCGTCATCCAGCGTGACCTCCAGTACCGCCAGCACCGCCTGGTAGAACAGACCACGTGCAACGGTGTTGTCGTTGAACTGCAGGAACATCTCGACGTGATCCAGCGCCTCCTCGTGCTGTCTCAGCGCCAGGTGAATCAATAGCTTCAGCTCCTGGATGGTCAACTCGGACCAGACGGTGTTGTCGTCGAACTCGATGCCGATCAGGGTGACGATCTTCATCTGCTCGTCGAGCTCGCTCTCATCCAGCCGCTCCAGCAGATCGGTCAATTGCCCATCGTCGAGCGAATGGATATTGAGGATATCCTCCCGGAACGCTAGCGCCATGTTGGTGTTATCCCACACCAGATCCTCCACGGGATACACCTCGGAATAGCCCGGCACCAGAATGCGGCAAACCGGCGCGCCCAGGTCCTCGTGAACGGCCACATAGGCTTCCAGACCTTCCTCTTCGAGGATACCGAACAGCCGGGCCGCTTCCTCGTCGGTCGAGCCCGAGAAATCCCAATCGCAGAACTCGACATCGGCCCGGGCACTGAAGAAACGCCAGGAGATCACCCCGGAGGAATCGATGAAGTGCTCGACGAAGTTGTTGGGCTCGGAGACTGCCTGAGAATTGAAAGTCGGCGCCGGCAGGTCGCTCATGCCCTCGAAGCTGCGCCCCTGCAGCAGCTCGGTGAGGCTGCGCTCGATCGCCACCTGCATGCTCGCATGCGCACCGAACGAGGCGAAGACACCACCGGTCTTGGGGTTCATCAACGTAACGCAGGCCACCGGGAACCGGCCGCCGAGCGAGGCATCCTTGACCAGCACCGGGAAGCCCTGCGCCTCCAGCGCCTCGATGCCCTCGACGATATCGGGGTATTTGGCCAGTACGTTCTGGGGCACGTCGGGCAGCACGATCTCCTGCTCGATAATCTGCCGCTTCACCGCCCGCTCGAAGATCTCCGACAGGCACTGTACCTGCGCCTCGGCCACCGTATTGCCGGCGCTCATGCCGTTGCTCAGATATAGGTTCTCGATCAGATTCGACGGAAACCAGACCGTCTCGCCGTCCGACCGGCGCACGAAGGGCAAGGAAACGATGCCGCGATCCGTGCGGCCGGAATTAGTGTCATACAGGTGCGAACCGCGCAGCTCGCCGTCGGGATCGTAGATCGCCCGGCAGTGGTCATCCAGAATCTCCGCCGGCAGTTCGTCGTTGGGCCCCGGCTGGAACCATTTCTCGTTCGGGTAATGGACGAACGCGCTATTGGCGATCTCCTCGCCGAAGAACTGGTCGTTGTAGAAGAAGTTGCAGCTCAGGCGCTCGATGAACTCGCCCAGTGCCGAGCACAGCGCGCTCTCCTTGGTGGCGCCCTTGCCGTTGGTGAAGCACATCGGCGAAGCGGCGTCGCGAATATGCAGCGACCAGACGTGCGGCACGATATTGCGCCACGAGGCGATCTCGATCTTCATGCCGAGCTTTTCGAGGATGCCCGTCATGTTGGCGATGGTCTGCTCCAGCGGCAGGTCCTTGCCCTCGATCCAGGTCTCGTCGCTCTCCACGGTACCGCTCATCAACAGCGCCTGGGCATTCTCGTCGATGTTCTCGACCGCCTCGATCTGGAACTCAGGGTTGTTCTGGATCACCCGCTTGACCGAGCAGCGCTCGATGGAGCGCAGGATGCCGGTGCGATCCTTCTCGGAGAGATCCTCCGGCAGCTCCACCTGGATCTTGAATATCTGGTTGTAGCGGTTTTCCGGATCGACGATGTTGTTCTGCGACAGCCGGATGTTCTCGGTGGGAATCTCCCGCGCGTTGCAGTAGACGCGCACGAAGTAGGCCGCGCAGAGCACGGTGGAGGCCAGGAAGTAATCGAACGGGCCCGGCGCGGAGCCATCGCCCTTGTAGCGGATCGGCTGATCGGTGATGACGGTGAAGTCGTCGAACAACGCTTCTTGACGCAGGTTGTCGAGATAGTTGACCTTGATTTCCATGGAAAAGAGCCGGATTGGTAAATGGCAGCGCCCCGAATTTTGAGCAAAGGCGGATTGGCCGCCATTATCCGGATTTTGGCGCCCACCGTCTTGGGTGGTAGACGAAATCGGGTTGGCCGCCCTGCCCCGCAGCCGATCGGACCACTTGAAGCACTTACGCTCCAAGCGCTTATACCAGACCGCTACCAGAACAGTAGCTTCACCTTGTCGCGCTCACGAACACCGTCTCTTCGAAGGGGTTGAGCTCCATAGCCCCCCTGAACCAGTAGAGCCAGCCGATCGATCTGCTTTCGTATGTCGATCGGCTCGCGGCACAGAGAGGCCCGCAACCCGGTGTCGGACCGGCTCATTGGATGACGAAGCACGACGGTAGATGACGCGGCGGCACCGGCACATCCTGCACTATTAACGTCCGCCTCCAATGAATTATTGGGCGGCAGGCTTGGATGACCATCGTCCACTTGGTTTGAAAACCGCGATGAAGGTGGCTGCTGCTAGGGCGAAGACGTCATAAGCCGCTCCCGCGATCAGTTTGCCTTCGGCGCCGCCGCTCCCGCTGAGCATAGCGTCCATCTCTCCGTCGAGTACAAGTGCTCCGACGGCGATAACCGAAATGATCAATAGGAGCTTCGTGGTGACCCAGGGGTAACGGAACACACCCCAATTCGTACCGAGCCCCAGCAGAAGTCCTGTTAGCAACCCGGCAAAACTAAGCGGAATGCCGAATACGTAACTAAACATTCGGAGCGTCTGGTAGGACGCCTCGGCGATCGCCGGATCCGTTGCCGCCGCTCCACGGATCGCGACTGCGAGAAAGCCCGCGGAGTCGCCCAGCAAACCGACCGAGACGATGATATGCACCGTCAGGACTACCTTTCGCTGGAGCGAAGAGAGTGCAAATCGCGAGCCTTTGAACATTTCTTCTCCTCAGTTTAGGGTGCCGCCCAACGGCGGCCATCAGCCGCACGAGGTACGAGCGTCGGCTGAATGGCATGGTTAGGCATCGCATTTCCCTCGGCCGAATCCCCTGTCAGTGAAAACAGCCAACTGAGCGGCGAAGGCGCGCTTGTAGGCAGGACGCCCTTCGCCGCGGGTGACATAGGTAGCCAGATTCGGAAATTCGTCCAGAATTCCCGAGGACTTCAGCCTGAGCAGCACTGAAACCATCATCAGGTCGCCCGCGCTGAACGCACGATCGAGCCACTCGGCGTTACCTAAGCGAACAGAAAGTTGATCCAGCCGATTGCGGACGCGAGCCTCGACCAGCGGCAAGCGTTCCTGACTCCATGATCGATCACTCTCCAGAAGCTTGGCGTTTGCAAGCTCCAGGATCGGTGGCTCCACGGTGTTAAGCGCGGCAAATATCCATGTAATCGCACGAGCCCGGGCATTGGCATCTTCCGGCAGAAGACCCGCATGGCACTCGGCGATATGGAAGACGATCGCGCCCGTCTCGAACAAGGCGAGATTGCCTTCCTCATAGGTTGGAATCTGGCCGAAAGGATGACGGCCTAGATGCGAGGATTCCTTCATCGCACGGAACGAAACCAGGCGAACCTCGTAGGGTTGGCCCACTTCTTCAAGAGCCCAGCGAACGCGCGTATCACGAGCCAGCCCCTGACCGCGATCGGGCGACTGTTCAAAGGCAGTTATGATGGGGATCACTATATTCCTCCTAGTCGATTTCGCAGTAACACCAATAGTCGAACGGTGAAAGAGCAAATCGACAGACCATCGCGTATATTACTACTCGCCGCCATTCCGATGCCCGATGCCTAACGGCGACGCTCAGCCGCGCAGCTTTGCTGCGTGAACTTCTTATCAATGGCGCTGTTATATGTCTCAGCCGCAGCGAAACTGCGCAGCAGTTTTGACGTCGGCTGGAGCCTCTTGTTGGGCCTCATGGCTCAGGTTCCTCTGGGTACTGAGGGAGTTGATCACATATCTCGAACCAACGTGCTTTTGAAGCAGTATAGATATGTTCCGTTGGCCGAACCGTTAAATCATCGTCAATGGTGCCACAGCGCACTGATACTATCCCCTCTCGTGCTTGTGCTTTTGAATATATCGGTGACCCGCATTCTGAACAAAAATATCGGCTTTCTCCGGGACTGGATTGAAACGCCTTGATCACAGAGCGGCCAGTTTTCACGGTAAAGTCAGTCTCTCGCACTAGCATGTTGGTTGCGAATGCACTTCCCGTAGCTTTGCGACACATACTGCAATGGCAGTAGTACATTGCGTGTGGCCGGCTACAAATCTCATAGCTGACCGTGCCACATAGACAAGAACCTTTCATCATCTCACTCACCTTTTTGTCGCCCAACGCTAAGTTAACTGTCAGAAAACTTCAACTAAACGGCCCTCTTCATAGTGACTCTCAGCATGGCTGAATTTAATTGATGCGACGTAGTCAAGAAGACTCAGCTGATGCGCAATTTAAGCCACTTGTCATAAGCTGCGATAGCCGCACTGTGGTCGCGAGAGAAGTCGCCCAATGCTTCCCATTGCAACGGATGGTCCCAGTCACCGCCATCATTGCGATCACAAAGTGCTTTTAGTTGGGCATACGCCGCGGCGCCCTCCTCTAAAGACCGCCGCTATGAAGAGGTTGGTGACCTAACCTGCTCTCATTTCACTGCGATAGAGATCTGGCAAAAAGTTCTCCAGGTTACCGATTTCCTCAATGTGATGCCGCGCCCAGTTGAGCCCCATTTCCCCCACAAAATCTTTGAATTCAAAACTTTATTGAGGCCAAGATGGCGTGGCCATGAAGTGGTACCGATGGTCATGGTAGAAATGTAGTTTGTACCATTTGTGGTTGGCTCAAGCTTATTAACAAGCTCGACAACCACCATACCGGCAACACGTTTTTCAATAATCGCCGTCTCTTCATTTCGCTGCCGCACCTGTACGTTAATCTGCAAATAATTATCTGATTTGCGTTGAAATTCTTCGGTAATACGCAGCCGCGTGCCCTTCCCGACGCTACCGTCGGGTTGAGCATTAGAAACTTCGTATGAAATGTGATCAAGTGGATGCCATACCAAGTAACGCGGGTAGGTTTTTCCGGCGTACTCCATTTCCCTTTGACATGCCCGTACCACCAACCCAACATAGTCGGCGTGACGCCCGCCAATTCTTGGTGTCTGATAGTGATCTGCCGACGTCCATCAGACAAAAATTGATCATTCACCTCCGCGCTCGAAGCTGGCCGCAACGGCCACAGCACCGGCCGAGGTTCTGGCAGTTTGAGTTTATGTTTGAAAAAGCTCATTGTAGAGCCAAACCATGTATTTCGTCATGTGGCGCTTCTGGGCTCTGAGCCATGTGGTGTAACTGCGCTCAGCGCCCGAAGGGCGCAAACTGCCACTGTTTGTTAGGCCGCCCACATTTCAACCGCGAAACGCTGCCTCGATCACAGCTATGTCGATTTTTCTCATCGTCATCATAGCATCGAACGCGCGTTTGGCGGCTGCGCGGTCGGGGCTGGTATATGCTTTCGTCAGCGCGATCGGCGTAATCTGCCAAGAGATGCCCCACTTGTCCTTGCACCACCCGCACTCGCTCTCCTGACCGCCGTTGCTGACGATCGCGTTCCAATAGCGATCAGTCTCATCTTGGTCTTCGGTTGCAATCTGAAACGAGAATGCTTCGCTATGCTTGAAGGCGGGTCCGCCGTTGAGTCCGAGGCACGCAACGCCTAGCACGGTGAACTCGACCGTTAATACGCTCCCTTCCTTCCCCGATGGATTATCCCCAGGTGCGCTGTGCACTGCGCCGAGTGACGAATCGGGAAATGTCTCGGCATAAAATCGCGCGGCTTCCTCAGCAGCGTCATCGTACCAAAGGCAGATTGTGTTCTTTGCAATGCTCGTCATGATCAGTCCTCCTGTCTGGATAAATTGTCATAAGTGGCAATCTATAGTCGAGCCGAATTGCCTGAATTCGACAGCGAAGATGACGCCTAACAGATATTAGACTGCGCGTTCAATAATGTTATCTAGCACGCAATTTTTTCCCTAACTCATTGAGTTTTAATCATACTAAGAATAATTCGGCGAGCTATGCAGGATTCGCGTGCGAGCACCGGCGGCCAACGGGCCATGCAAGCGCCGTCGGCCGCGCGCATCGCCAGCCTGTTCGCCGGCATCGACTTTCCGGTCGACGGCGACGACCTCAAGCGCTACGCCCGCCCCAACGCCAGCGAGCCAGAAATGCAGACCCTGGAGAAGTTCGGCGGACATACCTACCGCAGCATGGCCGATGTCACCCAGGAGCTCGAGAGGGTGAGCTGAGACCTCGCTCACGCCGCACGGTGATTCACCACGGTCCGGCCACAAACGCGCCGGCTCCCTCGCAGGCTGCTAGTATCGAGGCTTTTCCGCTACCGAGTCCTGTCCATGCCAGCGCCTACGCAAGCCGCGCTCGAACAACGCACCCTGATGCTTTCCATCGCCACCACGCTGGCGGTGTCGGTTCTGGGAGTCACCTTCGGCCTGTTGGCCGGCTCCCGCTCGATCCTCTTCGATGGGGTGTTCTCGACCATCGATGCGGCGATGTCGGGGCTGGCCCTGCTGGTGGCGCGGCTGGCGGTGCGCGAGGCCAGCCAGCGTTTCCAGCATGGCTTCTGGCACCTGGAGCCGATGGTGGCGGGGCTGAACGGCAGCATCCTGCTGTTGCTGTGCTTCTACGCCTTCCTCAATGCCGTCCAGGGGCTGATGGACGGCGGCCAGGAACTCGCCTTCGGCCTGGCCATCGTCTATGCCGTGGTCGTGGCGACGGCGTGCTTCACGATGTATGCCTACGAGAGGCGGATCAATCGCCGCGTGGATTCCGAGTTCCTGCGCATCGACATGCAGGGCTGGCTGATGGCCGGCTTGATTACCGCGGCGCTGATCGTGGCCTTTGCCATCGCCCTGGTGTTGGAGCGCACCACCTATGCCCACCTCACGCCCTACGTGGATTCGCTGCTGCTGGCGCTGTTGACGCTGTGCTTCATGCCGGTGCCGATTGGCATCGTGCGGCGCGCCATTCGCGAGGTCTTTCTGATCGCCCCCAGCGGGCTGGATAGCGAAGTGCATGCGGCGATGGTGCCGGTGATGGCACGCGAGGGGCTGCTCGAATACTTCAGCCACGTGGCCAAGAGCGGGCGCGGCCATTTCATCGAGATCCACATCCTCACCTCGCCCGACTACGGCGCAGAGCAAGGCATCGCGGTGCTCGACGAGATTCGCGAGCAGATCACCGCCGGGCTCTCCATCCCGCCCGAGCGGCGCTGGTTCACGGTGTCGTTCACCGCCGATTCAAAATGGACGTGAGCCCGCCGATCGGTGAAACGTCACGGTCGCCGCGGCGTCACAAGCGAGGTTCTATACTCAGGGCTCCCGCTCTTCGAATAGCCAGCGAGCCCAGCCATGACCGATAACAAGAATTTCCCCGACGTTCTCTCCGCCGTTCTTTCCACTGCCCTCTTCGTCTGCTTGTGCCTGCTCTCGACGATCGCCTTCACGCCTGCCTGGGCGGCCAGCAATGACGAGGCCGTCATCGCCGCCGCCAAGCACGTTACCCTCGGTCCGCGTCCGCTCTACCTGGTCCAGGATATGGACGAGGACACCCAGCGCTCCCGCACGCTCAAGGCCGACCTGCTGAACTGCGCCGCCCAGCGCAACGACTGGCAGCGCACGGAATTTTCCATCGCCCACCGCGGGGCGCCGCTGCAGTTTCCCGAACACACGCGGGAGGCGTACATCGCCGGGGCGCAGATGGGCGCAGGCATCATGGAGTGCGACGTCACCTTCACGGCGGACAAGGAGCTGGTCTGCCGTCATTCGCAGTGCGACCTGCACGCCACGACGAACATCCTCGAGACCGACCTGGCCAAGAAGTGCAGCGTGCCGCCCGAGTTCGATCCGCAAAGCGGCGAACTGGTGAATGCGGGCGCCATTCAATGCTGCACCAGCGACATTACCCTTGCCGAGTTCAAGACGCTCAAGGGCAAGATGGAAGGCGCCGATAGCGAGGCGCGCAGTATTCAGGCCTACATGGACGCCACCCCTGGCTGGCGTACCGACCTTTACGCCCAGCGCGGCACGCTGATGACGCATGCCGAGAGCATCGAGCTGTTCAAGGCGCTGGGCGTGAAGATGACGCCGGAGCTCAAGGCGCCGAGCGTGGCCATGCCCTTCGACGGCATGTCGCAGGCCGATTACGCCCAGAAGCTGATCGATGACTACAAGGCGGCGAACGTCCCGCCGAGCGATGTCTACCCGCAATCCTTTGAATTGGAAGACGTGCGTTACTGGATCGAGAACACGCCGGCGTTCGGCAAGCAGGCCGTCTATCTCGACGATCGTTATGACGAGGAAGGCTTCGACTACGCCAAGCCCGATACCTGGACCCCCGGCATGCAGGCACTCGCCGATGAAGGCGTGAACATCATCGCCCCACCGCTGTGGATGCTGCTGGCGTCCAATCCCGAGGCCGGCGACTCCGGCAGCCGCATCGTGCCCTCGGTCTATGCCGAGCGCGCCAGAAAGGCCGGGCTGGATATCATCGCCTGGAGCTTCGAGCGCTCGGGTCCGTTGAGCGAAGACGGCGAGTGGTATCACCGCAGCATCGACGACGTGGTCGACAACGACGGCGACAAGCTACTCGCGCTCGACGTGCTGGCCCGCGATGTCGGCGTGATCGGGCTGTTCTCGGACTGGCCGGCCACGGTCACCTTCTACGACAACTGCATGGGCTCGGCAGCTGGGAAGAAGGCCCTTTGATGGAATTTTGCCATTCTTGGCTCGAATTTGAGCGTGGTGCTACCTTTAAATAGTGGTTCCACGCTATAAAGCAGCGACTCAATGGAGGAGTCTGATGAGCGAACTCAATGGAGTTGGACAGGGTGCGGACGTCACCGAGATCCTCACCACCGACCACCGGGAGATGATGGACCTGATCGGCCAGATAGAGGGCACGACCGATTCCGTCCAGCGCCGGGACCTGGCGGACACCTTGATCGCCGAGGTCATGCGCCACTCCGTCGCCGAGGAGATGTACGTCTACCCGGTAATGGAGAAGCAACTGCCGAACGGTGCCGATGAGGCCGACCACGATAGGCAGGAACACGATGAAATCGTCCAGGTGATGAAGCAGATCGAAGACGCCAACGCCACCGATCCGGCTTTCATGGAGCGGATTGGGGAACTGAAGAAGTTGCTCGATCACCATGCGGATGACGAGGAATCGGATCAGTTTCCCAAGCTACGCTCGCATCTTTCCGCCAGCGATCTCATCGACATGGGCAACAAGGTGCAAAATGCCAAGAGCTTGGCCCCGACCCGGCCGCACCCCAGTGCGCCGCATTCCGAGCTCTTTCACAAGAGCGTCGGGCCGGGCGTCGGCATGATCGACCGGCTCCGCGACAAGCTCACCGGGCGTCAGACCGGCTAATCCCGGTTACCGCGCCTTTGCAGCAAGTGCCTTGCAACGAGGCCCATCGCAACAGGTGCATCGAAACTGGTCGGCGAGATGCTTGCGCGCTCGCCGGCCGTTTCGTTTGTAGCCTTTACAGCTCGTCGGGAATCTCCGGCTCCACCAGGTTCGCCAGCTGGCCAAGGGATTCCTGCCAGCCGAGGTAACACGCCTCGGCCGGAATGACCTCGGGCACGCCCTCCTGCGTGATGCTCAGCTCCGTCCCCACCGATACCTTCGTGAAAGTCACGGTGACCTGCATCGTGCCGGGGAGATTCGCATCGTCGAATTCGTCGGTATAGCGGATGCGCTCGTTCGGCACCAGTTCCCGATAGGTGCCGCTGAAGGAGTGACTCGTGCCGGTCGTGAAGTTCGTGAACGACATGGTGTAGGAGCCTCCCTCGCGGACATCCATGTGATGCATCTTTGCCGTGAACCCATGGGGCGGCGCCCACTTGACCTGGGCTTCAGGATCGAGGAACGCCCGATAGACCCGCTCGGGGGATGCGCGAAGCACGCGATGCAGCCGGATTGTGTTGCCCATGATGCGGTCTCCTATCGGAGGCGAACGCCGGATTGGCCTTCATAGTCGCGCGAGCCGAAGCGATTTCGACAATCGGGCGCTATTTAACAGTCCGGCCTCATGGCCTGTTCAGCGATCCACCACGTCGCGCTGCTCGGCGATGGCCTCGAACGCCTGGCGATCGCGGTCGCCGAAGAAGCACAGCGTCACCTGCAAATCATGCCTGCTCAGCGCCTCTCCCAGGGTATCGATCACGATGTGCGCCGCCTCGTCGAACGGATAACCATAGACGCCGGTCGAGATCGCCGGAAAGGCGACACTTCGGCAGGCCTTCTCGGCGGCCAGTGCCAGGGCATTGCGGTAGCAATTGGCCAGCAGGTGCGACTTGTCCTTGGTCTTGGCGTAGACCGGACCGACCGTGTGGATCACGTAGCGTGCCGGCAATTCGAAGCCATCGGTCAGGGCGACCTCGCCATCGGGCAGCCCGTCGGGCCACTGCGTCTCGCGCAGCGCCAGACAGGCGTTCTTGAGCTGGGGGCCAGCGGCCCGGTGGATCGCCCCGTCGACTCCACCGCCGCCCTTCAGCGAGTGGTTGGCGGCGTTGACGATAGCATCGACCTGCAACCGGGTGATGTCGCCGGTGATGACCTCGACGCGCCGATCGAGCAGTGTGAAAGCCATGGCAACCTCCTTGTTCGAGTGCTCTGTCGACAAAAGCCATGTCGACAGCCTAGCAGCCGGGCAGCCATGCGGGGACGCCTGTCGCAGTCAGCGCCCGCCGGTCACGTCGATGAAGCTGCCCGCGGTGTACGAGGCCTCTTCGGAAAGCAGCCAGAGGATCGCCCGGGCGACCTCCTCCGATTGCCCGCCACGTTGCATGGGCACCGTGTCCTTGAGGCGCTCGACCCGCCCGGGCTCGCCGCCGCTGGCGTGGATGTCGGTATAGATGATACCTGGGCGCACCGCGTTGACGCGGATGCCCTCGCCGGCGACCTCCTTGGCCAGCCCCGTCGTGAAGGTATCGATGGCGCCCTTGGTGGCCGCGTAATCGACGTATTCGTTGGGCGCACCCAGCCGCGCGGCTACCGACGACAGGTTGACGATGGCGCCGCCCTGGCCGCCGTGGGCGGTCGACATGCGCCGGATCGCCTCGCGGGCACACAGAAAACTGCCAGTGACGTTGGTGGCCAGAATCCGCATCAACCGCTCGGCACTCATGTCGGCGACGCGGCACTGACGCTCGAGGATGCCGGCGTTGTTGACCAGCGCCGTCAGCGGCCCGAGTTCACGGTCCACGGTCTCGAACAGGCGCATCACATCGGCTTCGACGGCAACGTCGGCGGCCACGGCGATGGCCTCGCCGGCGGCGGCGGCGATCTCGTCGACGACCGCCTCCGCGGCCTGCCGGTTGCAGCGATAATTGATGCATACCCGATAGCCGGCCGACGCGCCCAGGCGTGCCGTCGCCGCGCCGATGCCGCGACTGCCACCCGTTACCAATAGAACTCCGTGCATGGTTTCAACTCCTGAGATCGCATGGAAGAAGTTGTCAGTTCACCTCAGATATACGCAGCGCTTCGGCCCTGACAACAAGCGCGAATGAACCGGACAAGCGATGCAGTCTCCGCTTGCATCGCAGCGTGTAGTGAAGCAGATTCAATGCTGACGTACGATGGGCAAGGTTCGCACATGATCGCACGCTACACATATTCTCATCGTCTGCTGCACTGGTTGATTGCCGGCCTGGTGATAGGCTCGCTGGCTAGCGGCATGACGCTGGGTTGGCTGGGTTTCGAAAGTCTCGTCGAACGCTTCGGCAAGACCGCCATCGACTTTCTCTATCAATATCACAAGACTTTCGGTTTGCTGATTCTCGGCTTGATGACGCTGCGCCTGATCATCCGACTGGTCAAAGGCAAGCCTGCCTACGCCGAGCCCCTGCCCACCTTCAATCGCGTCGCCAGCAGCATCGTGCACACCCTGCTCTACCTATTGCTGTTCATCATGCCCATACTCGGCTGGCTGGCCACCGACATCGGCGACTTTCCGGTCGAGTTTTTCGAGGCCAAGCTGCCGGGGTTGATCGCCAAGAATCCGGCCCTGTCCGAAAGCCTGTATGAATGGCATGGGCGGGTCGGCTGGGCGATTCTGGTATTAGCCCTTATCCACATCTCAGCTGCGCTTTATCACTGGCGCATTCGCCGTGATGGCGTCATGCAACGGATGAGCCTGTTCCAGCGTAGAGACTCATGACAGGCGAGCCGTTCGGCGATGCTGGTGGCTTCTTCAAGGCCGAGCCCTCAAGCTTACCCCTGCGATACCGACTTTGCGGCAATGAGTTGCCATGTCCACTACCCGCCCCGACCCGCGCATCCTGCTTCGCCTAGCGGAGCTGCTACGTCCCTACCGCTGGCGCCTGGCCGGGGCCGGCGTCGCGCTGCTGATCGCCTCGGCCAGCGTGCTGGTGATGGGCCAGGGGCTGCGCCTGGTGATCGATCGCGGCTTCATGGCCGAAGACGCCACCCAGCTCAACCAGGCGCTGGCCGGTCTGCTGGTCGTAGTGGCGCTGCTCGCCGTCGCCTCGGCGGCACGCTACTACCTGATCACCTGGATCGGCGAGCGGCTGGCCGCCGACCTGCGCCGCCAGGTCTTCGATCACCTGCTGACGCTGGAGCCCGACTTCTTCGAGAACAGCCGCACCCCGCACGGCGGCGCCGGCGAGATCCAGGCGCGGCTGACCGCCGACACCAGCGTGCTGCAAAGCCTGTTCGGCTCGTCGCTGTCGGTGGCGCTGCGCAACCTGCTGATGCTGCTCGGCGCGATCGTGCTGATGCTCATCACCCAGCCCTGGCTCAGTGCACTGGTGCTGCTGGGCATACCCACCACGGTGTTGCCGATCCTGTGGTTCGGGCGCCGGGTACGCCGCCTGTCGCGGCACAGTCAGGATCAGGTCGCCGAGCTGGGGCGTTACGCCGGCGAGGCCCTGGCGGGCATTCGCACGCTGCAGGCTTTCGGCCATGAGCCGATCGATCGCCGCGACTACGCGCGCACCGCCGAGGCGGCATTCCGGGTAGCGATAGCCAGGACCCGCCAGCGTGCCTGGCTGACCGGCATCGCCATGTTGGTGATCTTCTCGGCGGTGGGCCTGATGCTGTGGCAGGGCGGGCACGCGGTACTCGACGGCACGATGAGTGCCGGCGAATTGTCGGCGTTCGTGTTCTATGCGGTGCTCGCCGCCGGCGCGGTCGCGGCGCTCGCCGAGGTCGCCGGCGACATCCAGCGCGCCGCGGGCGCGGCCGAACGCCTGCTCGAACTGCTCGACGCGAAGCCGCGCATTCACTCCCCGCCCGCGCCGCGCGCCCTGCCCAGGCCGTTGCGCGGCGAGATCCGTGCCGAGGGGCTGCGCTTCGCCTACCCTTCGCGTCCCAGCCCGCCCGCGCTCGACGAGCTCGACCTTCTCATCCGCCCCGGCGAGCGCATCGCCCTGGTCGGCCCGTCGGGCGCCGGCAAGAGCACCCTGCTGCAGCTGTTGCTGCGCTTCTACGATCCGCAGGCCGGTCGCCTGACACTGGACGGCATCGACCTGCGCGAGCTCGATCCGGTGGAGCTGCGCGGTGCCATCGGCCTGGTCGCCCAGGAGCCGATCCTGTTCAGCGGCAGCGCCGCCGACAACATCCGCTACGGAATGCCCGAGGCCAGCGACGACGCCGTGCGCCAGGCGGCACGCGACGCCAATGCGCTGGACTTCATCGAGGCGCTGCCGGTCGGCTTCGACAGCTACCTGGGGCCGGGCGGCGTCCAGTTGTCCGGCGGCCAGCGCCAGCGCCTGGCCATCGCCCGGGCGCTGCTGCGCGATCCCACGGTGCTGCTGCTCGACGAGGCGACCAGCGCGCTGGATGCCGAAAGCGAACGCCTCGTCCAGGAGGCGCTCGACCGGCTGATGGTCGGACGCACCACCCTGGTCGTCGCCCACCGGCTCGCCACAGTGGTGGCCGCCAATCGCCTGCTGGTCTTCGACCACGGACGCCTGGTCGGTGCCGGCAGTCATGCCGAGCTGCTGGCCGACAATCCACTGTATCGGCATCTGGCGGGGCTGCAATTCGACCTCGACCGCTGACCGCCGGCCGGCGGTCAGCGTGTCCCCATTCAAGTTCCTCTCAACGCTGCCGATTAAGTAAAGTGAAGTAGCCGCTTGGGCATGCTCCGCAGATAATGGCTCCAGGCGGCGATAGGCCGTGTAGCGCCTGGGGAACCCGAGCACCGTCTTCGCTTGCTTGCAGAAAGGCAGCGGGTAGCGGAAACCTCCCCGATTCGCTCGCCGAATCCGCTCTCGAAACTCACCGACAGGCTTGCCGCAAGGCGTGCTTATCCCAGCGAAACGGGCCCATGCGATTGCTTCGACACAGTACCCTGCTGCGCCTGTTGTCCACGTTCAGCGGCTTGTTCGTCATCGTCGGCGCGGCCTTGTGGCTGCTCGCCCGAGCGGACTCGCTGCAACTCGGCGCTGCCATTACCGAGAATCGCATCGCGCTGCTGGCGATCCTATTGCTGAGCTTCATACTAATTGCCGGCGTACTGATTAGCCGCCAGTACATCCAGCCGCTTCATCGCCTCGTCGACTACGTCAAGGACCAGCATGACGGCGAGCCCATCGCCCCGCCCGCCTCGCTGCTCGAACGCCACGACGACATCGCCTATCTGACGCGCGAGATCGAGAAGCTGCTGCTCAGCCTGCGCGAGAAGAATCAGCAACTGCTCGAGCAGACCCTCAACGACCCGCTGACCGGACTCGGCAATCGTCGCCTGCTCGAGCAGCGCCTGGAAATCGCCCTGCCGTTGAGCCGCCGGCGCATGTCGCCGCTGTCCGCGCTGATGATCGATGTCGATCATTTCAAGCTGTACAACGATCACTACGGACACCCGGCCGGCGATGACTGCCTGCTCGAGATCGCCAACGTGCTGCGCGATATCTTCCGCCGCGAAACGGACATCGTGGTCCGTCTCGGCGGCGAAGAGTTCCTGGTGGTATTGCTCGACGTCGACCTCAGCGAGGCCACCCGGCTGGCCGAGGCCATGCTCAGCATGCTCCAGGCCGTCGGCGTTCCCCATGAAACCTCACCCACCGCCGAAGTGGTCACCGTCAGTATCGGCGTGGCCACTGCCGCACCGGGGACGCCGATCGATCTCGACAGTCTGCTGACCTGCGCCGATGCCGCGCTTTACCAGTGCAAGGCAGAAGGTCGCAACCGCACTGTCAGTAGCCTGGTCGACGAACGTTGTGCCGAAACGCTGGAAACCACCTCCGAGACCTGACTCCAATCGCGCGGTTGCCGCCATTGATCGCCGTTCGTACACTCGTTTGATCACATTCAGGAACGAGACCTTCATGGCTTTCCAAGGCACCGACACCTACGTCGCCAGCGACGCCCTGCGCCTGGCGGTGGACGCCGCCGTCGCGCTCGAACGGCCCCTGTTGATCAAGGGCGAGCCCGGTACCGGCAAGACCCTGCTCGCCGAGGAACTGGCCAGCGCGCTGGGCAGCCGGCTGATCACCTGGCACATCAAGTCCACCACCAAGGCCCAGCAGGGCCTCTACGAGTACGATGCGGTCAGCCGGCTGCGCGACTCGCAGCTGGGGATCGAGGGCGTCAATGAGGTTGGCAACTACATCAAGCCCGGCAAGCTGTGGGAGGCCTTCGAGTCCGATGAGCGCGCCGTGCTGCTGATCGACGAGATCGACAAGGCGGATATCGAGTTTCCCAACGACCTGTTGCAGGAACTCGATCGCATGGAGTTCTACGTCTACGAAATCGACCGCACCGTGCGGGCGCGGCACCGGCCGATCATCGTCATCACCTCGAACAACGAGAAGGAACTGCCCGACGCCTTCCTGCGGCGCTGCTTCTTCCACTACATCGACTTCCCCGACCGCGAGACCCTGCAGCAGATCGTCGCCGTGCACTTTCCCGACATCGAGTCGCGGCTGGTCGCCCAGGCGCTGGACGTGTTCTTCGATATTCGCGACGTCCCGGGCATCAAGAAGAAACCCTCGACCTCGGAGCTGGTCGACTGGCTCAAGCTGCTGATGGCAGACGAACTCGCCCGCGAGGCACTGTATGACCGCGATCCGGCCAAGGCGCTGCCGCCGCTGGCCGGCGCGCTCATCAAGAACGAACAGGACACCGGCCTGCTCGAGCGCCTGGCGTTCATGGTCCGCCGCCAACAGTCGGCGAGGCGCTAGCGCATGTTCCTGGGCCTGTTCGAAACGCTGCGCCGCCATGGCGTGCCGGTCACTCTGCGCGAGCTGCTCGACCTGCATGCCGGCGTCGAACGCGGCGTGGTGTTCGCCGACAGCGAGGCCTTCTATCGCCTCGCCCGGCTGACCCTGGTCAAGGACGAGCGCTACTACGATCGCTTCGATCGCGCCTTCGCCGCCTGGTTCGAGGGCATCGACAACCTCGACGCGGCGATCGACGCGCTGATCCCCGACGACTGGCTGCGCCGCGAGTTCGAGCGCTCGCTGTCCGCCGAGGAGAAGGCCCGGATCGAGTCGCTCGGCGGCCTCGAGCAGCTGATCGAGACCTTCAAGCAGCGCTACGCCGAACAGCGCGAGCGCCATGCCGGCGGCAACAAGTGGATAGGTACCGGCGGTACCAGCCCCTTCGGCGCCTACGGCTACAACCCCGAGGGCATGCGCATCGGTCAGGATGGCTCGCGCCAGCGCCGCGCGGTCAAGGTCTGGGACGAGCGTCGCTTCCGCGATTACGACGACAGCCGCGAGCTGGGCACCCGCAACATCAAGCTGGCGCTGCGCCGGCTGCGCCATTTCGCGCGCAGCGGCGCCGGCGAGGAGTTCGATATCGACGCGACCATCGACGCCACCGCCCGCGATGCCGGCCTGCTCAACGTCAGGACGCGGCCCGAGCGTCACAACGCCGTAAAGGTATTGCTGCTGCTCGATGTCGGCGGCTCGATGGACGACCACGTGCATACCTGCGAGGAGCTGTTCTCGGCGTGTCGCAGCGAGTTCAAGCACCTCGAGCACTTTTATTTCCACAACTGCATCTATGAAGGGCTGTGGCGCGACAATCGCCGTCGCCACCAGCGCCTTTCCACGTTCGAGATGCTGCGCACCTTCGGCAATGACTACAAGCTGATCATCGTCGGCGACGCCGCCATGTCGCCCTATGAAATCAGCCATCCCGGCGGCAGCGTCGAGCACTTCAACGACGAGCCCGGCGGCGTCTGGCTGCAACGCCTGGCGGCCAAGTTCGAGCGCCTGGCCTGGCTCAATCCCATGCCGGCGGCGAGCTGGGAGAGAACCCACTCGACCCGCCTGATTCGTCAGCTGATCGGCGATCGCATGTATCCCCTGACCCTGCAAGGGCTGGAATCGGCCACCCGCGAACTGATCCATTGAGGCTTACATTTTGCTACAGGCGACCGGGGCGTAACGCTTGGACTCGGCAAAATACTGTATATAATTACAGTAAAGGTAGGCTTTCCGAATGAAAGGCTTGAATAATAGCCTTATTTGACTATAAATAATATTTATAGCTTTTTTGAGCTATAAATTAATAGCCTATTTCGGCTATTAAATGGAATTATAGCCATATTGAGCTATAAAGGCAGGCAGCACTATGAACACTATCGCGGTCTTGACCGGCGACATCGTCGGTTCGCAGCAGGTCAGTGACAAGCCACACTTGAGCCGCACGCTGGACGATGCGCTGACCCTGCTCGAAAGGCGCTTCGCGGCCCGCAGCGACCGCTATCGCGGTGACGGTTTCCAGATCGCCGTGAGCGATCCGGGCGACGGCGTGACCGCTGCGGTACTGCTGCGCGCGGCGCTCATCCAGCAGTCGCCGTCACGTCAGGTCACCTGGGATGCCCGCATCGCCGTTGCCGTAGGCGGCGGCGAAGTGCCCGATGCGGCTCGCTTCGCCGAGGCCGAGGGCGACGCCTTCGTGCGTTCCGGGCGTAGCCTGGACGCCCTTGGCGAAACGCCGCAGCGGCTGGTCGTGGTCACCGGCAAACCGGCCCTGGATGAGCACCTCGCCCTGCTGACCCGTTTCGCCGACGACATTCTCTGTCACTGGTCGCGCTACTCGGCCGAAGTCGCCTATCACAGCCTGCTGCACGACGAATCGCAGCAAGCCCTGGCAAGACGCCTGGAGCGCACCCAGCCGACGATCAATCGCCGCCTGGTCGCCGCCCGCTGGCCATTGATCCGCGATTATCTTGCCTACACCGGCCAATGTCTGGGGGAGGCATGATGGAATCGAACAGCCTGTCGCTACTGCTGTTATTGCTGCTCGGCCACCTGATCGGTGATTTCCTGCTCCAGAGCCAGGCCTGGGTACGCAGCAAGGAGAGCCGCCACTACCTTTCACCGGCCGTCTACCTGCACTCCGGCGTGCAGGGCCTGCTGGCGCTGGTCGCGCTGCTGGCCAGCGCGCAGGCCTTCCTGCCGACCCTCGCCGCCGTCGCGGCGATCAGCGTGACGCACCTGGCGATCGATATCGCCAAGAGCTACGCCCCGCCGCAGGCACGCTACTTCCTGCTCGACCAGGCGCTGCACGTCGGCGTGCTAGTGGTGGTCTGGGCGTTGCTGGTCGAGTCGCCCGCGTGGCTGGCCACGCTGGGTAGCTGGTTGCTGGATCCGGCCCCGTTGCTGGTAGCGCTGGGCTACCTGCTGGTGCTGCGCCCCACCTCGATCCTGATCGCGCTGATCATGCGGCGCTGGAGCCGCCAGGTCGACACCAGCGGCATGCTCGCCGACGCCGGCGCGCGCATCGGCATGCTCGAGCGCTTCCTGGTACTGACCTTCGTGCTGGCCGATCAACTGGTGCCGATCGGCTTCCTGCTGGCCGCCAAGTCGGTGCTGCGCTTCGGCGAATTGCGCGAGGACCGCGACCGCAAGCTGACCGAGTATGTACTGCTGGGCACCATGCTGAGCTTCGCCCTGACGCTGTGCCTGGGCATCCTGATCCGCCGCGCGCTGACGGTGCTGTAGCCGTGTGGCGATTTGAGCGCCGCTCGACCTGGCCCGCGCTGGCCCTGCTGGCCTCGAGCGTGTTGCTGACGGCCTGCGGCATGGCGCCGGCGATCGAGTCGCGGCCCGGCTATCAGGTCGACCGGCGTCACATCGCGCCGGCGCAGAGTTCACGCATCCGCCACCTGGTTCTGCACTACACCGACAGCGGCGATGCGCGATCGCTCAAGACCCTGACCGGCCCCCGTGTCAGCGTCCATTACCTGATCCCCCGCCACCCCGAAAACGGCCACGCCGCACCGCGGGTCTACCAACTGGTCGACGAGTCGCGCCGGGCCTGGCATGCCGGCGCCAGCCGCTGGCGCAACCGCAGCAACCTCAACGACACCTCGATCGGCATCGAGATCGTCAATCACGGCCCCGTGACTACCGCGAACGGCATGCGCTGGGACCTCTTCCCGCCGGAGCAGATCGAGGCGGTGATCGCCGTCGCCCGCGACATCGTCGCGCGCTACGGCATGGATCCCACCGATGTCGTCGCCCATGCCGACATCGCCCCGCAGCGCAAGATCGATCCCGGGCCGCGCTTTCCCTGGGCGCGACTGCACCGGGCCGGCATCGGCGCCTGGCCGGACCCGGCGAGTGTCGCCGCCTACCGCACACGCTTCGAGCGCGAACCGCCGACGATCGACCAATGGCAGCGGGCGCTGGCCGCCTACGGCTACCCGGTGATCGCGAGCGGCGAACTCGACGGCCAGACCCGCGCCGCGCTGCGCGCCTTCCAGATGCACTTCCGCCCGGCCCGCTACGACGGCAACCCCGACGCCGAGAGCGCGGCGATCCTGTGGGCGCTGCTCGCCAAGTATCGCCCGGCGGCGCTCGGACGACTGCGCGCCGACTGACCTCAACGCGGGTAATGCACCAGGTCGTGAAAGCGCACCGGCTGGGCGCGGCGATTGCGATAGGCGTGCGCCCGGTCGGCGGCGAAACGCAGAGTCTGCCCTGCTGCCAGGCGGTGCCACTGCCCCTCGACTTCGACCTCGACCCCGGCGTCCAGCGCGATGACGTGCTCGATCGTCCCGGCGGCATGCGGCGCCGAGTCGCTCGCGGCGCCGGGGGCCAGGGTCACGAGGAACATCTCGCAGCCGAGCGCCGCTTCGAAGGGCACCAGCACCGACAGCGCCATCCCGGCGGCATCCTGCCAGTCGACGGTACCGGCATCCGCCGTGCGGGGTGCGTCTTGAGAGGGTTCGGCTGCCGAGCTCACGGCCTCGCCGTGCGCGGCTTCCACGAAGAATGCCGAGAACGACACGCCGAAACCGCTGGCCAGCTTCCACAGCGTGGCCACGGTAGGGCTCGACTCGCCGCGCTCGATCTGCCCGAGCATGGCCTTGCTGACCGCCGTGGCCTGGGCGCAACGATCGAGGCTCCAGCCGCGCGACTGGCGCAGCGCCCTGAGCGTGGCGGGAATGTGCGTGCGGGGATCGGTCGGCATGGCTGGGTTACCTGGTAAGGGACCTGAAAGCGGGCTTAATAAGACTTGGACACGGGCCTGCGGGCGATTGTACGCGATGGGCGCGAATGCTAACGTGTGCCCGTCGTGCGTTATAACGCACAATCGACCCGGAGTCCCGCCATGCCCCGCCGCTCGCTGCGTCGCGATCTCTCCCCCTCCGCCTTGGTCGCCGGCTTCGTCGCGGTGCTGGTCGGCTATATCAGCTCGGCGGTGATCATCTTCCAGGCCGCCGAAGCCGCCGGCGCCAGCCCGGCACAGATCGGTGCCTGGTTGAGCATGCTGGGGCTGGGCATGGGCGCCACGTCATTGGGGCTGTCGCTGTATTACCGCGAACCGGTGCTTACCGCCTGGTCGACGCCGGGTGCGGCGCTGCTCGCCACCAGTCTGCCGGGTATCGGGCTCAGCGAGGCGATCGGCGTGTTCCTGTTCTCGGCGCTGCTGGTATTGCTGTGCGGAGTCACCGGGTTGTTCGCACGGTTGATGGAGCGCATCCCGCAGGCGGTCGCCGCGGCGATGCTCGCCGGCGTATTGCTGCAGTTCGGCATCGACGCCTTCGCCGCCCTAGAAGTCGATTTCCCGCTCGTCGCGGCGATGTGCGCCAGCTACCTGATCGGCAAGCGCTGGCTGCCGCGCTACACGATTCTGCTGGTGCTCGCGGTGGGGCTGGCCGTCGCCTGGCTACAGGGCGGCATCGAGGCCGAGCGCAGCGCGCTGGTGTTCACCGCGCCCGAATTCATCATGCCGAGCTTTACGTGGTCGTCACTGATCGGGGTGGGCATCCCGCTGTTCGTCGTCAGCATGGCCTCGCAGAACGCCCCCGGGGTCGCCACGCTGCGCGCCGCCGGCTATCGCACGCCGATTTCGCCGCTGATCGCCTGGACCGGCCTGGCGACACTGCTGCTGGCGCCGTTCGGCGGTTTCTCGGTGTGCCTGGCGGCGATTACCGCCGACATCTGCATGGGCCCCGAAGCGCACCCCGACCCGCAGCGGCGCTATGTGGCGGCCGCCGCGGCCGGCGGCTTCTACCTGCTCGCCGGGCTGTTCGGTGGCTCGATCGGCACGCTGTTCAACGCCCTGCCCCACTCATTGATCGTCACCATTGCCGGCCTCGCGCTGCTCTCGACCATCGCCAACAGCCTGCACAACGCGCTCGCCGACACGGGCCAACGCGAGGCCGCCGCGGTAACCTTCCTGATCACCGCCTCGGGAGTCACGCTACTGGGTATCGGCGCGGCTTTCTGGGGCCTGATCGGCGGGCTGGTCACGCTGGCAGTGCGCCCGGCCGGGCCGCTGCCAGGTACCGCGGCGGCACGAGCTGGCCGGCGCACCGAGACGCAGCCGACCGACTGACCGGTGGGGCCAAGTCGGCTCACCCCAGACGACGTGACTCGGGTGCTTGCTCCGGGTGAATTTCCGCAGCCGGCGGGGACTCGGGAATCACATCCACGGCGACCTCGAGCGTGTGATCGCCGCCGCCGCTCATCACCCCGCTGAGCGGCGGCACATCGGCGTAATCGCGCCCCCAGCCCACCACGACATGCTGCTCGCCGGGCAGGCTGCCGTTGGTCGGATCGAGTTCCAGCCATCCCCAGCCCGGCAGAAAGACCGCCAACCAGGCATGCGAGGCATCGGCGCCGACCAGCTTGGGCTGACCGGGCGCCGGAAAGGTCTCGAGATAGCCGCTGACGTAGCGCGCCGCCAGGCCGATCGAGCGCAGGCAGCCGATCGCCAGGTGGGCGAAATCCTGGCAGACCCCGCGGCGCTGCTCGAGCACCTCGATAAGCGGCGTGGCCAGCGTGGTGAAGCTCGGGTCGTAGGTGAATTCATCGAAGATGCGCCGGTTGAGATCCTGGACCGCTTCGAGCAGCGAACGCCCCGGGGTGAAACTCGCCGCGGCGTAATCAGCGAGCCTGGGGTTGCGCCGCACGAAGGGCGAGTCGAGGCGATACAGCCGGGCTTGCAGGCAGCTCTTCTCGGCGGCGCTGGCCAGGGTGTCGCGACAGCCCTGCCAATCGCCGGGCAGCCTGACCGGCAAGGCCGGACGCGGGCGGGTCTCGAGGCGGGTGCGTACGCTGACCTCGAGCGCCTGATGGATATCCTGGATGGCGAAGTACAGCACCCGGTTGCCGAAAAAATCCTGGCGCTCGCTCTCCACCGCCGGGCTCGGCAGGATCTCGATGCGCGAGGCCTCGCAGCGCTGCCAGGGCAATTCCCGCGGCAGCATGCGCGCCTCGTTGTGGCACAGCGTGACCGGCGCGCTGTAGCTGTAACTAGTGGTGTGACGCAACTGGTAGATCACGGCTGCACCTGCATCTTGATCAGCTGCTTGGGCGTCTCGGCGTGGCTGAAGTGGCTGTGGCCGATGGCGTCCGAGAGCTGCTCCAGGGGCGTAAGCAGGTCATCGAACAAGCTCGCCAGCGCCTCGCGTGCGCGCTCGGAAGCGTGCACGTCGGCGAGTAGGTCGATGTCGGCAAGCTGCAGGGTGCTTGAGGCCTGGACGATCAGACGCTGCTCGCGGCTGCGATACGGCGCCGAATCGGGCTGCGGCAGTCGCTCGATCTGGCGGCCCAGACGCTTGAGCATGTAGCCCACAGAGCGTGGGTTGCCCTCGTCGAACAGCAGCAGGTCGAGAATCGCCGTGGGGTGCAGCTCGCTACGGTAGCGACGCCGATAGGCGGTGACGTTGTCGGTGGTGGCCAGCACTACTTCCCACAGCGCCACGCCGGGTTCGCGGGCGTCGAGCAGCGCCAGGCGCAACAGCTCCAGCGTGCGCAGTACCCGCTCGATGAAGCGGCCGATGTCCATGAAGCGCCAGCCGTAGTGGTGCGGCATGGTCTCGTTGCACAGGCCGAAGAACGCCGCCAGCTGGTTGACCACTTCCTCGCAGGCGCGCCGCCCTGCGCTCGCCGAGGGCACCCGCGGCATGGCGTTGATCTGGCGGCGCAATTGGTTGAGCACCCGCCAGGCATCGTCGCCGAGATGATCGCGCACCGCCCGCGAGTTGCGCAGCATCTGCTGGAAATACGCCGGCAGGCCCTGGCGGGTGTCGTCGTCGAGCAGCGTCAAAAGCGCCGCACGCAGGTCGTGGAAGCGCCCGCCGAGCGAGGCACCCGCGGCACGCGCACCCGCTTCGCCACCGTGCTCACCAGAGCCGACATCGGGCCACGCCAGGGTCAATACCTCGAACAGATCGGCCATGGTGGTGTCGGCGTACTCCGCCTGCTCCTGCTCGAGCAGCCGCAGCAGGCCTTCGCGCAGCAACCGCGCGCGCACATCGAGGCGCTCACCATAGCGACCCAGCCAGAACAGGCTGTCGGCGACCCGGCTCGGCAGGTCGTTGCCATCGCGAGTGACGACGATCGGCCCCGCGGCCTGGCGCAGCAGGCTGACGTGGCGCTGCGGCTCGTCGGCCAGCACCCAGACATCCTTGACCACGTCGCTGTCCAGCGAGGGGGTTCCCGGCACGCCGGCCCAGGCCAGTCCGCCGGGCATAGCCCGGTAGCGCCTACCGTCGCTCTCGGTCTCTCCCAAGGCCGGCCCCGGCGTCGTCTCATCGCTATCGGCGGTGACAAAAGCGCGCAGGTTGAGCGGACGCGGCACGAAGCGGCCGCTGGCGTCGTCGTAGACCGGCGCCGTCGCCGAGCGCAGCGGCCGCTGGGCGACGTAGCGGCTGGGTCGCTCTTCCACTCGCTGTCGCAACACGGCGAGTTCGGCTTCGCTGAGCTCCGTGGTGCGGATCCAGCTTGAACCGGGCTCGATGTCGCGGAGCGTCAGGTGCTCGAAGTCATCGAGCACCGTGGCGAGCGCTTGCGGATCGCCGCACCACCAGCTTTGCGGCGGTGCCAGCTTGAGCGGCTCGCCGAGCAGGCGCTCGCAGAGCGTTGCCAGGTAGGGCGCGAGTCCGGGATGCTCGAGCACACTGACGCCCAGCGGGTTGGCCAGCGCCACCCCGCCGCTACGCGCGGCCTGGACCAGCCCGGGCACGCCGATCAACGAGTCGGCGCGCAACTCGAGCGGGTCGCACCAGGCGTCCTCGAGCCGCCGCAGGATCACGTCGACCGGCTTGAGCCCGCCTAACGTGCGCATCCATACCCGGCTGTCGCGCACCACCAGATCGAGACTCTCGACCAGCGACAGGTTCATGTAGTTGGCCAGGTAGGCATGCTCGAAATAGCCGTCGCTGTCGGGCCCTGGGGTCAGCAGAACGACGTTGGGCTGCTCGCGATGCAGGGTCGACAGCGCCGCCAGGGTGCGATGCTCGGCCTCGAGGAAGCTCGACAGCCGGCGTAGCGGCGCCTCGCGGTAGAGCGTGGGCATCGCCCGGGCGAGGATGATGCGATTCTCCAGCGCATAGCCGGCCCCGGAAGGCGCCTGCAGGCGGTCGGCAACGACCCGCCACTGGCCCTGATCGTCGAGGATCAAGTCCACGCCATGGAAGACCAGTCCGGCGCGGGGCGCGTCGTCATGGCTATGATCGCAGGCGAACAGGAACCCGGGATGCTCGTAGATCAGCTCGGGGGGCAGGTAGCCCTCTTCGATCAACCGCCGCGGCCCGTAGATGTCGGCCAGCAAGGCGTCGAGCAGCCGGCTGCGCTGGACCAGCCCCGCCTCGAGCTCGCGCCACTGTGCCGCCGGAATCACCAATGGCAAGGGGTCGACGCGCCAGGTACGCAACCGCCCGCGCAAGTCGTCGTGGACGTTGAAGGTGACGCCATTCTCGTAGAGCAGCCGCTGGACCTCGTCGGCGCGCTCGGCCAGCCCCTGCTCGCCCAGCGCGGCGAACTCTTCGAGTAGCTCGCGCCAGTGCGGGCGCAACTCGCCGGTTGCATCGAACAGCATGTCGTGGCGCGTGGAATCGCCCACGGCATAGCCTGCAAGCAGCGCTTCGAGCGAGCGGGTGCCCTCCGCCGCCGCGCTGGGCGGCGTGTCGAGCAGCGATTCGGGGAGGTCGGGGACCAGCATGGTGGGCATGCCCGTAAGTGAGGGAGTTACAGCGTGCATGATAGCGCGTTCTGCCCAGGGCAATACGCCGATCTGCATCCCTATTGGCCGGCTATTGCTCGGCATAGGACGGTTAACGTCCGCTAACCCGACCGGGCCGTCCCTACGCGCCGTCTGAGAAATGCCTGCGCTCTTCCATAGGCTAGCCGGGACGTCGCAGGTCGAGCGTCATCGGCAACTCCAGGCTCGCCGATTCCACGGGCGCCCGAACTTCGCCCTGGCTGTGCCCGTGTGCCGTGAAGCGTGCCAGGCGCCGCGCCTCGGCCTCGTTGGCGTTGACCGGAAAGGTCTCGTAGTTGCGCCCGGCCGGGTGGGCGACGTGATAGGTACAACCGCCCACCGAACGCTGGTTCCAGGTGTCGACGATGTCGAACGTAAGCGGCGCGTGCACGCCGATCCGCGGATGCAGCGCCGACGGCGGCTGCCAGGCGCGAAAGCGCACCCCGGCCAGCGCCTCGCCGACCCGCCCGGTCGGCGTCAACGGTACGCGCCGGCCGTTGCAGGTGACGACGTAGCGATCGCCGCTCAGCCCGTTGACCTTGACCTGGACCCGCTCCACCGAGGAGTCGACGTAACGCGCCGTACCGCCCCCGGCGCCCTCCTCGCCGAGCACGTGCCAGGGTTCGATGGCCTGGCGCAATTCCAGCTGCACGTCGCGATAGCTGACCCGCCCGTGCGCCGGGAAGCGGAACTCGAGAAACGGCGCGAACCATTCGAGCTCGAACTCGAAGCCATGCCGGCGCAAGTCGTCGAGCACATCCTCGAGATCGTTCCACAGGCAGTGCGGCAACAGCCAGCGGTCGTGCAAGGCGGTGCCCCAGCGCACCAGCTTGCCGCGATACGGACGCTCCCAGCAGCGCGCGACCAACGCGCGGATCAACAGCATCTGCATCAGACTCATGCGCGGGTGCGGCGGCATCTCGAAGGCGCGTAGCTCCAGCAACCCCAGCCGCCCGGTGTCGCTGTCCGGCGAGTAGAGCTTGTCGATGCAGAATTCCGCGCGATGGGTGTTGCCGGTGATATCGGTGAGCAGATGGCGCAGCAGCCGGTCGATCAGCCACGGCTGCGCCACCTCGCCCTCGGGAATCTGCGCAAGCGCGATCTCAAGTTCGTAGAGCGCCTCGTGGCGCGCTTCGTCGACCCGCGGCGCCTGGCTGGTGGGTCCCAGGAACAGTCCCGAGAACAGATACGACAGGCTGGGATGATGCTGCCAGTAGGTCAGCAGGCTGCCCAGCAGGTCGGGACGGCGCAGAAACGGCGAGTCCGCCGGCGTGACGCCGCCCAGGGTGACGTGGTTGCCGCCGCCGGTGCCGGTATGGCGGCCGTCGAGCATGAACTTCTCGGTACCCAGCCGCGTCAGGCGCGCCTGTTCGTAGAGCGTTTCGGTATTGACGACCAGCGACGGCCAGTCCTCGGCCGGCATGATGTTGACCTCGATCACGCCGGGGTCGGGGGTGATCAGGAACTTGGCCAGGCGCGGGTCGGAGGGTGGCGGGTACCCTTCGACGATCACCGGCATGGCAAGCTCGGCGGCGCTGTCCTCGACGCTCGCGACCAGATCGAGATAATGCTCGAGGCGGGTCAGCGGCGGCAGGAACACGTGCAGCCGGCCATCGCGCGGCTCGACGCACAGGCTGGTGTGGATCGTCGGATCGTCGTGATCGCCCTCGGCCAGCGGCTGCTCCTGCCAGTCCTGATCGGGCGCCTGATGATGCAGGCCATGAGTCGCGTCGGCGCCGTGGGCGCGCAGGTCGCTGTAGCGGCGCAACACTTCGCTATGCACGTCGCCCAGGCTGTCGCGGAATTCGAACAGCGATTGCGGCTGGGGCCGGTCGGGCCGTGCCTCCCAGGGCAGCGCCGACAGCGGCAGGCGCAGCCCCATCGGCGAATCGCCGGGCACCAGATAGAGATGCTCGCGCTTGAGCGGCCATTCGCCGCTTTCCCAGGCGTGCGGCCTGTCGAGGGCATGGCGCAGCGGTAGCGCGAAGCCAGTGATCTCGCCCAGCCCGCGTTCGAGCAATTGGCCGAGGCGGCGGCGCTCCTCGTCATCGTCGAGCTCGTAGTCGCGCGGATCGACGTTGACCGGCAGCGTGCGCTCGCGCCACAGATAGTAATAGGCGTCTTCGTAGCCGGGGATCAGGCGATGAGTGGCGATGCCCAGGCGCCGGGTCAGCGTCTCGGCGAAGCGCCGTGCCTCGTCGATGCCATGGCGCCCGGGATGGCGGTCGTCGGCAAGCAGCGTCACGTCGCGCCACAACGGCACGCCGTCGCGCCGCCAATAACAGGCCAGCGCCCAGCGCGGCAACGACTCGCCGGGGTACCACTTGCCCTGGTGGGTATGCAGCAACCCGCCTTCGGCGAAGCATTCGCGCAGGCGCTTGAGCAGGTCGCCGGCCAGCACACGCTTGGTCGGTCCCAGCGCCGCGGTGTTCCACTCCGCACCGTCCATGTCGTCGATCGACACGAAGGTCGGCTCGCCGCCCAGCGTCAGGCGCACATCACCCTGCGCCAGACGCGCGTCGACCCGTTCGCCGAGCGCGCTGATCGCCGCCCACTGGACCTCGCTGTAGGGCTTGGTGACGCGCGGGTCCTCGTTGATACGCTCGACGTGCATGGAAAAATCGAACTCGACCTCGCATTCGTCGGTCAGCCCGCTGATCGGCGCGGCGCTCGAAGGCTCGGGCGTCGCCGCCAGCGGGATGTGCCCCTCGCCGGCGAACAGCCCCGAGGTGGGATCGAGCCCCACCCAGCCGGCGCCGGGGATGAACACCTCGGTCCAGGCGTGCAGGTCGGTGAAATCGACCTCGGTGCCCGAGGGTCCGTCGAGCGCCTTGAGGTCGGCGGTCAGTTGGACGAGGTAGCCGGAAACGAAACGCGCCGCCAGGCCCAGATGACGGAATATCTGCACCAGCAGCCAGGCGCTGTCGCGGCACGAGCCGCTGGCCTTGTCCAGCGTCGTCTCGCAGCGCTGGATGCCCGGCTCCAGGCGCACCAGGTAGCCGATGTCGCGCTGCAGGTGCTGATTGATCGCGACCAGGAAATCGACCATCGCCAGCGGCTCTTGGGGCACTTCTCGCTGCCATCCACGCAGCCAGTCGCGCAACAGCGGGCCGTCCTCGCGGATTTCGAGATACGGCGCCAGCTCCTTGGCAAGCGCCTCGGGGTAGTCGAAGGGAAAGTTCTCGGCGTAGCTCTCGATGAAGAAGTCGAACGGGTTGATCACCGTCATCGGTGCGATCAGTTCGACGTCCACCGCCAGCCGGGTGAGCTTTTCGGGGAACACTACGCGGGCGACGAAGTTGCCGAACGGGTCCTGCTGCCAGTTGAGAAAGTGCGGTTCGCCGTCGATCTTCAGCGAATAGGCCTCGATCGGGGTCCGACAATGCGGCGCCGGCCGCAACCGGATCAGGTGCGGGGAGAGATTCACCGGGCGATCGAATCGATAGCTCGTATGGTGCTGCAAGGCGACGCGAATCGTCATATCGAACCCCAGGGATGAGCGAGTGCCGGCCGAACGGCCAATGCCACTTACTATCGGTCGGCGACGTGTCGAGCACAACCTGCAAGTCGGCATGTCAACGCTGACCGTGAGGCGTCCCCCGGGGAACTGGTATAGCCTGAGCAAAAAGCGCTTCGCAGCGCGAGCCTGCGAGGCGTTCCATGGATCGAGCCACCGTTGAGCTTCCCGGTGGCGTTCAGGCAGGGTAGGCCCATGAGTCTTATCGATTGGCAAAGCTATCGTTGCACGGATTTCTACGACGAGCTGCTGGCGGCCCCCGGACGGCCCCGGCCAGCCGCCAGGGAGCTGTGCGACATACTCGCCGGCTTCAGTCCGCAGGACCTTGCCGAGCGCAAGGCGGCCGCCGAGATCGCGATCCAGACCATGGGCATCACCTTCACGGTGTACTCCGAAGGCAGCATGATCGACCGCGCCTGGCCATTCGACATCGTTCCGCGAATCATTCCCGCCGACGAGTGGCGACGCACCGAGGCCGGGCTCAAGCAGCGCGTCGAGGCGCTCAACCTGTTCATCGACGATCTCTATCACGACCAGCGCATCATCAAGGACAAGGTGGTTCCCGCCGAGGTCCTCGCCCAGTCGGTGAACTTCCGCCCCCAGTGTCGCGGCATCGACCCGCCCCACCACGTCTGGGCGCACATCTGCGGTTCGGATCTGGTGCGCGACGGCGATGGCACGCTCTACGTGCTGGAAGACAATCTGCGCGTGCCCTCCGGGGTCTCGTACATGCTCGAGAATCGTAACGTCACCAAGCGCGTGCTTCCCGAAGTCTTCGCCACCGGGCGCATCCTGCCGGTCGACGACTACTGCGCCCAGCTCTACGACATGCTGGCGAGCCTGTCGCCGCGGCCACACGACGAGCCCCAGGTGGTCGTGCTGACGCCGGGCATCTACAACTCGGCCTATTACGAGCACGCCTATCTGGCCCAGCAGATGGGCGTCGAGCTGGTCCAGGGCTCCGACCTGGTGGTCGATGACGATGACATCGTCTACATGCGCACCATCGAGGGGCTGACCCGGGTCGACGTGATCTACCGACGCATCGACGATTTGTTCCTCGACCCCGAGGTCTTCAACCCCGATTCGACGCTGGGCGTGGCGGGGCTGATGCGCGCCTGGCGCTCGGGCAAGGTGGCGCTGGCCAATGCCCCGGGCGCCGGCGTCGCCGACGACAAGGTCGTCTATGCCTTCGTGCCCAAGATCATCAAGTACTACCTGGATCAGGAACCGATCCTGCCCAACGTGCCCAGCTACCTGTGCATGTTCGACGAGGATCGCCGGTACGTGCTCGAGCATCTCGACGAACTGGTGGTCAAGCCGGCCAATGAATCGGGCGGCTACGGCATGCTGATCGGCCCGCGCGCCACGCCCAGCCAGCGCGCCGAGTTCGCCGAACGGATCAAGGCCGACCCGCGCAACTACATGGCCCAGCCGACGCTCGACCTGTCCACCGCGCCGACCCTGTGCGACGGCGGCACCGAGGCCCGCCACGTCGACCTGCGCCCGTTCATCCTCTCGGGGACCGACATCCAGGTCACCACCGGTGGATTGACGCGGGTCGCGCTGGTCAAGGATTCGCTGGTGGTGAACTCCTCGCAGGGCGGGGGAAGCAAGGATACCTGGATCGTCGAAACCGACGGGGAGTGAGCGTCATGCTGTCGAGAGTGGCCGAGAATCTCTACTGGATGGCGCGTTACATCGAACGCGCCGAAGACACCGCCCGGCTGGTCAGCGTCAACAGCCACCTGCTGCTCGATCTGCCCCATCAGACGGCACTGGGTTGGTCGACGCTGATCGATATCACCGGTGGCGATGAGCTGTTCGACAAGCGCTACGACAGGCGCAGCGAGAAGAACGTCGTCCACTTCCTGTGCGTCGAGCCCGACAACCCCGGGTCGATCCTCTCCTCGCTGGCCGGTGCCCGCGAGAACCTGCGCACCACCCGCGATGTCGTCTCCCGCGAGATCTGGGAGCAGATCAACGAACTCTACCTGGAAGTGCGCGACCAGGCCGAGAACGGCCTGACGCCGCGCCGCCGCGATGGCTTCCTCAAGCGCGTGATTCGCGGCTGCCAGGCTCTCACCGGGGTGATCGAGGGCACCCTGAGCCACCTGTCGGCGAAGACCTTCATCGAGCTCGGCCGGCATCTCGAGCGCGCCGACATGACCACCCGCATCCTCGATGTGCGCTCGGGCAACCTGCTGCCCAAGGACCCCGAAGAGCTGCGCCCTTTCGAGCATCTGCAGTGGATGAGCGTGCTCAAGTCGCTGACCGGCTATCAGATGTATCGCCAGCAGGTGCGCCTGCGCGTGCGCGGCCCCGACGTGCTGCGCTTTCTGCTGCAGAACCAGCACTTCCCGCGGGCCGTGGCGCGCAGCCTCGAGGCGCTGTCCTGGGAGTTGCAGTCGTTGCCGCGCCACGACCGGGCATTGGCGGCGGCAGCGCTGGTGCGCGCCGATGTGCTCGAGGCCGACATGCAGGCGCTGGCGCGCTCCACCGATGAGTTGCACGCCTTCATCGATCAGTTGCAGATCGGCTTCAACAACCTTCACGACGCGATCGTCACCACCTACTTCGCACGCCTGGAAGACACGCCGCGCGGCCTGTTGCAGGGCGAGGCGATTAGCGAGGCGGACGACGAGGACTGAACGAGGCGGCAGCCCTTGGCTGCCCGCTCCCAGCGCCAGGCCCGCGCGCGGCGAGCCCCGGGGTCGCTCAGCCTGCCGGGGCTCGTGCGCCTGTCGCCAGACGATCCGCCCGCTGCACCAGCCGATGCACGTACTCGAGCTTGTCGCGAACCGCCGGCGAGATCACGTGGGGCATGAAGTCGATCAGTCCCATGTCGCGGTTGAGCTCGTTGAGCGCCAGCCCGACCTGATGGAAGGCCGCCAGCATGGCCGGCAGACTGTCGTCATGGTCGACCCCGGTCAGTCCCAGGTGACGGGCGGTATCGAGCACCGAGACCAGATCCAGGTAGAAGGCAAAGGTTTCGGCGAAATCCTCCCATGGATGCATGGTGGCGTAGGCCGAAATGAAGTGCTGTGACCAATCGTCGGGCGGCCCGACTTCATAGTAACGCTCCAGCGCCTCGCCATAGGTCGGTGAATCGTGATCGCCGAAGACTTGGCGGCTGCCCTCTTCGTCGCGCCCCTTGATCAGCAGGTCCCAGTAATAGTGGCCGATTTCGTGCCGGAAGTGCCCGATCAGGGTGCGATGCGACTCGTTCATGTCGATACGCAGCCGCTCGCGCTCGACGTCGTCGGCCTCCTTGACGTTGATGGTGATGTGCCCGGTAGCGTGGCCGGTATAGACCTTGGCGGTCCCGGCGGTACTTCGCCAGAGTCCGGCATCGGGAAGCGCATCGGCCATGAACGAGAACGACAGCGGCGGCTCGAACCCCTCGTCGGCGGTGCCGTGCGGCAGCCCCAGCAGGTTCAGGATATAGAACAGCCGGCGCTTGGCCGCTTCCAGCGCGGCCCAGCGTTCGCGGTGACCGGGCACCGATAGATCGGGCACGACGTCGTTGTAGCGACAGCAGTCGCACAGCGACTGCGCCTCGCCACCGTCTTCGATGGGCACCATGCGATTGCAGACCCCGTGCTCGACGTAGTTCAGGCACTTGAGCAGTTCGGCGCCACAACCCTCGTGCGTGCACCGAAAGCCGCCCTCGGCGAGCGGCTCGAGTGCCGCTATCTGCGCGCAGGCCGGGCACCAGCCGACTTCGCGCTGACAATTCAGGCAACGGGTATTGTCGAAGAACAGCCGGGCACCACAGGCACACCGATAGGTTCGCATGATCTTGAGCCTCCCTGCGTCGAGATTGACGACGCTGACAGTTTAGAGCACCTGCCGCTTTCGTTATGCTGTTAAAAATACCCGGCGACCCAGCAGGAGACCCCATGTGCTATCGCGTTGCTTCAATGCGCGGGATTTCGACGGATCCCGTCGCCCAGTCACCGCAACAACCGACCGCGCGGGCTGATCGCGACGAGACCGACGCCTCGTGAGCCGCTGTGTGGAAATAGCCACCGCCCAGTACCCGATCGACGAATTCAGCGATTTCGCGGCGTTTCGCAGCAAGGCGGAACGCTGGGTGCGCAGCGCCGTCAACCACGGCTCGCAGCTGCTGGTGCTGCCCGAATACGGCGGCATGGAGCTCGCCTCGTTGCTGCCCGCGTCGATCCGCGACGACCTGCATGCCCAACTGCACGCGCTGCAACCGCTACGCGACGAGGCGATCGCCACCTGGCAGGCGCTTGCCGAGCGCTACCGGGTCACGCTGCTGGCGCCCTCGATGCCGTGGCAGATCGAGGACGGTCGCTTCGTCAACCGCGCCTGGCTGCTCGCCCCCGGCCATGCCGCCTGGCAGGACAAGCAGATCATGACCCGTTTCGAGCGCGGCCCCTGGGGCATCGAAGGCGGCGACGGGCTCAAGGTGTTCGATACCCCCGCGGGACGGCTCGGCGTGCTGATCTGCTATGACAGCGAGTTTCCATTGTTCGCGCGGGCGCTGGTCGAGGCCGGCGCCGAGCTGCTGCTGGTGCCCAGCTGTACCGATACCGAAGCCGGCTACCACCGGGTGCGCTGGTCGTCCCAGGCGCGCGCCATCGAGCAGCAGGTGGCGGTCGTCCATTCGCCCACCGTCGGCGAAGCGCTGTGGTCGCCGGCGGTGGACATCAACATTGGCCGGGCTGCCGTCTACACGCCCTGCGATCATGGCCTGCCGCCCGATGGCGTGCTGACCATGGCCAACGATGCGACGCCGGGCTGGCAATTCGCGCGCCTCGATCTCGCTGCCATCGCCGCGCTGCGTGAAACCGGCCAGGTCGACAACTATGCCGATTGGCAGCGCCAGCTAGCCCAGTTGCCAACGCCGGTCACTCAGGTCTCGCTGCGCTGAGGCAGCGACCGGCGAGCGCGCTTTTGCTGCGTCCCCGGCTTGACCGTACAATGCCCCGAGCACTCTTTTCCGTCCCGTCCACGATGCTTACATGAAGGAAACGCCGGACCCATGCGCGCCAGCCAACTGTTGATCGCCACCCTCAAGGAAGTGCCCGCCGACGCCGAGATCGTCAGCCACCAGCTGATGCTGCGCGCGGGCATGATTCGCCGCCTGACCTCGGGGCTCTACACCTGGCTGCCGACCGGCCTGCGCACCCTGCGCAAGGTCGAGCGCATCGTCCGCGAGGAGATGGATCGCGCCGGCGCCCAGGAAGTGCTGATGCCCGCCGTACAGCCGGCCGAGCTGTGGCAGGAGTCGGGGCGCTGGGAGCAGTATGGCCCGGAGCTGTTGCGCCTCAAGGATCGTCATGAGCGCGACTACTGCGTCGGCCCGACCCATGAGGAGGTGATCACCGACCTGGTGCGCAAGGAGATCTCCAGCTACAAGCAGTTGCCGATCAACTTCTATCAGGTGCAGACCAAGTTCCGCGACGAGATTCGCCCGCGCTTCGGCGTGATGCGCTCGCGCGAGTTCATCATGAAGGATGCCTACTCCTTCGACACCGATGAAGAAGGTCTCAAGCGTTCCTATCAGACGATGTACGACGCCTATGTACGTATATTCGAGCGCCTGGGGCTGGATTTCCGTCCGGTGCTCGCCGACAACGGCTCGATCGGCGGTACCGGCTCGCATGAGTTCCACGTGCTTGCCGATTCTGGCGAGGACGCCATCGTGTTCTCCACCGGGTCCGACTACGCCGCCAACATCGAGAAGGCCGAGGCCCTGCCGGCACCACTGGGCGAGAGGCCCGAGCGCGCCGCCCCCGGCGAGGAACTGCGCCTGGTCGACACACCCGACGCTCGAACCATCGCCGCGCTGGTCGAGCAACACGGCCTGCCGATCGAGAAGACCGTCAAGACGCTGATGGTGCGTGCCGCCCAGGGCGGGCTGATCGCCCTGCTGGTGCGCGGCGATCACGAACTCAACGAGATCAAGGCCGAGAATCTGGCCGAGGTGGCGACGCCGCTGACCATGGCCACGGAGGCCGAGATCCGCGCCGCGGCGGGTGCCGGCCCGGGCTCGCTGGGCCCCGTCGAACTCGACATGCCGATCATCGTCGATCGCAGCGTGGCATTGATGAGCGATTTCGGTGCCGGCGCCAACGTCGACGGCAAGCACTATTTCGGCATCAACTGGGAACGCGACGTGGCCCTGCCCAAGGTCGCCGATCTGCGCAACGTGGTCGAGGGCGACCCCTCGCCGGACGGCCAGGGCTCGCTTTCGATCACCCGCGGCATCGAGGTGGGCCACGTCTTCCAGTTGGGCCAGAAGTACTCCCAGGCGATGAACGCCACGGTGCTCGACGATAGCGGCAAGGCCGCCAAGTTGTGGATGGGCTGCTATGGCATCGGCATTACCCGGGTGGTCGCGGCGGCGATCGAGCAGAATCACGACGCCAATGGCATCATCTGGCCCAATGCCATCGCCCCGTTCGAGGTGATGCTGGTGCCGATGAATGCGCACAAGTCGCAGCGCGTGCGCGAAACCGCCGAACGCCTGTACGGCGAACTCCGCGCCCAGGGCATCGACGTACTGCTCGACGACCGCGATACGCGCCCCGGCGTCAAGTTCGCCGACCAGGAGTTGATCGGCATTCCGCACCGCGTGGTGATCGGCGACCGCGGTCTGGACAATGGCGAACTGGAGTACAAGGGCCGCCGCGACAGCGACAACACCATGATCGCCGCCGATTCCCTGATCGATTTCCTGCGTGAGCGCCTGCAGGGCTGATCGGCGCCGGTCATGGCCGCGTGGCCCGGTGGCGGCGTTCGTCGCCGCCGCGCTGCTGGCGGGCCCTCCCGTGGCGCAGGCGGCGGCACGCGTCCCCGAGGACATCCCGCCGACGTTGATCGACACTCTGGAAGCCGTCACCAGCGACGATGCACCGGTGGCTACCCAACCCGCCACGCACTGGGTCGAGCGCATGCAGGCGCGCCTGGCCCCGCGACTCCCCGACGCCCAGGCACGCCGCGAGCTACTGGCGCGTATTCGCGCCGAAGCCAGGCTCGCCGGGCTTGCGCCGGAAATCGTCCTCGCCGTGATCCAGGTCGAGAGCGCTTTCCAGCCGGGCGCCCTCTCCCCGGTCGGCGCTCAGGGCCTGATGCAGGTGATGCCGTTCTGGAAGCGCGTGATCGGGCGCTCCGGCGATGACCTGCTCGATCCCGGCACCAATCTGCGCTACGGCTGCACGATTCTCGCCTACTACCTGCGCCTGGAGAACGGCGATCTGACACGCGCCTTGGCGCGCTACAACGGGAGCCTGGGCGAAACCTGGTATCCCGAGCGTGTCATGCATGCCTGGCTCACCGATTGGCTCGCGCCACCGGCGTGAAAAGCAATCCGCGACCACGAAAAACGGCGCCATCGAGGCGCCGTTTTTTTCGAAACATTTTCAATGTTGTCGCGGTTCAGAGCATCTCGAACAGGCTCATCCCACGCATGTCGACGAAGGTCTTCTGCGAGGCCTGCAGGCCCACCTGGCGCAGTGTGTAGTCGGAAATCGCACTGGCGTAGTCCAGGTCGACCAGTTCGGACAGGGTCGATTCGTAGTTCAGGGTACGATTGCCACCCACGGTGTCCAGCACGTCCAGCTCGTTGAGCCGCGCGCCGACCGAGGCCCGCACGGTGAGTACGTTGTCGAGGCTATTGTCGAGCTGGCGACTGACCGATGACAGCGTGTTGCTCAGGTCGGCCCGCTTGGCCGATGTATCGGCGGGCGCCTCCAGAGCGGCCAGGGCGTTTTCCAGTGTCGCGAAGACACTCTGGTCCTGCCCCTTGGCCATCTCGATGACGTCATCCTGCTTTGGCTCGCCTTCCAGCGTGATGGACATGCCCTTGAATTCGATGGGCTCGCCAGCCGTATAGGTGTCGTTCAATACCTCGTTGCCCAGACGGTCGGTAATGCTGAAGGTCGTCGAATCGGTGAATGTCAGCGTATAACTTTCGCCGAAGCCATCCGCCGAGGCGTCCCTGACGCTGGGCCCGGTAAAGGTCAGTGTGCTGTCCGCCGCCGTGGTGGCTTCGGCCACGTAATCGGATCCGGCATGCACCCCGGAGAAGACTTCCAGGCCGCTATCGCCCACCGGCATCCGGCGCGACGAGTCGACCTGCTGGGCACGCACCGAGTCGGCGCCCTGGTATACGACCTTACCGTCCTGCTTGACGAACGGCGAAGCGTTGTCCTTGACGCCGCCGAACAGGTAGTCGCCGTTGCCGTTGGTGGTGTTGGCCTGCCCCAGCAGGCTCTCGTAGATGCCGCGCAGCTCGCTGGCGATCGCGGAGCGGTCGGCATCGCTCAGGGTACCGTTGCCGGCCTGCACCATTAGCGTCTTGGCGCTGGAGATCGCATCGCCGACGCTGTTGAGTACGCTCTCTTCCTGGGACAGTGCATTGCGCGCCGTGACGCGGGCATCGGCGTACTGCTGCGATACCGCCATCGACTGCGAGACGCTGACTGCGCGCGAGGCGGCCTGCGGGTCGTCGGAGGGATTGACGACGCGGCGCCCGGTTGCCAGCTGCTGGCCGACGTCGAGGAAGGCGCTCTGCTGGCGATTCATCGACGACAGGCTGGATTCAAACATGGTCACGGTGCTGATGCGCATGACGAAACCTCAATAAGCTAGGTAACCGGGATCAACGAATGCCCAGGATGGTGTCGAGTAGCGTGCTGCCGGTCTGGATGACCTTGGCATTGGCCTGGTAGAACTGCTGAAAACGAATCAGGTTGGCGGCTTCCTCGTCGAGGTTGACCCCCGACTCGGACTGCTGCACGGCCGTCAACTGCTCGGTCAGCACCGATTGCGCACTCAGATTCGCCTGGACGACGTTGGTCCGGTTGCCCACATCGCTGACCAGTGAGGCATAGGCCTCGCTCAGGCTCGCCTTGCCCTCGACCAGTCCACCATGCTGCAGGTTCTGCAATGCCAGGGCGTTGCGGTTATCGCCGCTGGAGGGGTCCGACGACAAGGTCAGGGTGTCCCCATCGATGGGCTTCCCACTGAATGTCATGCTGACGCCGTTGATGGACAGCGTATCGCCCGTAGAAAGCTGGACGTTCGCCGGGTCCGCCGGGACCTCGCCATTGACCAGAACTTCGCTGCCGGTGGGCGCGTCATGGCTCAGGGTGAAGGTGCCCGCCGCATTGTCTGCATTGCTCACCGTCATCACGATGTCAGACGCGGGGAGCGCGAAACCTTCCTCGACCTTGACGCTGCTGGCCGCCAGGGTACTGCCCGTCTGGAGCGACGGGGTTACCTTGACATGGGCACTGGCGGCAATCTTCGAAGTATCGTGAATGACGTTTTCCAGTTGTCCGGCCAGATTCTTGGTCGGCTGAATCAGGAAGGTATCGCCTTCGGCGATCGCCCCCGCCGACTCGTCGAGCGTCAGGGTCATGCCGTCGAAAGACAAGGTCTTGTTGCCGTCGGCATCGGTTTCGACCGCCGGCTGGGGATCCAGCGGCTGCTTGCTCCCCGCCCGCGAAACGACGAAATCGCCACTCTCGTACTTGATCCGATAGTCGCTGGTCGTCACCGCGGAAAAATCGCTGAATTCGGCGGAGAAGCTGGCATCGCTGGCATTCTTCTCGTTGGAAAAGACGCTCGGCGAGCCAATGGCGAAGAAGTCCTGCCCCTGGGCGCCATTGAGATCCTGTCCGGCACGATGCTGCTCATTGAAGCCTTCGGCCAGCGCCAGCGCCATCTGCCCGACCTGACTCTGTGTCTTGTCCAGGGTCTCGCTGCGGAAGGTCATCAGACCGCCGAGCGTGCCACCCTCGAAGGTCGATTCGCCAAGCTCGATCTGGCTACCGCCGGGATCGTTATAGGCGACCACGGTGCGCGTCGGATCTGACGACGAAGCGACCGCCTCCAGCGAATAGCTCCTGTTGCCGGCGACCAGCGGCTGGCCATTGGCCATGGTCAGGTTGTAGGTGCCGCCATCCTGGATGGACAGCTTGACGTCCATACGCTCGCTCAAATCGGCGACCAGATGGTCGCGCTGATTGAGCAGATTGTTGGGTATGTCGCCGGTCTTGGCCTGGGTCAGCGAGATCTGCCGGTTGAGCTTGGCCAACTGATCGGTGGTGTTGTTGATCTGGGTGACTTCGTCACGGATCTGGCCGTTGATGCCCGATTGCATGTCGTCGAGATAGCTGTCGAAGGCACGGAACTGGGCGGTCAGCGTATCCGCGCTGCCGATCAGCCCCTGGCGTGCCGCCGGGTCGGAGGGCGCCCCGGACAGGTCTTCGAGCGACGAGAAGAAGTTCTGCATCAGCGGCGCGAGCCCGGCCTCGCCATCGGCCAGCAGATTGTCGAGCTGGCTGACCTGGGTGTCGTAGGCCTGCAACGCGCTCGAGCGACTGGTCGCCTCGTTGAGCTGCGAAGCGATGTACTGGTTGAACTGGCGCTCGATGTCGTTGACCTGGACGCCGCCACCACTGGGGCTTGTTTCACCCAGTTGCGTGATCTGGCGATTGTAGCCCGGCGTATAGACGTTGCTGATGTTGGTACTGGTCGTCTGCAGGGCAACCTGGGCAGCGCTGAGGCCGCTAAGGCCGGTGGAAAAGAGGCTCATGGGTCCGTCCCGATCTAGGAGCTAGCAATTAACCAATTTATCGGCCAGCGCTCATGAAACTTGAAGCCGGCCACCCATTTTTTGGACGACTCAGAAGATCTGCGTCGGCAGCCTGTCGATGGCGTAGGCCTCGAGCTTGGCGCGAGCGTTGTTGACCGGCCTCGCTTCGTTAGACGCCAGTTGCGTCTCGTCCGCCCCGCGCAAGCCCAGCGTATCCATGATCGCGATCAGCTTGTCGGCGTAGGCCGGGTCGGTCGCGTAACCGCCCGCCTGCAGGGCGCGCGCCGCATTGCTGGCGTTGCTTGCGGTGACGACCCCGGCGTAACGCGGATTGTCGCCGATCAACCGGGCGTAGTCGGTGAACGCCGCCTCGAAATCGTCGTAGACCCGGAAGCGGTCGACCATTTTCACCGCCCGTCCGTCGACATATTCGGTGGTGGTGATGTCGGTGGTCTCACCCTGCCACTGGCTGCCCGCCTTAATGCCGAACAGGTTATGACTGTTGTTGCCATCCGCGGTGGGAATTTCATGGCGGCCCCAGCCGGTTTCCAGCGCGGCCTGCGCCAGGATCAACTCGGCCGGCACACCGGTAGTGCGGCTGGCAGCCTGCGCGGGACCGTGGAGCTCGCGCAGGAACTCGGCGACGTGCGCCGGGCGCTCGCGATCGGTAGAACCCGTGGGCTCCGTTGCGCCGCGAGCAGCCGATTCATAGCCGCTACCCGCTGGCTTCAGTTCCAGCGCATCAAGGAACCGCGTCACGGGCTCCTCGGTTGGCGCGTCGGCAGCCTGGGAAGCCACCGGCACGTCTCCCTGCAGGCCGCCATGCAATACTCGCGGCGTGCCGCGCGGTATCCCGGCGATCAGCGATTCACTGGCGCTGTCGACCTTGGGTACCAGGCCACGATCCTCGAGCTGCTGCACCAGTTGTTCGGCGAGCCCGACCCCCTGCCCGGACAGATGCTGCGACCATTGCTGGTCGAGCATCTCCGTATAGAAGCGTGTCTGCTGGCTGTCCAGCAGCCCCGACTGAGGAGTCGCGTCGCGCATGCTCTTGAGCATCATCTTGAGGAACACCGCCTCGAACTGCTTGGCCGCTTCACGGACGCCCTCCTCGGGCCGGCTGCTGGCGGTCTGCTTGAGACGCTGCAGACCTTGGAGGTCGAGCGCGAACTGGCCGCCGGTGCTGTCCATCGCCATCAGATGATCTCCAGATCCGCGCGCAGCGAGCCCGAAGCCTTGAGCGCCTGCAGGATCGACATCAGATCCTGCGGCGTCGCGCCCAACGCATTGAGTGCATTGACGACCTTGGCCAGATCGGCGCTGGTATTGAGCATCTGCAACGCGCCGCCTTCCTGGGCCACCGATACTTCGGCGTTGGGCACGACCACGGTCTCGCCTTCGGAGAACGGATTCGGCTGGCTGACCTGGGGATTGTTGTCGATGGTGATCGACAGATTGCCATGGGCCACCGCCGCCTGGCGCAGCGTCACGCTACTGGTCAACACCACCGAGCCGGTGCGCGAATTGATGATCACCCGGGCAGGCTCCGCGCCCAGCGCCAAATCGATATTCTGTACCCGGGCCATGAAACGCACGCGGTCGTTGCTGCCCATCGGCGTCTGCAGGCGGATCACCCGGCCATCCAGCGCCGAGGCTACCGGTGCGCCGAACTCCTGGTTGATCGCCGCCACGGCACGCTGGGCGTTGTCGAAGCTGTACTCGTCGAGTTGCAGGTCCAGGGTGCCATTGGCACCGAGTTGTAGCGGCACTTCGCGCTCGACGGTGGCGCCGCCATTGATGCTGCCGCCGGCCTGCTGGTTGATGGAAACGCTGCTGCCGCCCGCTTCCGCCCCGGCACCACCAACGAAGACATTGCCCTGAGCCATGGCATAGACATTGCCATCGGCGCCCTTGAGCGGCGCCATCAGCAGAGTGCCGCCACGCAGGCTGCGTGCATTACCCACCGAGGAAACGACGACGTCGATCTCCTGGCCCTGACGGGCGAACGGCGGCAGCTTGGCGGTGATCATGACCGCGGCGACGTTCTTGAGCTGCATGTTGGTCCCCGCCGGCACGCTGATGCCCAGTTGGGAAAGCATGTTGGTCAGACTCTGGGTGGTGAACGGCGCCTGGGTGGTCTGGTCGCCCGAACCATCCAGGCCGACGACCAGGCCGTAGCCGACCAGGGCGTTGTCACGCACCCCGGCAAAGGAAGCCAAGTCGCGAATGCGCTCGGCCTGTGCCGGCGTTGCCAGAGCAACCAGCAGGCACAGGCCTGCCAGCCAACGAAAGCCCGGCTGCGAAAACGAAAAGAAGCGGCGAATAGACATGATCATCAACCCTTGATGCCTGCGATGCATCATCAGAACGGTGACACATTGAGGAAGAAGCGCTGCAACCAGCCCATGGTCTGCGCCTCGTTGATATAACCGTCGCCCACGTATTCGATACGGGCATCCGCGACATCGGTCGATACGACGGTGTTTCGACCGGTAACCGTGCGCGGATTGACGACCCCCGAAAAGCGAATGAACTCGGTGCCCTGGTTGATGGCGATCTGCTTCTCGCCACGCACCCGCAGATTGCCGTTGTAGAGCACGTCGATAACCGTGACGGTAATCGTGCCGGTAAAGCTGTTGTTGGCGGCCGCACCGCCGCTGCCGGCAAAGTCGTTTTCGCCGGACACATCGAAGCCGTACTCGGCGAGCCGGTCGAGCGCATCGGGCAACTGGGAAAGCTCGAGGCTCGCGCTGCCGTTGCGACCGGCATTGGCCGACGAGTTCTTGCTGGCACTGACATCCTCATCGAGAACGATAGTCAGGATGTCGCCGATGTTGCGCGGACGGCGATCTTCGAACAACGGCTGATAGCTGGTGGCCGGCTGGTAGATCGAACCATTGGGGATCGGCGGCGGCGGCTCGTTGATGACGATCTTTTCCTGCTCACCGACCACCGACGGGCGCGGCAACTGCGCACAGCCGCCTACCGCCAGCATCAGGGCCCCCACCAACAAGCTCCGCAGCAAACGGGTCGGCATGCGTTTCCTCACCTCCAGCATCGATCCAGTATTCATGTGGCTACCACCGATCACAGCTGGGCCAGACGCGCCAGCATCTCGTCGGAGGTCTTCACGGCCTTGCTGTTGATTTCATAGGCGCGCTGGGTCTGGATCATGCCGACCATTTCCTCGACCACGTTGACGTTGGAGGTCTCGACATAACCCTGATACAGCGTACCGGCGCCATTCAGGCCGGGGACGTTGTCGTTACGCGGGCCGGACGCCGTCGTCTCGAGATACAGGTTCTCACCGATGCTCTCCAGACCCGTGGGGTTGCTGAAGGTCGCCAGGGTCAATTGCCCGACCTGATTGGACTGCGCGGTGCCCGGCTGGGTCACCGACACGATGCCGTCGCGACTGACCGAAACCGACAGCGCATTCTCGGGAATGAATACGGCCGGCTCGATGGGGTAACCGCTGGCGGTCACCAACTGGCCATTCTGGTTGACCTGGAAACTGCCATCGCGGGTATAGGCCGTGGTGCCATCGGCACGCGTCACCTGGAAGAAGCCCTTGCCGCTGATCGCGAGATCGCGCGAGTTCTCGGTATTTTCCAGGTTGCCCTGGGTATGCAGGCGTTCGGTTGCGACCGGACGCACGCCGCTGCCGATCTGCATTCCCGACGGCAGATTGTCCTGGACATTCGACTGCGCACCGGGCTGGCGCAGGTTCTGGTAGAGCAGGTCCTCGAACACCGCACGCGAGCGCTTGAAGCCGTTGGTGCTGACGTTCGCCAGGTTGTTGGAGATAACATCCATCTGCACCTGCTGAGCTTCCAGCCCGGTCTTGGCAGTCCACAATGAACGAATCATGATTCAATTCCTCGAAGGGTTAACGCTAGCTGGTAACGGACAGCAAGCTGTTGGCGCGCTGGGCGTTCTCGTCGGCGCTCTCGATGGTCTTCATCTGCATGTCGTAGCGGCGTGCGCCATCGATCATCGCGACCATCGCCTCGGTGGCACTCACGTTGCTGCCTTCCAGGGCCCCGCTGACCACCCTGACCGTATCGTCGGCCTGAAGCTGGCCACCGCCCTGCGGACGGAACAGGCCGTCCTCGCCACGTACCAGCGAACCCGGCTCAGGATTGACCAGCTTGAGCTGGCCCACCGGGCCGCGTGTATTCGGAGCGCCACCGGGCACGACGGCGCTCATGGTGCCGTCGGCACCGATACTCACCTCGGCACCCAAGGGGACGATGATCGGCCCGCCACCGCCCATCACCGGACGCCCCATGACGTTGACCACGCCGTTGGCGTCGACCTGCAGATCGCCGCGGCGGGTATAGGCTTCGCCATCGGCGGTCTGCACCGCTAGCATGCCGTCGCCATCGATCGCCACATCGAGTTCCCGGCCGGTCGTCGACAACGGCCCGGGCGTGAAATCGCTGCCCGGCGTGGATGCCATGACCGACGTGCGGGTCGCCAACCCATCGCCCTGAACCGGGACTGCACGCATGGCGCTGAGCTCGGCACGAAAGCCCGGCGTGGCGACATTGGCCAGGTTGTTGTTGACGACCGCCTGCTGGTCCATGCTCTGCCTGGCACCGCTCATGGCGGTATAAAGAATGCGATCCATGATGTTCGACTCTCGACTTGACGCACCAAGATGCCGGGCCAGAAAGGCCCGGCATCAGCTAGCCATTAACGCAGCTGGGCGATCTGATCCATCACCTCGGACTGGGTGCGGATCGAGTTGGTATTGGCCTGGTAGTTGCGCTGAGCGATGATCAGGTCGACCAGCTCCTTGGTCAGATCGACGTTGGAAGCTTCCAGCGTACCGGACTCGATGGAGCCGAACTGACCGATGCCCGCCGTACCAATCACTTCGGCGCCGGACTCGGCGGTCGCGGCCCACATGTTGTCACCCGCGGCTTTGAGGCCTTCCGGGTTACGGAAGTTAGCCAGCGCGATCTGGCCGGAGGCGACCGACTTTTCGTTGGTGAAATTGCGCATGATGGTGCCGTCATCGGCGATGGTGATCCCCACCAAGGTGCCGGAGGTGTAGCCATCCTGAACCAGCGAGTTCTGGGTCGAGTCGTTGGCGAACTGGGTCGTACCGGTCAAGGCGAAATCGAAGTTCAGATCAGCCGGAGCGCCACCCAGTTGCTCACTGGCAAACTGGATGCTGGGAGGCGTGATATTCGGCGCGGTCGTGGTCGTTCCGCCCTGGGTGATCGAGTTCAACTTACCGCTATCGTTGAAAGCGATATCGAACTGATTTTGCAGAGTGACTGAACCGGCATCAGCAACGCCGTCATTGTCGGCATCGGCCAGGGCGCTGGCAGAGACGATGCCATCGATGGCCATCGTGCCCTTCCAGGCATTGTCGCCCGTCTTCTCGAAGTAGACCGTTGCATTGCGCTGATTACCCAGGGAATCATAAACAGTGTAACTGCTTGAGTAATGGTAATTCAGTGCGGTCTTTGCCGTTGTCCCATCAGCCAGGGTCGCTGCAACGTTCACCGTGTTCAGTGTCGTTGCATCGGTTTCATCGATGCTGGCATCCAGGTTGTAGACGGCCTTCACGCCGCCTTCGGCTCCGGTCGCCTGCGCCGGCATATCGTCGGCCGGAATATTCATTGCCACCGGCTGTCCACCGGTCACAACTTCGGAGAACGGACCGCCACCCAGGCCATAGCCCATGATCTTGGCGCCCTGCGCGTTCACCAGATCGCCCTGCGCCGTCATGGTCAGCTGACCGTTGCGCGAGTAGCCGATCTGGCCCTCCTGTTCGAAGCGGTAGAAGCCGGTGCCGCTGATCGCCAGGTCGAGATTACGCCCGGTGGTCTCCAGGTTGCCGTTGCCGAAATCCTGCAGCACGCCGGCTACGCGGGTACCCAGACCTACCTGGCTATTGGCGAACACGTCGGAGAACTGCACCGATGAACTCTTGAAGCCGGTGGTCTGCGAGTTGGCGATGTTGTTACCGACGACATCCAGTTGCTGGGAAGCGGCGTTAACACCACTCAAAGCCTGTGAAAAACCCATTCTTAGTCTCCCTGCGAGCCAAGGCGCCCGCTACTTAATTGATTCTTGGTTAGTTCTTGGTAGCACTGCTGCCGTTAAAGAATCTGGCGGACGGCATCGAGTCCGACCTGACCGGAAATCGCACCGAGATCGAGTCTCGGCCCCGAGTCGGTGGTCAGCACACCGCCGACCTGCGCGTAGTTCAATGCGGTGACACTGACCGGCTCGCCACCTTGGCTGGCCTGAATGGATACGTTGTAGGAGCCATCGGCCGCCTGGGTCTTGCCATCTTGAAGGGTTCCATCCCAAGTAAAGGATTGAACACCGGCATCAAGTGCGCCTATATCGTCGGCGCTGAAACTGCGCACGACCTCACCCGAGTCGTTGGTGATGGTGATGGTGATGTCATCGGCCGGCTCTTCCAGTTCGACGCCGAACGGCGTGGTCACTTCACCCTCTTTCGCCACCCGGTTGCCAGGCACCAGCACGCCCTGACCGATCAGCGCCGCTGCCTGCAGATTCTGGCCGGCGCTGACCTGGCTGGTGATGCCTTCCAGCGTCTTGTTCAGGTCCTGAATGCCGTTGACCGTGTTGATCTGCGCCAACTGCGAGGTCATCTCGGCGTTTTCCATCGGGTTCATCGGGTCCTGATTCTTCAACTGAGTGACCAGCAGGGTCATGAAGCTGTTGCTGAGATCGTCGGTGGCCGTTGCCTTGCCGCTCGCTGAACCAGTGGTCTGGTTCATGCCGTTGAGTACGCTCGTATCGATGGTATTGGCCATGGGGTCTCCTGATGGCTACCAAAAGTTCGCTTAGTTCTCGCCCAGCGTCAGTGTCTTGAGCATCAGCGTCTTGCTGGTGTTCATGACTTCGACGTTGGCTTGATAGGAACGAGAGGCAGCAATCATGTTGACCATCTCGTTGACTGGCTCGACGTTGGGCATCGTCACGTAGCCCTCTTCGTCGGCCAGCGGATGCGCCGGCCGGTATTCGCGGCGCATCGGCGTGGGATCCTCGACCACTTCGCTGACGCGAACACCGCCGACACCGCCGGAAACGTCGGAACGCGTCTCGAACATGACCTGCTTGGCGCGATACGCCTCGCCATCGGGTCCGGCGACGCTGTCGGCATTGGCCAGGTTGCTCGCCGTGACGTTCATGCGCTGGGACTGAGCGGTCAGCGCCGAGCCGGAAATATCGAAAATACTGAACATGGACATGCCAATTACTCCGGTTGCATCGCGGTCTTCAGCCCCTGAATCTTACGACTCAGGATGGTCAGCCCCGCCTGGTAGCGAATCGAATTATCGGCGAACTGAGCGCGTTCGCGGTTCATGTCGACCGTATTGCCATCTAGGCTTGGCTGGTCGGGTATGCGATAAAGCAGATCGCGCCCGGCGCTGGCTGGCGCCTGAGCCTGGATGTGACGCTCCGAGGTGCGGGCCAGTGAAAGCCCACCCTCGGCCGGACGCCCTTGCTGCATGGCACGCGACAATTCAGCCGAAAAGTCGAAGTCGCGCGCCTTATAATTGGGCGTGTCGGCATTGGCGATATTGCTCGCCAACACTTTCTGACGTTCCGCGCGCAGGTTCAGAGCTTCCTGGTGAAAGCGCAGCGCTCCGTCAAGCATGTCGATCATTTCTTGTCCCCTGGCTCGGATGGGAAAGGTTCAGGCTGGAGAATAGACGCCGAGCTGTCTTCCCAAAGGAAGAAATAGGCCCTGGTTTGCTCATCATTTCCGCGTATGACAATCCCCCTCCAGCACTAGAATCGTCTCCAACGCATGGGGAGGAATCGATGCGCAACCGAAACCACAGTGCCTGCCCGAATAGTGGCGCCCACTTCGTGAAACTGCTGGCTGTCGCCGTCTTGATCTGGCTGGGCGCCCCCTCGGTAATGGCCGGGAGCGACGAACAAGCCTTGCTCGAGCGACGCGTCCATGACTTTCTGATCGAGCAGGCCCAGCCCCTCGGTGACAGCGTGAGCGTCAGCGTGCAGCGCAATCAGGCGCGGCTGCCCGCCTGCGACGATCCTCAACCCTTTCTACCGCAGAATAATCAACGGCTGTACGGGCGGGTCGCGGTCGGCATTCACTGCAACGGCGACGATGGCCGCACCCGTTATGTCCAGGCCGACGTTTCGGTGTCCATCGAGCACGTCGTTCTGGCGCGGGATGTTTCGCGTGGCGCGGCCCTGACAGCGCAGGATGTGATGCTTGAAAAGGGTCTCTTGGAAAAACTGCCGCGGCATGCCGTCACACACGCCGAGGACGCCATCGGGCTGGTAGCCACCCGGGCTTTGTCCGCAGGCACGACACTGCAGAGCTATCAGTTGCGTCGCCAGGATCTCGTCAAGCGCGGACAGACGGTAAGCGTCATTGCCAGCGGCGAGGGGTTTCAGGTCCGCCGCGAGGCGCAAGCGATGGATAACGGCGCGATGGGCGAACAGGTCAGGCTGCGCATCGCCAACGGCGAGTTGCTTCAGGCGCGGGTAATCGGCCCGAAGCGATTGAGCGTCGAATTCTGAGGCTAGCCGGCAAAGTTGCCGGGAATTAAACTGCCGGGGCTTCCCCGGCGGCCATTAAAGTTATGCCATGCGTGGCCGATAGTCAGGGAAAGGTCGAAATCATCAAGAGGATGCCCCGTGAAAATCGACAGCTCACACCCCCTGCAGCGCCCGACGCAAACCGATAGCAAGACCACGCAGTCCGCCAAGCAAGGCGCCGTGTCACAGGCCGCCAGCCCGGCTGCCGTCGCGCACCTGAGCAACAAGTCCCAGGACACGACCCAGGACATCGACACCGCGCGCGTTGCCGAGATTCGCCAGGCGATCAGTGAAGGCCGCCTGGAGATCGACTCGGAGCGCATCGCCGATGGCCTGATCGACAGCGTCCGCGACCTGCTCGGTAAATCCGAAAGCTGATTATTCCTACGTTTACTGGCGGAGAGCACACCATGAGTCTGGCCCAGCACCTCGAGCGCGAACAACAGCATCTCGACGCTTTCATTGCGTTGCTCGAGGCGGAACGCGCCAGCCTCGCGGAAGGCGAAGTCGATGGCGAATGCCTGGCCACCCAGGCACAGCAGAAGCAGCAACATATGGAGCGCCTCGAAACGCTCGAGACTCAGCGGCGTAACGTACTGAAAAAGCTCGGCTACGGCCAGGGTCGCCAAGGCGCCGAAGCCGCCGCACGGGATGCCCACTGCCTGGAGGCCTGGCACGCCTTCCTGAGCCGAGCGCTACACGCCAAACAACTCAATCAGCGCAATGGCGTACTGATCGGGTCACGCATGAATCAGAATCAACGCATCCTCGACTTTCTCAACAATGCCGCGGGCAAGGCGCTATACGGGCCCAATGGCCAATCGCGGCGTCGCGGTTTTGGGGGAGTGGCCTCGAAAGCCTGAATCATGTCCCGGCCATCTCTAGAGTCCGCCTAGGGCGAGATCGATTGATTGCTTGATATTCGTGTAACAAATCGGCGATATTCATTACAATAGGCAAAGAATAGTTAACATATTCCTTGCGGTATACGCCATTATCGCCGTTGTCCTGTGCTTTGCCGCTCGCATGGTTCAGGACGTGGTTCGCGGCTAGGGATAAGCCAGTGATTCCATCGCCTCTCATCCAGTCCTTGCTCGATTGCCCGGCGCTTCCCTCGATTCCAGTCGTGATTCAGCGCGTTATCGTCCTCGCGGCCGATCCCGATTCCCGGTTGCAACCTATCCTGGACGTTTTGCACAACGATCCGGCATTGACGGCACGGCTGATCTCTTTGGCGAACACCGTCTATTACGCACAGGCGAAGCCCGCCGAAACGCTGCGCGAAGCGGTCGAGCGCCTGGGACTCGACACCACCGTATCGCTTGCCCTGGGCTTTAGCCTGGCGACGGCGTCGCGTGGCGATTCTCGAGCTAACGGCTTCGATCTGCGGCACTTCTGGCAGCGCTCGTTGACCAGTGCTATCGCCGCCCAGGAACTCGCCACGCAGCGCCGCCAGGGCAATGAGCTCGGTCCCGTGTTCACGGCGGCGCTACTGCAGGATATCGGCATGCTGGCACTCAATGCCGTTGCCCCGCTCGAGTACGCCGAGGTCATCGGCACGCTCGACGATCATGACGCGATCGCTCTGCGCGAACGCGAGCATTTTGGCGCAGACCATGCCGAAGTCGGCGCCTGGCTGGCAGGAAACTGGGGATTGTCGTTACGCTGTCGCGAATGGATACGCTGTAGCCATGATCGGCCGGTACGTGAGGACGCTTTCTTGGCCGGCGACTGCGTCATGCTCTCTGGACGACTCGCCGATATCTGGCTGGCATCGGACGGCCACCGTACCCTCGCCCAGCTAGATCCCTGGTTGAGCAACGAAAAGCAGCGGAGCGAACTGCTCAGCAGCATCCAGGCCCGGCTCCCGCAGATGGCCGAACTCTTCGAGGTCGATGCCCCGGACACGTTCGACTCGCCGCGCCTGTTGATGGAGGCAAAGCAGTTGCTCCTCGATCGTACTCTCTATCTGCAGTCCCAGCTGGACCATCAGAGCCGGGAACTGGATACCCTGCAAGCCGCCAACTGGCAGCTCGATCGCGCGCTACGCTATGACCCGTTGACCCAGCTCTATAGCCGCCAATATTTGCTATCCCTGCTCGACACGCATTTCGAAGAAGCCAATCAGTTATCACAAGAACTGTCGGTCGTGTTTCTCGATCTTGATCACTTCAAGCAGATCAACGACGAACATGGTCATCCCATGGGCGATGAAGTGCTCAAGAACTTTGCCAGCCTACTCGTCGAACTGAGCGACTCCGACGTTCATGTCGGCCGTTTCGGTGGAGAGGAGTTCATGGTTTTGCTGCCGGGCTACGACCGTCGCAAGGCCGCCGGCTACGCCGATCGTATCTGCAATACGCTACGCAGCCGCCCGTTGCTTCACCATCGGGGGATAACGATCCAGATCACCGCATCGGTCGGTATCGTCAGCCTCAAGGAGGAGGGCTACAGCTCGCCCGATGAACTGATACATAAAGCCGACCAGCGCATGTATCTGTCGAAACGCACCGGGCGCAATCGGGTGACCCACGAGTAGGCCGCGGCGGAGAACCCCCGTCTAACGCGGCCAGTTCTCTGACAGTCCTAGAGCCTGGCTTCCAGCCGAGCCAGTATCTGCTGGCCGACCTGGTTGACCAACGGCCTCGCCGCTTTGTCCACTGCCTTGGCAAGCAGGCGGTTACCAATCTCGTAGCTGACACTGAGTTCGACCCGCGTCCCCTCGGCAACCGGCGTCAACGTGTAGCGTCCCTGGTTGCGCACCCCTTGCAGGGACTCCCAGGCCAGGGTATGCGGTGGCTGGCGCTCCGTGACCTGCACGTCGAATTGCCAGTCCCGCCCGATGACGTGGATATGCCAGCGATAGCAATCTTTGCCGAGGGGTTCGACCCGCTCGATCTTGTCCGAATAGTCACTGAAGTTTTCGATGCGTTCCAGCAGTGCATAGACGCGTTCGGGTGCAGCCTTCAATACCGCACTGTGTTCGATAGTCGCCATGCGCTTCCTTGTTGGCAGGTTTTCCTGTCAGGTTGAGCAGATTGTCCTGGACAGAGAGTACGCACTGTAGCCGAGAATCGCCACGTGCGGCATTGTCCGGCCGCGTTGGCGATGGGTACAATGCGCGCCTCGTAAGAGGCTTACGTCCGGACACCCGGATCCCGGACGCCGTCTACCACGGGCCAACAAATTCTCCGGCAGGATCTCTCATGAACGATTCATCCCCGGCGACGGCATCCGCCAAGGCCGTCGTCATCTATTCCGGCGGCATGGACTCCTATACCGTGCTGCATCGAGCCATTCGCCAAGGCTATTCCATACATGCCCTGTCCTTCGATTACGGCCAGCGGCATGCCAAGGAACTCGATATCGCCCGCCGCGTCTGCCAGCGCCTGGAGATTGCCCACCGGGTGATCGATATCCAGGCGATCCATTCGCTGATCGACAACTCCGCGCTTACCGACGACAGTCGCCCACTACCCACCGGCGACTACGACGCCGACAGCTTGGCGGCCACCGTGGTGCCCAACCGCAACATGATTCTGCTGTCGCTGGCTATCGCCCACGCCGTCAACATCAATGCCGACGTGTGCTTTTACGGTGCCCATGGCGGCGATCACGTACTCTATCCGGATTGTCGACCCGAGTTCGTCGAGCGCATGAATGCCGCCTCGGCCGTAGCCAACTTCAATGCCGTGCGTATCGAGGCTCCTTACCTGCACGCCAGCAAGAGCGGCATTCTCGCCGATGGCCTGGACATGGGCCTCGACTACGCCCAGACCTGGACCTGCTACCAGGGTGGCGAGCTGGCATGCGGCGAGTGCGGCAGCTGCCGCGAGCGCCTGGCGGCCTTTGCCGAGCGAGGCCTTGCCGACCCGCTGATCTACCGCCCTGCGCCGATGGAGCCCTGACGATGTATCACATCAAGGAAGCCTTCTACACGCTCCAGGGCGAGGGCGCGCGTACCGGACGGGCCAGCGTCTTCTGTCGGTTCACCGGCTGCAACCTGTGGTCGGGCCGCGAAGTCGACAGGCAGCGCAGCGCCTGCCGCTTCTGCGATACCGACTTTGTCGGCAGCGACGGCCAGAATGGCGGGCGCTTCGCCGATGCCGACACGCTTGCCGCGCATCTCGATGCGTTATGGCCACATCCGCCGGCGGCAGCCACGCCCTATGTGGTGTTCACGGGAGGAGAGCCACTGCTGCAACTCGATGCGCCCCTGATCGAGGCCATGCAGGCGCGCGGTTTCGAAGTCGCCGTAGAAACCAACGGCACGTTGCCAGCGCCACCCGGCCTTGACTGGTTGTGCGTCAGCCCCAAGGGCACGACGACGCTGGTCATCGATAGCGGCGATGAACTGAAGCTGGTCTATCCACAGCACGATGCGCCTCCGTCGCGCTTCGCGAATCTCGGCTTCAGGCATTTCTACTTGCAGCCCATGGATACCACGGGCATCGCGCCTTTCGGTCCATCGACGGATCCGCTCGGTGCTACCCTCGCCTACTGTCTGGACAATCCGCAATGGCGGCTCTCCCTGCAGACCCATAAAACGCTTGGAATCGAATGATGGCACTTTTCGTCAACGACATCAGCCAGTTGGATGTTTCCTTCTGGTGTCCCGAAAAAGGTCTTAGCGGTGCCAGCTGGGCTGTCGACGTCGAACTCGACGGGCAACTGGGCAAGGATGGCATGCTGTTCGATTTCGGCGAGGTAAAGCCCTGGATCAAGGCGAGCCTGGACAGCGGCCCCGATCATACCCTGCTGGTGCCTACCCGGGCACCGGGCGTATCGATCACCGACCAGGGCGAGGATTGCGTCGTTCGCATGACACAACCTTACGCAATGGAAGTGCGCGGCCCACACCAGGCCTTCACACTGCTGCCCTGGCCGGCCATTACCGCCGAACGCATGGCGGCTCATTATGGTGAACGGCTTTCGCAGTGCTCACCCCGGCGTATCGAGTCGGTGCGCCTGCGATTCAGAGAGGAAGCAATCGAAGGCGCGGCCTATGGCTACAGTCATGGCCTCAAACGACATGCCGGCAACTGTCAGCGCATCGCGCATGGCCATCGCTCGCGACTGTTGATCTGGTGCGACGGCCAGCGCCAGCCTTCGCTCGAGCGCCATTGGGCCGAGCGTCTCGATGCACGCTACTTGGCGCATGCCGAGGACGTCATCGAGCAGACGCAAGAAAGAGTGGTGCTAGCATACCAGGCCAGCCAGGGCGGATTTCGCCTGACCCTGCCCCGAGAACGCTGCGAACTGCTGCCCACGGCGACGACCGTGGAGCAGATCGCCTCTTGGCTGGTCGCGCAGGTCTCACGCCATGATGCAGCGTACGGTCATGTCCGCGTTCAGGCCTTCGAGGGCATCGGCAAGGGGGCCAGCGCCGAAGCCGCACTGGATAAGCCACACCCAGTAACCAGCGATTGAACGCCTATGAATGACCTCATCGCCCACACCCCCCTCGGTATCGCAGACGGATGCCGAGCGGGGTGTGGAGCCTGCTGCATCGCTCCATCGATCAGCTCGGCGATCCCCGGCATGCCTGACGGCAAGCCGGCCGGAGTGCGCTGCGTGCAGCTTGACGAGGACAATCTCTGCCGCCTGTTCGGCGATCCGCGTCGGCCGATGGTTTGCCGACGCTTCGATTTCGATCCCGAGCTTTGCGGCAGCGATCGCGCGACGGCACTCGCGCGCATCGCTAGCTTGGAAGCCGCCACCTGAGCGAATCAATTCCAACTCGCGGAATCCCAAATTAGATAACGGTATAAAGCGGCTCGGAATTCATCCGACCCCGCTGGGTGACGCAGCAGAACTCAAGACGCCATAAAAAAGGGCGCGACCGAAGCTGCGCCCTTTAGCAATCAAGCCATAATCGCTACTAATGCCGTTCTATCTCGGCTTCTTCGCGCAGCGACTGCAACAGCCCCTGAATGGCCGCCTGTATACGCAGCCGCTCGGCCATCATTGCATCGATGTCGGTGGGATCATCCTTGGAAACCTCGCCCGCACTCACCGAGTCCAGGGCAATCAGGGCAACCCCTTGTTGGGTGTCGGCCTTGCCGTACGTAGCGTCTTGCGATGCTGGCGGCCTGGGCAGACGGAAGGCCTGAGCCACCACCGCATCCGGTACGCTATCGTCGACGGAGCGGCGAGTGACCGATTCGACGACCTTCCAGTCGATCGCCGGCTGACGACCCGCCTTGAGTGCCTCGGCCAGTTCCGCCGCACGCTCGCTGAGTGCCTGCTGGACAGCCTCGGCCTCGACCTTCGCTCGCGCCTGCTCACGGACATCCTCGAGCGGCAACGCGGTCGCTTCGCGATGATCCGTTACGCGCAGAACCATGCGTCGCTGGTCGTCGAGCTCGATGACGTCACTGTTGTATCCCTCTTCGAGCACGTCGGGCTGGAACGCGGCATCCATGACCCCGGGTTCCGCCAACACACCGCTGACGTCATTGCGCGAGACCCAGTCGCTGGACTGCACTTTGAGTCCCAGGTCCTCGGCGACACTCGCCAGGTCTTCGGCGGCGAAACTCTCGTCGATCAGTCGCTGAGCCAGTTCGTTGAAACGGTCCTGAGCCTGCTGCATGGCCACCTGCTCACGCAGCTCATCGCGCATCTCGGCGAATAACGGCAGCTCGACCCCGGTCGCCTTGAGCAGGTGCAAGCCATTGTCGGTCTCGACGATATCGGAGACCTGGCCTTGCTCAAGCGAGAACGCCGCATTTTCGAACTCTTCGCCGAAGAATCCGCGATTGATCACGCCCAGCGCGCCGCCCTTGCCCGAGGTGGTGGTGTCGTCGGAGTATTCGTTAGCCAACTGGGCGAAGTCCTCTCCGGCCTGCAACTGCTCGCGCACCTGCTGCAGGCGCTGACGGGCTTCCTCCCGCGTGCGTTCGTCCCCGAAGCTGACCATGATGTGGGAGATGCGTCGCGGCGCTTCCGCCTTGCGTTCGGCATAGGCCGAGCGCAGCGCCTGTTCACTGACCTCGACATCCGCGGCGAGCGACGCCTGATCGAGGATCACGTAGTTCAGCTTCACCTGTTCGGGACGCTGAAACTGGTCCCGATGCTGGTCGTAATAGGCTTGTACGGCCTGCTCATCCACACTGACGGGCTCACTCAGGTCGTCGCGGTTCAGTGTGTAATAGCGAAAGCTGCGACTCTGATTACGCAGGACGCTTAGCTGATCGCGCTCATTGGGCAGCATGAACTCACTAACCGCCAGGCCTTGCTGCACCTGTTGGCGCAGCAGATCGCTCTGTAACTGGTGACGAAAGGACTGCGGCGTATAGCCCGCGCTACTCAGTCGATTGCGAAAAGCATCGGCTGAAAAATGACCGTCCTGATCCTGGAATTCCGGCCGATTGACGATGATCCGATCGATTTGGGCGTCGGACATATACAACCCGCCCCGCTCAGCATACTGATCCAGCAACTGCTGAGTGATCAGCTGGTCGATGACCTGGTTGCGCAACTGGCGCTCCTGGTCGGGAGGAACCTGGCCGGAACGGATGGCCCGCTGGACCTGCATCTCGACGGCCTGACGCGAGACGGGCTCGCCGTTGACCTCGGCAACACTGTCATTGCTCTGCGAGAAGAGTCCGACGAGCGATTCGATGCCAAATAGCGCGAGGGTGACGATGACCGCCCCGACGATGACCTTGGCGGCCATACTCTGGGAGCGGTCCCGGATTTGTTGCAGCATGCTGGCCTCGGATAGCTTCTGTAACGAAAAAAGGCGCACCGCTTGTACGGTGCGCCTGGCAACGGGGCCTATATGGCAGCATCCGGCAATAAGGGATGCACAATGTCATGGCTCAATCATCAGCGCCCTGAGAATCGCCGCCAGGCTCCGCGATAAATCTCGAAATTGACGAAACTTACTCGAAACTCAGTTGACCGAGTCCTTGAGTGCCTTGCCGGCCTTGAAGCTTGGAACCTTGGCCGCCTCGATGTTGATCGGCTGGCCGGTCTGCGGATTGCGACCGGTGCGTGCAGCGCGCTCCTTGACGGTGAAGGTACCGAAACCAACCAAGGCTACGGAATCCCCTTTCTTCAGCGAGTCGGATACAGTATCGATCATCGCATCCAGCGCACGGCTGGCTGCCGCCTTGGGAATGTCGGCAGATGCGGCGATGGCTTCGATCAGCTCGGATTTATTCACACTTCACCCCTTGACTGTTTCTTCGGAAATTACTGGTAATCGGCACAATCTAACGGTGGCTACACACGATCACAGCAAAGCGCAATTTATAGCAATGCGGTAAAACTACTGTCAACCAACCATTGGGCCAAACCCCGTCATGACGGGTTTTTCAACCCGTCATGACGACAAATTATGCTTAATGTGTACTTATCATGCTGTGCGAGGGCGTTGCATCTTCGATTCTATTCTCCTCGCCACCGCCTTCGGAAAGATCCATTAATGCAACATCGAGAACTTCATCGATCCAACGAACGGGTTTGATTTCCAGCGCGTCCTTGACATTGTCCGGCACCTCCTTGAGGTCCCGGCGATTCTCTTCCGGAATAAGCACCGTCTTTATACCACCGCGCCGTGCCGCCAGCAATTTCTCCTTAAGACCGCCGATCGGCATGACCTCGCCGCGCAGATTGACCTCACCGGTCATGGCCACGTCACAACGCACGGGACGTTCGGTATAGGCCGAAACCATCGCCGTCACCATGGCGATGCCGGCGCTCGGGCCATCCTTGGGGGTCGCCCCCTCGGGAACGTGGATGTGCAGGTCTTCCTTCTCGAAGCGCTCGGGGTCGATGCCCAGGGGTACCGCCCGCGCCCGCACCACGGTATGCGCCGCGTCCACCGACTCTTTCATGACGTCGCCCAACGAGCCGGTCTTGTTGACCCGGCCCTTGCCCGGCGTGACCACCGACTCGATATTGAGCAGCTCGCCCCCGACCGAGGTCCAGGCCAGACCGGTGACCCGACCGACCTGGTTCTCCTGATCGGCCAGGCCGTAGCTGAAACGCCGCACCCCCGCGTAGGCCTCGATGTCCTCGCCCGTCAGCATCTGCGGTGCCGAAGCGCCTTCCTTGCCTTCCCGCTCGAGACGCTCACGCAGCACCTTGCGACAGACCTTGGCGATCTGACGCTCGAGCTCACGCACCCCGGCTTCACGGGTATAGTAGCGGATCAACTCGAGCAGCGCTTCCGCGGAGAAGCCAAGCTCGCCGTCCTTGAGTCCATTGGCCTTCAACTGCTTGGATACCAGGTAACGCTCGGCGATCGCCAGCTTCTCGTCTTCGGTATAGCCGGGCAGACGGATAACTTCCATGCGATCGAGCAGCGCCCGGGGGATGTTCATCGAGTTGGCGGTGCAGATGAACATCACGTCCGACAGATCATAATCCAGCTCGAGATAATGATCGCTGAAGGTATCGTTCTGCTCGGGATCGAGCACCTCGAGCAGCGCCGATGACGGATCGCCACGGAAATCGGCGCCGATCTTGTCGACCTCGTCGAGCAGGAACAGCGGGTTGCGGACGCCGGCCTTGCTCATCCGTTGCACGACCTTGCCCGGCAGCGAGCCGATGTACGTGCGCCGATGACCGCGGATCTCGGATTCGTCACGCACCCCGCCCAGGGCCAGGCGCACGTACTTGCGGTTGGTCGCCCGTGCGATCGACTGGCCGAGCGAGGTCTTGCCGACGCCGGGGGGGCCCACCAGGCAGAGCACGGGCCCCTTGAGCTTCTTGACGCGCTTCTGCACGGCCAGGTACTCGAGGATCCGCTCCTTGACCTCCTCCAGGCCGTAGTGATCGGTATCGAGCACCTGGGCGGCGTTGCCCAGATCATGCTTGACGCGCGTGCGCTTCTTCCACGGCACGGCGACCAGCCAGTCGAGATAGGAGCGCACGACGGTCGCTTCGGCAGAGGTCGGCGCCATCATCTTGAGCTTGTTGAGTTCCTGATTGGCCTTGTCGGCGGCCTCGGCCGGCATCCCCGACTCCTCGATCAGCTTCTCGTACTTCTCGGCCTCGTTGGGCACGTTCTCGAGCTCGCCCATCTCCTTCTGGATGGCCTTCATCTGCTCGTTGAGATAATACTCCCGCTGGGATTTCTCCATCTGCTCCTTGACCCGCGAGCGGATCCGCTTCTCGACCTGCAGGAGATCGATCTCGGACTCGATCAGCGCCATCAGGTGCTCGATGCGATCGCGGACCCGGTCCATCTCGAGCAGCTCCTGCTTGTCGCCGATCTTCAACGACAGATGAGCACAGATAGTGTCGACCAGACGGCTCGGATCCTCGATGCCCTGCAAGGAGCCGAGGACCTCGTTAGGCACCTTCTTGGAGAGCTTGACGTACTGCTCGAACTGGTTGAGCAGTACGCGTACCAGCGATTCCTGCTCGCGCTCGGACAACGGCTGGCTCTCGCGCATCACCACCTGCGCGGTGCTGTAACCGTCTTCATTGTGGGTGACGTCTTTCACGTCGGCTCGCGAGGCCCCCTCGATCAGCACCTTGACGGTGCCATCGGGGAGCTTGAGCAGTTGCATGATGTCGGCAACGGTGCCCACCGAGAACAGATCGCCGGCCTCGGGGTCGTCTTGACCGGCCTCTCGCTGGGCAACGAGCAGCACCCGCTTGTCGGCTTCCATTGCCGCCTCGAGAGCCTGGATCGACTTCTCGCGACCGACGAACAGAGGGATGACCATCTGCGGATAGACGACGACATCGCGCAGCGGCAGGAGGGGCAGACTGAATGTCTCTTGGGTGTTCTGCTGCATTGCAGGCAGTCCTCACGAATCGGATGGTTGGGCCGCCAGCGCGGCTCACGGCTGACACCAGTGATGGGGGCAAACAGGACGCTTTGCAACCGCGCCGGCGGGCACGCAGAAACGAAAAGGGGGCCTCAACGGGCCCCCGTCGCAACGAGAAAGGTTCAACCGTCCTTGTTGGCGACCTTGCTTTCTTCCTGCTGGGAGTAAATAAGCAGCGGCTCACTCTCTCCCGCGATCACCGACTCATCGATCACCACTTTGGTTACGCCATCCAGCGACGGTACTTCGTACATGGTATCGAGCAGCACCGACTCGAGGATCGAGCGCAACCCGCGCGCCCCGGTCTTGCGGGCCATCGCCTTGTGCGCCACCGCACGCAGGGCGTCTTCGCGGAAGTCGAGTTCGACGTTCTCCATCTCGAAGAGCTTGGCGTACTGCTTGATCAGCGAGTTCTTGGGCTCGGTGAGGATCTCGATCAAGGCATCCTCGGTCAGTTCGGTCAGTGTCGCGATGACCGGCAGACGGCCCACGAACTCAGGGATAAGGCCGAACTTGACCAGGTCCTCGGGTTCCACCCGCGCCAGCACGTCACCGACGCCCTGCTCGTTGTCCTTGCTCTTGACCGAGGCGTTGAAGCCGATACCGCCCTTCTCGGCGCGATCGCGGATCACCTTGTCCAGCCCGGCGAACGCACCGCCGACGATGAACAGGATATTGCCGGTATCGACCTGCAGGAACTCCTGCTGCGGATGCTTGCGCCCGCCCTGCGGCGGCACCGAGGCGGTCGTGCCCTCGATGAGCTTGAGCAGCGCTTGCTGTACGCCCTCGCCGGAGACGTCGCGAGTGATCGAGGGGTTGTCCGACTTGCGCGAGATCTTGTCGATCTCGTCGATGTAGACGATCCCTCTCTGCGCCTTCTCGACGTCGTAGTCGCACTTCTGGAGCAGCTTCTGGATGATGTTCTCGACATCCTCGCCCACGTAACCGGCTTCGGTCAGTGTCGTCGCATCGGCGATGGTGAACGGAACGTTGAGCAATCGCGCCAGCGTTTCGGCGAGCAGCGTCTTGCCGCTACCGGTCGGCCCGATCAGCAGAATGTTCGACTTGCCGAGCTCGACTTCGTCCGACTTCACGCCGGCGCGCAAGCGCTTGTAGTGGTTATAGACGGCCACGGATAGCACCATCTTGGCGCGGTCCTGACCGATCACGTAATCGTCGAGGGTATTACGGAGCTCACGCGGAGCGGGCAGGCGATCCTCGTCACCCTCTGCGTCGGCCTCGAGGACTTCCTCGCGAATGATGTCGTTGCATAGGTCGACACATTCATCGCAGATGTAGACGGAAGGGCCTGCAATCAGCTTGCGTACCTCGTTCTGATTCTTACCGCAGAACGAGCAGTACAGCAGCTTGCCCTCGTCTTTGCCTTTGCCGTCGGCCATTCGCGTACCTCTTTAGGGCAGGCGACCCGCCGCGGGCCGCCATGTTATGCATGGATAGAATTTACGCTATCAGGATGCCGGACGCTTATCCAGCATCGCATCGATCAGGCCATATTCTACCGCCTGGTTGCCGTCCATGAAGTTGTCACGGTCGGTATCCTTGGCGATGGTTTCGATATCCTGTCCTGTATGATCGGCCAGAATGCGATTGAGTTTATGGCGGATACTGAGAATCTCCTTGGTATGAATCTCGATATCCGAAGCCTGGCCCTGATACCCGCCCAGCGGCTGATGGATCATCATCCGCGAATTCGGCAGGCAAAAGCGCTTATCCTTGGCACCACCGGCCAGCAACAGCGCGCCCATGCTGGCTGCCTGACCCAGACACACCGTTGAGACATCGGGCTTGATGAACTGCATGGTGTCGTAGATCGACATGCCCGCCGTCACCGAACCGCCCGGCGAGTTGATATACAGATGGATATCCTTGTCCGGGTTCTCCGACTCGAGGAACAGCAACTGCGCAACCACCAGGTTGGCGGTGTAATCTTCCACCGGTCCCACCAGGAAGATCACCCGCTCCTTGAGCAGGCGAGAGTATATATCGTAGGAACGCTCGCCGCGCGCGCTCTGCTCGACCACCATGGGGACCAAGCCACCGGCGTTTTGAATATCGAACTCGTTGCCCATTGCGTGACTTCCTTAATCCGGTGATTGGAAAATCCAGCCCAGCCCTATCCGCGTTGCAGTGACTAGAGACCCGGCCGGAGCCGGGTCGTCGTTCCTGAACTGCCCGCGGATCAGGCTTGCTGTGACGACGTATCGTCGGCGCTCTCGGCGTCTTCTTCGCCGCCCTGCTGCTGCTGGGCAGCCTGAAGCGCTTCTTCGTAGGACATCTCGACGTCCTTAACCTGTGCCTGAGCGAGAAGCGTGTCAACCGCCTTCTCTTCGAGAACGGCAGACTTGACCTGATTCTTCATCTGCTCGTCCTTGAGGTAATAGTCGATCACCTCTTCAGGCTGCTGATACTGCTGGGCGAGCTCTTCGACCTTGACCTTGATCTCATCGTCGCTGGCCTCGAGTCCGTGAGTCTCGATCACCTTGGCGAGCAACAGCCCCACCTGAACCCGGCTCTTGGCCTGGTCGGCAAACAGCTCGTTGGGAAGCTGGGAAACGTCGAAGTCATCGCCCAGACCGAACTGCTGAGCCGCCTGGCGCTTGAGCGTATCGGTCTCCTGTTCGATCAGCGAGGCCGGCACGGGAACGTCGTTGGCCTTCTGCAACGCCTCGAGCACCTGCTGCTTGACGCGATTGTCGACGGCCTGCTTGATCTCGCGCTGCATGTTGTTGCGCACTTCGTTGCGGAACTTGTCCAGGTCGCCCTCTTCGACACCAAAGCGCTGGATGAATTCAGCGTCCACCTCGGGCAGTTGCTGGGCATTGACCTGGTGAACCTTGACTTCGAAGGTCGCTTCCTGGCCGGCCAAGTGTTCTGCCTGGTAATCCTCCGGGAAGGTGACCTTGATGGTCTTCTCGTCGCCGGCCTTGGCGCCGACCAGCTGATCTTCGAAACCGGGGATGAAGCTGTTGGAGCCGATCACCAGTTCGTGGCCTTCGGCCTCGCCGCCTTCGAACGGCTCGCCGCCGAGATAGCCCTTGAAGTCGATCTTGACCTGATCGCCGTCCGCCGCCTCACGCTCGACCGCTTCCCAACCTGCGTTCTGCTTGCGCAGCGTCTCGATCATCTGGTCGATATCGGCGTCGTTGACCTCGGCGACCGGACGTTCGACCTCGGCGCCCTCGATGGAGGCCAGCTCGATTTCCGGATAGATCTCCAGCGTGGCGACGAACTCCAGATCCTTGCCGGCCTCGTTGACCGTCGGCTCGATGTTCGGATACCCGGCCGGATTGAGGCTTTGCTCGGTGATCGCCTTGACGTAGTTCTGGCGCATCAGCTCGCTGACCACCTCGTTGCGCACGTCGTGACCGTAGCGCTGCTTGACTACCGCCATCGGTACCCGACCCTGGCGGAAGCCATTCAGGCGTACACGCTGGGCGGTATCGCGAAGACGTTCGCTAACAGCCTGATCGACCTCGTCGGCGGGTATTTGTACCGTGACGCGGCGTTCGATCTGTGAAGTCGTTTCGACGGAAACTTGCATGGATGGTCCTCTACCGACTAGGGCGTTTCGTTTGAAAGTATGTTCAAAAGAGCTGGATTCTAAGAATCCCCGGGCGCGCTGGCAAGCACTGCCAATGTGCGATGTTATGGTGTCGCAAGGCGCACTTTACAAGGCCTGTAGCGGCAAATTGCCGTCCAGTCCGAGCGTTTGTGCCAAGCCGGACGCACAGGGCCGCGCTCATCAAGGCAAACGAGCCATCGCTAACCGGATGATACAGAGGAATCAGGGCGGGGAGAAAGAGACGAGATGACGTCGCACTAGACGACAGCTTGCGAAATGGGGTGGATGATGGGGATCGAACCCACGACCACCGGAGCCACAATCCGGGGCTCTACCACTGAGCTACATCCACCACTTCGAAAGAGACGGCAGCAAGACGACATGGGGTGGATGATGGGGATCGAACCCACGACCACCGGAGCCACAATCCGGGGCTCTACCACTGAGCTACATCCACC